>DATLCA010000069.1:0-1424 GCA_035526605.1 Pyrinomonadaceae bacterium | reverse complement strand
CTTGTACGGGACCTTCGGCGGGTGAAGAGCGACCTCGACGTGATATCGTTTCGCCAATTTCGCAACCACCGTTTCGATGTGTAGCTGACCGGACCCGGATAAAATGAATTCCTTCGTCTGCGGGTCGCGATCGAAATGAAGGCTCGGGTCTTCCTCCAGAATTCTGTGCAGGGCTCCAGATATCTTGTCTTCGTCGGCGCGGGAGTTCGGCTCGATCGCGAACGCGATCGCGGCTTCGGGGTACTCCACCTTCGGGTAGACGATCGGCTTCGCCTTATCGCACAACGTATCGCCCGTCTGAGTGTCTTTCAATTTCACGACCGCGATGATGTCGCCGGTTTGCGCTTCGTTGACCTTGTCCAGAACTTTCCCGGAAATCACGTGGAGTGCGCCGAGTCTCTCCTGCGTATCCCGGCTCGAGTTGCACACCGTAGCTTCGCTTCCGATCTTCCCGCTAACGACCTTCATGACGTTGATGCGTCCGGCGAACGGGTCGGCGATCGTGCGAAAAACGTAGGCCGAGAACGGCTCGTCGTTCGAGTATTTGCGGCTGACGCGGTCGCCCGTCATGTCGGCATCGGCGAAGCCGTACTCGGCTTCGTGCGTCGCCGGATTCGGGGCAAACTCTACGAGGTGATCGAGCAGGATCTGCAATCCGACAAGATTGGTCGACGACACCGCATAGACCGGGCACAGTTTGCTCTTCGCAATCGCCTTGGCGAGATTCGGATAGATGTCCTCTTCCGGGAGAGTGCCGTCTTCAAAATATTTTTCCATCAGGGCGTCGTCGGATTCGGCGACTATCTCGATCAGCCGCTCACGCGTGCGATCGAAAATATCTTTGCCTTCGGACGGGATGGCGATACTTGTCGCTTTGCCGTGTTCGTCGAACTCGTAAGCCTTCTGGTGGACCACGTCGACGACACCGCGAAAGTTTCCTTCGGAACCGATCGGCAGCGTGAACGGAACGATCGACCGGGCAAAGCTTGAGGTTGCCGTTTCCAGTGCGTGGCCGAAATCGGCGTGCTCCTTGTCGATCTTGTTGATGACCATGAACCGCGGCAGCAAAAACTCGTTCGCGTACTGCCAGGTCTTTTCCGTCTGGACCTCGATCCCATGCACACCGTCAACAACCACGAGCGCGCAGTCCGCGATCCGAAGAGCCGGACGAGCGTGGGACACGAACGCGGCGTAGCCGGGCGTGTCGATGAGATTGATCTTGGTGTCTTTGTATTCGAGGTGGGCGAAGTTGTTGTTGAGGGAAACTTTTCGTTCGATCGAATCTTCTTCGTAGTCGGTGACGGTCGTGCCTTCGTCGACCTTACCCCAGCGTGGTGATGTGCCGGACACGTGCAACAGCGAGGAAACCAGTTGGGTTTTACCCGCGTCGCCGTGTCCGATTACAGCCAGATTTCTGATGTTCT
>DATLCA010000068.1:0-2031 GCA_035526605.1 Pyrinomonadaceae bacterium | reverse complement strand
GTTCGTGTCGGCCTCGTCGCATATCGCGACAACGGGGACGAATACGTCACCAAGCTGCTCCCGATCACCGAGGATCTGGACAAGGTTTACACGACGCTTATGGATTACCGCGCCGACGGTGGCGGGGATACGCCGGAGAATGTTCGGAAGGCGCTCGCGGAGGGAGTCAGAAACTCCGGCTGGTCGGCCGCGAAGAATAATCTCGCCCAGATAGTGTTTCTCGTCGGCGACGCGCCGCCGCAAAGTTATCAGCAGGAGCCGGATGTTCTCGTGACGACGGCCGAGGCGGTGCGAAAGAACATGATCATAAATACGATCCAGTGCGGATCGCTCGACGGCACAAAAGAGATCTGGCAATCGATCGCCGTTCGCGGCGAAGGAAAATATTTCGCGATCGCACAGGATGGCGGCGTTCAGGCGATCGCGACCCCGTACGATTCGAAGCTTGCCGATCTTGCGAACAAGTTAGGAAAGACATATGTGACCTACGGGGTGAAGAAGGACCGCGACGCCAACGTCAGCGCGCAGCAAATTTCCGAGCTTCGGATCCAGAGCAGGGCGGTAATGGGCGCGCAGGCGGAGCGGGCGGTGAACAAGGCCGTGAACAGTTTTCAATACGACGGTGATCTTGTCCAGGATATCGAGAACGGGTCGGTGAAGATCGAGGACGTGAAAACCGAAAACCTTCCCGAGGAGATGCAGAAAATGTCTGTAGCCGAGCGGAAGAAAGAGATCGACAAGCGCATCGCCGAACGCAAAGCGATCCGTGCGGAGATCCTTACCATGTCGAAACAGCGTGACGATTTCATCGCCGCCGAGCAAAAGAAGCGCGGCAAAGTAAATGGATTCGACACGGCGGTCGCCCAGGCTTTGAAAGAGCAGTTGTTGAAGAAGGGAATTAGGTAGTAGAAGCCCCCCTCCTCAACAGGAGGGGGGACACAACCGTCGACTGTCAAAGCAACGCCGAACTCGAACAATTCACCCAACGCATTCCTTGCCCAATCCATCCAATGCCTGTAATCTAGGTTCGAAAATGCGAATTAAACATCTTTCTATTCTCTGCCTTTTTGTTTTGTCGGCTGGAATATTCTCGTCGTGCGCGAGTCGGACTGAGGCCCGCCGCGAGGGGTGTCAGATGAAGGTCGGAATCGTCTTCGACATCGGCGGGAAGAACGACCGGTCCTTCAACGCCGCGGCATGGGAGGGCGTGCAGCGTGCGGAGCAGGACATGCCGATCTGTCTTTATGACGTCGAGCCCGGAAATCCAACGTCGATCGAACCCGCCATGCGCGCGTTCGCCGAAAAAGGCTTCGACCTCATCATCGGTGTCGGATTTGCGCAGGGTCCGATCCTCAAACGTGTCGCTACGGATTATCCCGACATCAAGTTCGCCATCATCGACGGCGTCATCATGGAAGATGACGAAAAGACGCCCAAGTCGAACGTCGCGTCGCTCGTTTTCCGCGAGCACGAAGGCTCATATCTTGTCGGGATGATCGCCGCAGAAAAATCGAAAACCGGTGTGATTGGTTTTCTCGGCGGGATGGATATCGGTTTGATCCATCGCTTCCAAAAAGGCTATGAGGAAGGCGCAAAATCGGTAAATCCGAAAGTGGTCCTAATCTCGAATTACGTCGGAGTCACCGACGGGGCCTGGAACAATCCCGGCAAAGGAAAAGAACTGGCCCTCGCCCAGATCGAAAAGGGCGCCGACGTCATCTTCACCGCTGCGGGGAACTCGGGCCTCGGCGTGTTCGACGCCGTCGAACAGTACGGCAAGAACCCCCAAGGCGAAGCCAACAAATTCGTCATCGGCGTCGACTCGAACCAGAACGGCGTGAAGCCCGGCTTCGTCCTAACGTCGATGGTGAAGCGGGTCGACAACGCAGTCTACGACGTCGTCAAAGAAGTCCTAGGCGGAAATTTCAAAGGCGGCTTTCACACGTTCGGCCTGGACAAAGACGGTGTCGCGTACTCACTAGACGACAACAACAAACCGCTGATCCCGGAAAAAACTTTACAAGACGTTGA
>DATLCA010000067.1:0-3746 GCA_035526605.1 Pyrinomonadaceae bacterium | reverse complement strand
TGACCGAACATCACAACACGGTTGTCATCGGCGGCGTAGGCCAGGGGCGTGAAGGTAAAGGGCACGATGCTTTTGCCGGGGTGCCGTACGACTCACTAAACAAGATCGGGATGCGGGACGTGAAGATGAGCGACAGCGGCGCGTCGCTGACCGCCGATCTCGCCGCCGCGTACGAACCATCTGTCGGTGTGGTCGGGTTCGTCAGACGGTTCAGCTTTAAGGCCCCGGGCGAATTCTTGATCGAAGATTCGATCAAAACAGATCGCCCTCAGATCGTCACATCGTATCTTCACAGCGATAGCTCGATCGTTGAAAATAACGGCGGGTTTGAATTTGAAGGTGCGCAGCTTTTTGCGGAGTTCCTTGAACCAAAGTCGTACGACAGTGCGATCGGCCCTAATTTCCTAACCGCCCCTGGCCGCCCCGGAAGTGTCGACAAAGGAGAGCGTGAACAACGCGGTGTTCGTCTCGCAATTTCGACGAAAGAGCCGGTGAAAGATGTGAGTTTTAAGGTCAGGCTTCGGGTTCGCCAATAACGTTTCGTACGGTGCGATGAGGCAAAGAATCAACCTGCCACGCGGTGGCGCTAGATGGGGAAACGTCCCGGCTCCTGGCGGAGCCTGAAGATGGCCATTCCTGCTATTTCGTTGCGAAATTTCTTTTTAAATTGCCACTAGCTTTAGCTAGTGGACGGATTGGAGAAAGAGGCTTTAGCCGAATAGGGAGAAAAAGCATTCCTCTCGGCTTTAGCCCAATGAGCTGAAGCTGAAAGGATGATTGTTTTTTTATTTTTGTTCGGCTGAAGCCTTCCTTGTTGCTGGCCATCTCCAGCTAAAGCTGGAGGCAATTGATAAGAGGTGAAGCTGGAGGCAATTAAAAATCATGCGGCCACCTTTCAGACAGCCTCATGAATTGCGAGCGAAGCCACTACGCCGTTGATGGAGTGGTTACGCGAAGCCGGTTATCCGCGGCAACCGCCATTATTGATCTAGCTAAACATCGGGGTGATTCTTCATTTCCCCACACTGAAACCGCCATCAATTTCGAGAGCGGTTCCGGTGATGAACGCCGCTTCGTCGCTCGCCAGATATAGAACGCAGGCGGCGATTTCGTCCGGACTCGCCATGCGGCCGATCGCCTGTGTCGCAGCCATTTCGCGATATGCCTTTTCAGGATCGGGATATTCGGCGATGCGTTTTTTTACGAACTCGGTCTCGACGCGGCCGGGGCAGATGCAGTTTGCGCGAATGCCTTGCAGCGCGTGATCGAGTGCCAGACATTTCGTAAATCCGACGACGGCGAATTTCGTCGTACAGTATGCGAGTCGTTCACGGATCGCGACCACGCCGCCTATCGATGCCACGTTCACGATCACGCCATGCTTTCGATCGATCATCCCGCCGATAAAAGCTTTCGTCAGATCGAACATTCCGCGGACGTTTACGGCGAAGAGGCGATCGAGGTCGTCGGATGTCGTTTCGAGGATCGTACCGACGTGGCCGATCCCCGCATTGTTTACGAGAATGTCGAGCCTCCCGTCGATATCTCGGACGTACGATTCCGCGGCCATACACGACGTTTTGTCGGAGACATTTAATTCGATAAACTCCGCCGCAAATCCTTGATCGACGATCTCGTCGGCGATAAGAACCCCGCGCCCAAAATCGATGTCGGCTAGATAAACTTTTGCACCCGCCGCAGCCAGCGTGCGAGCTGTCGCTTCGCCAATGCCCGACGCAGCACCCGTTACGAGAGCGTTCTTGCCTGAGAGATCAAACATTATTTCACCACCGAATTGATCAGGATTCCCAGTCCTTCGATCTCCACTTCGCACACGTCACCGTCTTTCAAGAACACGGGCGGCTTTCGTGCGAAACCGACACCGGGCGGTGTCCCCGTGGCGATCACATCACCGGGCTCGAGAGTTATCGAACGCGAAAGATATTCGACAAGCTCGGGGATCTTGAAGATGAGTTGATTGGTATTTGAGTCCTGCATCGTGTCCCCGTTCAAGCGGAACCGGATCCGCAGCGAATGGGGATCCGGGATCTCGTCTTTCGTCGCGACGAACTCGCCGAACGGCGCGAACGTGTCGCACGATTTACCTCGCTGCCATTGTCCATCCGCGAACTGCATGTCTCGGGCGGAGACGTCATTGAAGTTGGTGTATCCGAAAACATAATCCATCGCTTTTGAAAGATCGACATTCTTCGCGCGACGGCCGATCACCACCGCGAGCTCGGCTTCGAAGTCGACCTGCTCGCTCCCGACCGGGAGCATGATCGCCGTCTCGGAAGCGGTGACACATGTATTGAATTTCGAAAATATCAGCGGCGATTTGGGGATCTCGGCACCACTTTCTTTCACATGGTCGAGATAGTTCAGACCGATGCAAATGATCTTCGACGGTCTCGGCACCGGGGCTTCGAGGGTCACGTCGTCGCGGTTGACGATCGGGAGTTGACCGCCGGTGACGGCCTCGGTCGCAAACTTTAGAAACTCCGTATCGAGGTCGTAACAACGCAGGACTTCGTCCGCTGTCAGTCCGAGCGGAAGGACGGACGGTGTCAGATCTGCGATCGTTTCGCCGTCGAGCATCGCTCCGATGCGATAATTTGCGTACGACCGATTTTGCGCTGTTGGATTTCTAAAAACTACGAATTTCATTTGTAACTATTTTAGCCCCGCGATCGGGACATATATAAATCGCGGACGATATCCGTCGATAAAGATCGTGTCTGAGTTGTGCGTCCGATTCAGGTTGTATGAGATCAATAGCCGCCCTGATTCTGAAAACTGCGGATGAATATGCGGGTTGTAAACGACGAGATGTCCCTTCAACTTAACACCCGGAGCCAGGCCCGGAACAGTGAACGAGTTCGATTGCGGCATCGCGTATACGACATGCTTTCCGGTGAACGGGCCGGCGGGCGAGCAGGAAGAATAGAGCGTGATGTCGCGCCATGATCCCCATGGAACTGTCGAATCGATCCCGGCGAACATGTATGTGGTTCGGCCGTTGATCTTAAATCGAACAATGTTGAACTCGTCGCTGATCCCGTCCTTCTCCGGAATGATCGGCACGGCCGCGGTCAGATCGTTCGACCACGACAGTCCATCCCACGCCGCCCATCTCGAAACATCGGCGAGCTGCTCGATCCGCGCGCCTGAGCTGGTCCGCGCGACGAACATCTGTTTTCGTCCCGCACGCGTTCCTTTGCCGTAGATGTAAAGATGGCCGTTATCCTCGATCATTGCCGTGCCCCAATGAATGCTTAGGTTGGGAAGATTATTTATCTCGACTATCTTTCTGATCGCGAGCGTTTTCGAATCGAGCTCGGCAACAGCGGCACCGTGAAAGGCGAGTTTCGAGTCGAACTTGTGCAGGAATATGAAGATGCGCTGCGATGTCCTACCCCTTTTCGGCAGAAGGACTGCGCCGCCCATCCAGAAGTTAAGGCTCGCCGACGGATCTTTGAAATAGGATGTGGAGAGGCCGTTCTCGTTCGTCGGTCCCGCGAGCAGACGCATGTGCGTTCGCTCCCGATCTAGAACGACGATGCTGTTCCGCGCATTGAATAACGAAGCCGGCGGATCGCAGGTCGGTGACGGGCAGTTTATCTCGGTCGTGCGCAAACCGTTCGACGAACGCGTGACCGATCCGTCACCCTTCGTTCGCGGCGATTCACCGATGTACGAATCGGAAAAAAAGAATGCGGTGTCGCCGTTCGGCAAGAGCAAAGAGT
>DATLCA010000066.1:0-37777 GCA_035526605.1 Pyrinomonadaceae bacterium | reverse complement strand
GGGCTGTAGCCTTTCACGTTTCCGTAGCCGAACCGGAGCGTCAGGTTTGCGTCCGGGTAGGGAATTACGCCCTTCATTTCCGCCATGCCCTGTTGATAGAGAAGGCGGAGCCGATCGATCTTCGACCCGAAGGCCGCGGCTCGAGCGGCAGCGGCGTCCTTTTCTCTCTTCAGAGCGATGGCGAATGCTTTCACGTCGTCGCGTTCCGGACGGTACTCGGTCGTTTGCGGCCCGTAAAGCGCACCGATCGTTTCCGCGTTCCAGTACGATCCCTCCGCGACCTGAGCCGCGAACGCAGTCTCAGCGGCCTTCCGACTGCCCTTGCCCTTGAAATGCTGTTCGTACCAGTCGAACTTCTGGCCTTCGGGCAGCTCGCCAAAGGCTCGGAGGAAGAACTCAAACATCTCCCGCTCGTAAACCGGTTCGCGGCCTTCGAGAGCCTTCTGAATTTCCGCGAGCTTTGCGGGGCGCTCGTTATCGGCGATCGCCTTGGTCTGATTGACGGCCGCATAGACCTGACTAAAGATCGCCATCTGCGGATCCGGAATGCGACGCACGATCACGTCACGTTTCGCATATCGATTTGATTCAGCGGTGATCGTCGCGAGCTCCGACAAGACATTGCCGTACTTCTGCTGGCGGGACGGATCACCAGCGACCCATCTCGTGAACTGCGCTTCTTCGGCCTGGCGCTTCTGAACGACCTCGGCCCGGCGAAGTTGGATCGAACGTCCGTAATAAAGCTTGCGGGCGTTATCGAAGCTTGCGATGTCGGATTGGAAGTCGATGCGTTTCTTCTCGTCGGTGGTTCCGATCAGTTTCAGAGCATCGCTGCGCGCCTGAAGCCACTGCCACAGGAACGGGTAGTTGGCGTCACGCGCAAATTCGATCGACGAAGCCTCACGATATCGAGTCGTGCTGCCCGGATATCCGAGCACGAATACGAAATCGTCATCCTTCAGACCGTTCAGACTTACGGTCAAATATTTCTTGACCTTCATCGGCACATTGTTCGGCGAGTATTTTGCGGACGAGCCGTCGGGCGCCGTGTAGGCCCGCAGGAACGTAAAGTCGCCGGTGTGGCGGGTCCACTCGAAGTTGTCGGGGTCGCCGCCGAAGACGCCGATGTTGCGGGGCGGAGCGTAGACGACGCGAATGTCTTCGATCTTTTGGACCTGGTACAGGTAATGGAAGTAGCCGTTATTCAGCATCTGAATAACGATGGTCGAACCAGCCGGAGCCTTTGCCTGTTCGGAAGCCTTGAGAGCGTCCGTGTTCTTCTTCAGCGCGGCGGCGAGCGCGTCGCCTGCTAGATTCTCGGTGCCGGCCCGGACCTTCGAGGTAACGTCCTCGACCCGCTGCGTGACCGTGAGCGAGTAATCTTTCGCCGCAATCTCGCCTGCGCGATTGTCGGCCTTAAACCCGAGCTCGATAAGGTCTTTTTCCGGTGTCGACGCGGACGAGACGGCGTCGAATCCGCAGTGGTGATTCGTCAGTATCAGTCCGTCCGGCGATACGAATTCGGCCGTACACCCGACGCTGAGCTGGATCACGGCTTCGCTGAGACCGCCACCGTTGGGATTGTAAATTTCTTCCGGAGAGATCTTGAGCCCACGCTTTTTTAGCATTGATCCGAGCGACGAGATCCGGTCGGGCGTGTACATTCCTTCGTCCATGCGGGCGAAGGCGAACGAGACAGACGAGAGCGTCACCGCGAACGTCAGCACAAGTGAGAGAAGAGCAGTTTTCTTCTGATTCATATACCAGTCGGTTCCTTAAATTTTATTCTAAAAACGGCAAACACGGAGTATAACCAATTTGCTTCGGCCGCGCTATCAAATAAGAAAAGCGAGCCTTCATTTCGACTCGCTTTTCAGATGAATGGTTGTTAGGAAACAATTAGCTGACCTTCTTCAATTCGGTCGCTTCCGGGGGAAGAAACCGTCGCGGATTTATCGGCCGATCGTTCAGACGCAATTCGTAGTGGAGGTGGGGCCCGGTCGAGCGGCCGGTGGAGCCGACGAAAGCCATGACTTGGCCGCGGGTGATCGGATCACCGATCTGGACATCGATCTTCGAAAGGTGGCCGTAACGGGTTTTCAACCCGTTGCCATGATCGACCTCGACCATATTTCCATAGCCGCCTTTCCAGCCGGCTTCGGTGACGACACCGTTCGCGGGTGCGATGACCTGGTCACCTCGCTCCCCGTCGATGTCCATTCCCCCATGAAATTCGTAGGTCCGCCCGCCAAACGGATTACGGCGGAAGCCGAATTCGTTGTTGATCTTGCCCATGTGGGCCCACATCGACGGGATCTGCGTTTGGCTGCTGGTTGCTTGGATGGCACGAAGCTGCTTCTCGATCTCGACATCTTCGGGATCCATGTTGTCGAGGTCCACCGGGCCGCCGCTGTTTCGGGTGTAAACGTCGGAAGCATCCGGACGTGAATAATCGATCGTTCTAACTTGATGTGGATTTAATGAAAGCTGATTTAATGTTCGTGTTTCGATGGTGGAGGCGATGGTCGATGCTTCGGCAAAATCCAGATTGAAAACTCCTGAGATGCCCGCGCCGAATGATGTAATACCGATGATAAAAGCGAGGCTCAGCAGACTGTTCTGCAGAAGTTTCTTCGAAACCTCCAGCCGGCGAATATAAATTTTTGATTTGGAAGAACGTGCAAAAAGAAAAGTAAAAAACTTACTCGAACTCTGCATTATGCTTTTAAGCTCCTTTCGTTGATCTTGCTTGATCTCGAACAATGTTCGCGATCACATGGAATCACGCAGAGATAGCCGCGAGCGACTAACGCGAAACCTGAATGTCTAATAGAAAACTAACCCTTGGGATAAGTGGCCGAGTCGTCCCGACCGACGTTTTGTTGAATGCTTAGATAATAAGCTTGAAGCCATCGGAAGACAAACCGTGTCAGGCTGCCCGCCGATAGCCAATTATACCCTACCAGTGCTTGTTTAGGCTAATCGCGATTCCGCCGCGCCTCGTTCCAGCCTTTCAGGACCATGAATCCGATGGCGACGATCACGGCGACGAATACAAGAATTACCAGTATTTTCAACGCCCCTGTCAAAAACGCGATGAGCGAGATGATCGTCTTGAGCAGGTAAATAACGAGAGCGAGGATCGCGAGAATACTGCCACCAATTCCAGCCGCCTTCAAAAACATCATATAAAAGCTCCTAAACTAACGAATCGAAGATCATCGTCCCTGCCATCCGCCATGCCGGGACTGGTCCCGGCTTTCATAGTCGCCGGTTTTGTATCTCGGCTCACTCAATGCGCTGACAAATGTCGGTGAAGATCTTGAATTATCAAAGTCCTGCCATTTCTTCTCTTCCGTCTTCGGCTTGAAGATATACCCGCGAAGGATATAGATGCCGAGGCCGATCAACATTATGGGCAGAAAACCACGCATCAAGCCCCGCAAATTAAATACGGTCTGCAACAGGAACGCGGCTCCAAGTACGGTTAGAACGATTCCCCATAGCTTCGGGTTGCCGGAAAAGCGCTTCACCAAAATATCTTCCGCCACATCCGGCGTCAGACCCGAGCGAATCGCTTGGGCGGAACGCCACGCGTCGAGCGCCGCGAACAGCCACATTCCTAAAAATCCGAACACGAAAAGCAGGGTACCCCCGGTAAGGATCGCCATCTGAAACAGACCGACGAATACCGCAAAGTGCACAAGTGCTTTTACGGTTTGTCCGTTGTAAGCGGCGCCCAGTCCCGGACATACAAAAGATAAAATTGTAGCGACGAGCGGCGACGTACGCTTTTTGACGTAGGGAACGTAATTCGATTGATTTTGCTGGCGAAGCAGATCGACACCCATAACGATACAGTCCTGGCAGTAGGGAAATCCCTTGATGCGATGGTCGCAGGCCGGGCAAAGCGGTTTTCCGCACCCGTTACACTGAACGACGGCAACATTTTGACTGTGATAGGCACAATTCATTATTTCTTGTCCTCTACGAACGTGGTTCCCGTGATCGGCTCCTGCGCCTGTTGCGATACGGGCTCCTTACCGTTCCAGGCAGCGGCGCTCTGCTCGTAGGTTTGCTCGGCAAGTTGAAAGCTTTTCGCGTAGACGTCGCTTAGCGATCCATCGGCCGAAACCGTCTGGCTGAAAACAAGGAATGCGAACATCATCATCATCGCGACGGGGGCCAACTGCGGGATGGAGATCGGAAAGCTGAACCCTCGCAGCCATTCCTTGAATTGATCCGCAAACGATGCCTTCGCCGAAGCCGCTCTTTCCGTTCCGATAGTGCTTTGTAAGATTCGTGCGTGAAGTCCGGCGGGGACCGGCATCTCATCGAGCTTGTAAGAAACGATCGCCGCCAGCGAGCGAACGACCGCGCCCGGAAGGTCGGTGCAGTCATCACACAAGACCGCATGACGCTCCCAGCGATGAAATACCTGAGCGGGGAGAAACCCGTCAAGGTAATCTGTAAGGTAGTCCTCGAATTCGGCGCAGTGAAGGGAAGAATCCGGTACGGTGCTCGCGAGAATTTTCGCCTCAAGGCGCGTCAGGGGCAACCGGGGCTCGGCCAGATCGCGACAAATCGCCATTGCCCCCTTAACTTCATTCAGAAGCGAGTGACAAAGGGGACACGAGATCGCATGTTCGGCAACGCTTTTGAACGTCGCGCGGTCCAGAGTCTTGTCGAGGTAATCCGTCAACAACTCTTCAAACCGTGTGCAATTCATCGTCCTGTCCAGTTCCTCTCTCATCATCGCAAACCCTTGCTTTAAATCCCGTCGAAAATTCCCCCGATCACCGCACCGGCAATTTCGCCGACCACATCGCACACGACGCTTAAACCACCGTCGAAGGAAACAACCAAGGCGTCACCAACACTCTCAGCGAGATCTACGCCGGCCGATTCTCTTTTGTCTCTCGATGCGTCCATATTAAATCGCCACGACCCTCATCCTTCTCAATATCTTTGCCAATTCGATCCTGCCCCGATTTATCCGGGATTTCACCGTGCCTTCCGGTATCTGAAGAACGTCGACGATCTCCTGATAAGTCATCTCTTCGATGTCCCGAAGTATCACGCAAGTTTTCAAATCTGCCGGCAGCTTGTCGATTCCTTCCTGTACCTGAGCCGCCAGCTCGCGTCGCTCCATTTCTTTGTGGGCGGATGTCCCGACGGCTCGGAGGTGATACTGGTGATCATCGACGGTGTCGGCCATCGTGTTTTGCGGATTTCGCTGACGATGACGATAGTCGTCGATTATCAGGTTCCTCGCGAGACGCATCAGCCAGTTCGCCAGATCGCCCTGCTTGGAGTCGTACTGGTCGAGGGTCCGGTAGATGCGAATGAAGACTTCCTGGGTCAGATCTTCCGCGGCGTCAGGGTTCGACGTGAACCGGTAGGCGAGATTGAATATCCGCCGCGAGAACGCCTGAACGATCTCTTCCCATGCCACGCCATCGCCCGCTCGCGCCCGTCGCACGAGTTCCGCACCGTTCGTTTCTATCGCAGCCTTTAAAGCTTCCAAATGACCGTCTCTCCGCGAGAAATGCTGTTACAGCCCGCCTTGTCAAAGCTAGCTTACGATAGCAAATCCGCGAAAGTTCCCACAATGTCGGCTCAATGGGGCCGAGCCTTCCTGTTTGGTGTTCGTGTGATTCCGTGTCTTCGTTTTGTTCGTCGCTTTCGTATGTTTGGTGTTTGGCGGTTCTGCCTTTCGCTTTTGTTTAGGCTGTTTAGTTTCCTTCCTTCTAGGTGTTTTAAAAGCGACCACGAAACACTCGACGCAGGGGAACGAAATTCCAGACAGGAATCACAAACCCACACGAAATCACACGAACAAAAGCGGGACACGAAGGAGATGCCGGACTGGCGCCGGGGATCTGATAGACGGTGCGTCCGCGACGGTCGCACTCGCATTTCAGCTTTTGATGCGGTATCGTTTTCTCTCTATCTCGGCTGCTGGAAGTATATCGATTTGGGAAAGTACATTAAGTTCATTCTTCTTTTCCTGTTCGCTGCGCTCTTGGTCTGGTTTTTCGTGCGCAATCTGAACTGGCCGGAAGTAAGCCATAGCCTTCGTCAGGCGAACCCCTGGTACCTCGGTTACGCGGCCGCGATCATATCTTTTGGCTATTTGCTTCGGGCCATCCGTTGGCGAGTGCTCCTCGAGCCGATAACCCCATCCAGCCTGAAAGAGCTTTTTGCTACGACCACTGTGGGTTTCGCCGCGATATTCCTTATTGGGCGTGCCGGCGAGATCGTCCGCCCGATGTGGCTGCCGATGCGCGACCCGCGGGTACGCCCGTCGGCAGCTCTCGTGACACTTGGCCTGGAACGTATTTTCGATCTTGCCGCGCTCGCATGCTTCTTCGCGATCAACCTCCTCTGGTTTGATCCGCCCGTGGGGCGCGAGACCGAGTTCGAATACGTCGCAACGGTCGGTTATGGATTGCTCGCCGCCGTCGTTCTCGGGTTTGTCGCGCTTGTCATCTACCAGCGCATTTCTCCCCGGGTGATCGCGTGGACGGCCCGCGTCACGGACAAGAGTTATATCCCGAAACGCTTGCGTCTCATCTTCCTAAGCATCCTGGAAAAGCTGTCTGGTGCGCTCGAGATACTAAAAGACTGGCGGGAAATGCTGCTCGTCTCGTTTTGGTCCTTCATGCTGTGGCTGGCGATCTCGGTGCCAACGTGGCTCGTACTACTCGCGTTTGACCTGCCGTTCACATTCAGCGACTCGATCGTAATTATGGGTATCGCGGCCGTCAGCTCGGTGATCCCGACGCCAGGCGGCGCGGCCGGTGCGTTTCACACCGCGACCGCCGCGAGCCTCATGTTTCTTCGTAAAGACATGCGTCAGGAAGATGCGGCGGCCGTCTCGATCGCGATGCATCTCGTTTATTTTGCTCCCGCCATCTTTTTTGGTTTGTATTATTTTCTGCACGGGGATATAAGTATTGAGCGATTTCGGAGCCTGCTCTCGAGCGAACACGCGGTCGAAGAAATCGAATCCGATTCTCCAAATACAGCGGGAAGGAAGTAGTCGTTGCCGGTTGTCGGTTGTCAGTTATAGGTCGTCAGTTGTCAGTTGTCAGTTGTCAGTCGTCAGTCGTCAGTCGTCGGTTGTCGGTTTAGGACTTACCCGGCGCGATACGAATCCCATGACTTCAATGCACACACAACCGACCGACGACTCATTAGCGGACTACTCGACCGACGACCGACAACTGACAACCGACAACCGACAACTGACTACCGACTACTGACAACTGCTTATGCGCTGCCCATTCTGCGGACACATCGAGGACAAGGTGGTTGATTCACGCGAGGCAAAAGACGGGGACTCGATCCGGCGCCGGCGGGAATGCCTGGAGTGCGCCCGCCGGTTCACTTCTTACGAACGCATAGACCAAATCCCATACATGGTCGTTAAAAAGGACGGTAAGCGCGAGGGCTTCGATCGCAACAAAGTCATTGCCGGATTGATGCGGGCGTGCGAAAAGCGCCCGATCTCGATGATCCAGCTTGAAACGATCGTCGACGAGATCGAGAAGGAGCTGCAGGACTCAAGCGACCGAGAATTATCGACCAGCGAGATCGGCAAAATAATAATGCGCCGTCTCAAGTCGCTCGACAAAGTCGCTTATGTCCGCTTCGCTTCCGTTTATCTCGAGTTCGAAGACGTCTCCGCATTCATGGCCGAGCTGAAAGATCTTGTCCGGGCCCGGACCCCGCTGAAAAAAAGCAAGAAAACGAAGAAAAGTATTTAGGCCTATCCGCGCTGCTCAGGCGCCGGTGGACAAAACACTACATTCTCCGCGGGAGGAAAGTTATACTCACATCAGGCCACTACCGGCCGTTTATCTTCCAAAAATATGCCACGAAAAGAAGATCGCCATTCATATCTCCGCGAAGTGGAGCTCGAGTTTGCGTCCGGTAAGCGCAACGCGCGGATCAGCGACATCAGCCCCGGCGGCTGCTACATCGATACGATCTCGCAGGCCGCGGTCGACGAACCGATCGCGCTACAGATCTCGACCTCGTACGGCGAAAGTATGCAGATCAACGGTAGGATCGCGTACATACTCGACGGCTTCGGCTTCGGGGTCGAGTTCGTCGATGTCACCGACCGCCAGCGAGAATTTCTCGACCGCCTCGTCACATCCGCCTCGGGATAACACAGATTCGAATACCTCCTTGCTCGCGTCGGCCCTTGCGCTTAACATAAATTCCTATGGTCGATATCGAAGAATTCCCAGCAGCTCTTGGCGAGTCAGACGCGATCGAGCCCATGATGCAGATCCCGCCCGAGCTCCCGGCTCTGCCCTTGCGCGACATCGTGATCTATCCGTTCATGATCGTCCCGTTGTTCGTCTCCCGCGATAAATCCATCAAGGCGGTCGAAGAAGCACTAAAGGAAAACAGGATGATCGTTCTCGTTTCGCAGAAGGACGTGAACAAGGAAGATCCTGAGCAGAACGATCTCTACGAGGTCGGAACGGTGGCGATCATCATGCGAATGCTGAAGCTGCCGGACGGCCGAATCCGCATCCTCATCCAGGGACTCTCGCGAACGCGTGTCGATTCCGTAAATGCGAAAGGCGATTACGTCAAAGTGAAAAACACTCCGGTGTCGGAGCCGCTCGCGCCGGAGAACTCGCTCGAGGTCGAAGCTCTTGTCCGAAATGTCCGCGGTTCGATGGAGCGTGCGGCGTCGCTCGGCAAAAACATTTCGCCCGAGGTGCTCGCTATCATCGCGAACCTAGACGACGCGGGAAGACTTGCCGATCTTTCGGCGTCGAATCTGGAACTGAAGGTCGAGGATGCGCAAAGTGTCCTCGACATCTTTGAGCCCGTCCCGCGATTGCGCCGCGTGAACGACCTGCTAAGCAAAGAGATCGACGTTCTCACGGTGCAGCAGGAGATCAACACCCAAGCCCGCGCCGACATCGACCGCTCTCAGCGGGAATATTTTCTGCGACAGCAATTGAAGGCGATCCAGAGTGAGCTGGGCGAAGGCAACGAGCTGTTCGAAGAGGTCGAGGCGTATCGGAACAAGATCCTAAAGATCAAAATGCCCGAGAACGCCGAGGAGGAAGCGCTGCGTCAGTTGAAAAAGCTCGAGCGGATGCACCCCGACACCGCGGAAACGGCGACGTTGCGGAACTGGCTGGACATAATGACCGACCTTCCTTGGTCGAAGCAGTCGAAAGATAATCTGAATCTCAAGAAGGCGGAGCGGATCCTCGATGAGGACCATTACGGGCTCGAACGGGTTAAGGAACGAATCATCGAAGCGTTGGCGGTGCGCAAACTGATGGAGAAGCCGAAGGGCTCGATCCTTTGCCTGGTCGGCCCTCCCGGCGTTGGTAAAACATCGCTCGGCCGCTCTGTCGCCCGAGCGTTGAACAGAAAATTCGTCCGCCTTTCGCTCGGAGGTCTGCATGACGAGGCCGAAATTCGCGGACACCGGCGGACCTACGTCGGTGCGATGCCCGGCCGCATCATTCAGGCGGTGCAGCAGGCCGCGACCAACAACCCGCTGATCATGCTCGATGAGATCGACAAGGTCGGAGCAGACTTTCGCGGCGATCCTTCGAGCGCTCTCCTGGAAGTCTTGGATCCGGAACAGAATTCGAGCTTCCGGGATAATTACCTTGGCGTAACGTTCGATCTCTCGAACGTGATGTTCATGACGACGGCCAATGTGCTGGACACGATCCAGCCGGCGCTGCGGGACCGCATGGAGATCATCTCTCTCTCGGGATATACCGAAGAAGAAAAACTCGAGATCGCCCGACGACATCTGGTACCGAAGCAGGTCGAGGAAAATGGCCTCGAAAAGGACGATGTCCGTTTTGATCGGAGGGCTCTCGGAAAGATCGTTAGCGAATACACCCGCGAGGCCGGGCTGCGTCAGCTCGAGCGCGAGATCGGGAAGGTTTGCCGCAAGGTTGCGCGTCAAAAAGCCGAGACCGAGGACAAGTTCAAAGCCATCCGGGTAACGGTAGACAACCTGAAAGACTTCCTAAGACAGGCGAAGATCTTCAACGAGAGTGCGCTCAAGAAGGACGTGATCGGGACGGTTACCGGACTTGCATGGACGGCGGTCGGCGGCGATATCCTTTTCATCGAGGCCTTGAAGACAAAAGGGAAAGGCAAACTGATGCTGACGGGCCAGCTCGGCGAGGTGATGGTCGAATCGGCCCAGGCCGCGTTCTCCTTCGCGAAGGCCCGCTCGAAGGAACTGGGAATCGATGAATCCGTGCTCGAAAACTTCGATATTCATGTCCATTTGCCCGAAGGAGCTATCCCGAAAGACGGCCCTTCCGCGGGAATCACTATGGCGACCGCCCTGGTCTCAGTTCTAGCCCAGCGGGCGGTCCGAAAAGACGTGGCGATGACCGGGGAGATCACTTTAAGGGGCAACGTCCTGCCGGTCGGAGGAGTCAAAGAAAAGTTGCTCGCGGCCCGGCGGGCAAAGATCAAAACCGTGATTCTCCCGGAGCCTAACCGGCGTGACCTGGAAGATCTGCCGCAGGAAGTACGGGACGATTTGAAATTTGTATTCGTAGAGCACGTTTTGGAGGTTTTCGAAGAGGCATTGCTAGCCGCGAAGCCCGCAGCAAAAGCCGCAAAACGTTGACCCGCATCGCCTCGTATGGTAGGTTTGGAATGGTTTAGCTTTCCACAGAACCGCTATCAAGAGGAACTTTTTTCCATAGCCGGCGTTCAATACTCTGACGCCAACGTATTTTAGGTCGTTTTATTATTCGCCCTAACCCTATAAGTTACGCCGTAAGGAGTATAGACGAAGCTTAATGAAAATTGCCATATACAAGGGTTTAACTACATCTGCACTAATAATTCTCGCTCTTGCTTCCTTCGCTTTCGGCCAGACACCGGAAGTAGAGAAAGCTCAGGCCCAGGTGAATAAGGTTCTCGAAGATTCCGGACGTCACTTTCGTGACGGCCTGACCGCTCTGAAGGCGAACCAGCGTTCCGAATCGGGCGCCAAGTTCGACAAATCGGTCGAAGTTTTCCTGAACTCCACGCTCAATATTCAAAAAGATCAGAAGCTCCAGTCGTGTTATTCGCAGTTGATCGAGACGATCTACTTGATGGAATTTCCGGCCGATGCCAATGCGCCCCAGCTCAGAACTCTTTCTGCGTCGTGCGGTTGGCGTTGGAACGACGAGGATTTTAAGCTTGCTGACGCGGTTGTGGCGATGGTCAAGCCCGCGACTAAGAGCGCCAAAGATGCGGCGATTCTTGCGGCCGCTGGTGGAAAGTCGGTCGGTTCGTTAGCGGATTCGACGGTTGGTTTCAACTCACAGGAGTTCGAAGCGTCGCCCCTTGACGAGCTTTCGAAACTGGAGCTGACCACCGATGAGCAGGAGGTCGAGAACAACCCGATTGCCCAGGCCCAATACCAGTACATTCAATACGCGGTTGCAAACAAGTCGCTCGGATTCTCGTTTCAGGTCCATCCGATGATCCAGCAGTACATCAACTACTATCGTGGCCGCGGACGCGGAACGATGGAAGTGGGTTTGTACCGGTCCGGCATGTTCATGTCGATGGCTCGACGCATCTTCCGTGAAGAGGGAATTCCCGAGAACGTTGCCTGGCTCGGCCAGGTCGAAAGTACATGGAAGCCGACGGCGCTTTCGTGGGCGGCGGCCTCCGGCCTGTGGCAGTTTATTCCGGGAACGGGTGCTCGTTTCGGCCTTCGCCGGACCGCACATGTCGACGAACGAAACAGCTTCGACGAGGCGACGAGAGCTTCGGCGCGATATCTAAAATTCTTATTCAATCGCTACGGTAACTGGGAGCTCGGAATGGCCGCCTACAACTGCGGCGAAGGCAACGTCGATCGGGCGATTCGCCGAGCCGGCGTTACCAACTTCTGGGCGGCGTATCCGTACCTGCCGCAGGAAACACGAAACTACGTTCCGAACATTCTCGCGACGATCCTGATCGCGAACAATCCGACCCAATACGGCTTCGGTCACGTGCGTCCGGCCCCGCCGCTTCGATACGACCGCATTCGGGTTCCGGGATCGACCAATTTGAGTTTGCTTGCTCAGGCTTCGGACACAAGTGTTCAGTACATCAGGTATTTGAATCCGCATCTCCGCAGCAATATGACGCCGCCCGAGCCATATATCATCAACGTGCCGGCCGGAAAGGCGAACGACGTCGTCGCGGTGTTCAGGAGGATACCGGCGTCGAAGATCAACAACACCAATCTCGCGAACTCGGTGACCGGTGAAACCTGGCAGACCGTTTCCAATAGAACGGGAGTCAGTGTCGGGGATCTGATGGCCGCGAACCCCGGAATGAAAGAGCCTAAGGGTAAAGTTTTTGTTCCCGTTAGTGGGAACAGGATCAACACGATCGCCTATTCGCGTCCCGCAAACCAGGGAAGCTCTGCAGGCAGATCTGCTCAGATAGTCCGGGCCCAGGCGGGCGACACCGTCGCGAAGCTCGCGACACGGCACAATGTCGACCCCGTAGAAGTCGCGAAGTATAACGGCCTTCTGCCGAATTCGGTTTTGGGAGCAGGTCGAGAGATCAAGCTTCCGCAGGCGGGAATGAAATAAGATCGCAACGAAGTGAATGGAAAAAGCCGGGGTGAATCACTCCGGCTTTTTTGCGCCCTCGTTTCTTGCCGCCCGCACTACCTGGAATCGTCTTTAGGGCAAATCCGGCATTGACGGCAGGGGAAGTTGATTTGATAAGTCCGCGCGGTCTTTCTATTATCTGTGCAGTGAAAATCTGGATATCGAAAAACTCGGAGGTTCCGGTTCGCGAACAGTTGATCGTGCAGATCACGCTCGGCATTGCCGCCGGCGACCTTAAGATAGGAGAAAAGCTTCCGAGCACCCGGGAAGTCGCACGCCGATGCGATTTGCATTCGAATACGGTAGGCTCGGCCTACCAAAAGCTTGTCGATGAGAAGCTTCTTGAGTTTAAGAAGGGAAGCGGATTCTATGTGGCGGAGTCTGCGGATGCGCGAATCGAAGGCACTCGGCAATTGGAACGCCTCGCCGAGGAATTTCTCGCGTCCGCGAAAGCCCTGGGTTTTGACACGGCGGAGGTCATCGCACTCTTGAAGAAACCGCGCCGCTCGGGACACACGGGCGGGCTAGTCGTCGTCGAATCTGATCGAGGTCTGCGGGAAATCATCATTCACGAGCTCGCCGAGCGCTTCCCGAAGATCACCGGTGCGACTTTGGAAGAATTCACGTCGGGCAAAGTTCACGCGGGTTCAATACTTGTCGCGATGCTCGACGAAAAGCCGAAGCTCGAGCCACATCTTGCCGGGGGCCAGCGATGCGTATATCTGAAAGGCCGCTCCGTTTCCGCCGCGATGTCCGGACAGGCGCGGCCGTCGGCGGACCAAACGGTCGCCGTCGTCTCCGGATGGGATGGTTTCCTTTCTTTCGCCAGGATTATGCTGCTTGCCGCCAAGGTCGATCCGGGAAACCTTATCGTTCGCTCGACCAGAGAGGATGGCTGGGACGACTCGATCCAGCGAGCTTCGATAATAATTTGTGACAGCCTAACGTTTGCCAAGCTCCACCCAGCAGCTCCGTCGCGGCAATTTCAAATCATCTCGGAAGAATCGTTTGAAGAACTCGCTGCACTTCTGGGCTGAACGTGATGTTCTAAATCGTTACGATTTGCCGTGGGCACAGGGCTTGCCATCTACATCTCGGTAAAAAAGGAGACAACAAATGACGAGCACGCAGAGGGAACAAAACCCCGACGTTAATTCATATAACCCGGATGCGGGGTCCGTCGAGGAACCCGGGGCCGCGGATGACGGAGGCGGTTCGAGCGATGTGGAGCGCGATCAAAATGACGAAGGCACTCCCGTCCCGCCCGACACGACGCCGCCGCACCCGGTCGAAGAGCCGCCGGATACAAAAGGAGCTCCGATGGGTGACGTGGACGACAGCCCGAAACGGATTGCCTGAAATTAGCGCTTGACATATAAATGAATTGTAACTATTCTTGTTACAGTTATGGCGGCGAACAGTCAATTTTCAATGGCGGTACATGTGCTGGCGATGCTTGCCAGATCGAAGGACGAGAATCTTAAGTCCGACTATCTGGCATCCAGCGTCAACACTAACGCGGTCGTCGTAAGAAGGCTGTTGGGGCAATTGAACCAGGCGAAGCTGGTTGTTTCGCAAACCGGGGCCAATGGCGGATCGCGCCTCGCCCGATGTCCGAATGAAATAAATCTGGCTGAAATTTACAGAGCCATCAATTGCGGCGAAGTCTTCGCATTGCACGCCAAGGCTCCGAGCCAGGAGTGCCCGATCGGGAAAAACATCGAAGCGGTCCTCGGCTGCATACAGCGGGAGATCGACAAAGGAATATCGGAAAAGTTATCCCGATACACGCTTCAGAACGTGTTCGAGATGGTCGAGCAAGGGAAGGTTTGATTTTTTTTGGTTGCATTTGTATCAATACAAGTTACAGAAAGGAGACGGACAATGGGAACACAGACGGCAATTTCAGAGTTAACTCGAGGCGAAGTGGTCATTGACAGTTTGGAGTGGAGGTACGCGGTGAAGGCGTACGACAAGTCGAAGAAAGTGTCCGAAGCGGATCTTAAAGTCCTCGAGGACTCGATCCTGCTGGCACCCTCGAGCTTCGGCATCCAGCCTTATAAGGTTCTCGTTATTTCAGACCCGGTGGTCCGCGAAAAGCTTAAGCCGGCCGCATATAACCAGCCGGCTATCACGGACGCGTCGCACTTGATCGTCTTCGCATTTAAGAAGACGTTGACGGAGCAGGATGTCGATCAGTTCGTGGAGCGGATCGCTGAAGTCCGGGGACAAACGCGCGAGTCGCTTGAAGGACTGGAGAGCGCGGTAAGGGGTACCGTGAGTAGGTCGATAGAAAGCGGCAACGTCGAAACGTGGAATTCTCGGCAGGCTTATATCGCTCTCGGGTTCTTACTCGAAACGGCGGCTCTTTTGAACATCGACGCGACGCCGATGGAGGGATTCGACGCCGCGAAGGTGAACGAGGTTCTCGGCCTGACGGACTATTCGGCCGTGGCCATAGCCGCGGTCGGCTACAGGGACGCAGCTAATGATTGGCTTGCCTCTCTCCCGAAGGTTCGAAAGCCGAAAGGTGAACTGATCGAGCGGATCTGAAAAAGGTTTATCGAACCGGGGAAGTTTATTTCGATTCGGGGAAGGTTTTTATGTCGAGGGAATTTGCAGTCTGCGTGAAGGAAACTATATCGGCACCGCCGGGTTTCGTGTTGAGCTGGACATCGGTAGTGATGAATTTCTATCCGTGGTTCCTTCGCCTCGGTTTGCTCCTTCACCGCCTTATGCAGTAGAAATTTTGTAGAAAAAATAATCTTTGAGGAGCGAGATGTTTTTATGAAAAAGTTCGGTTTGGCAGTTCTGTTTCTTTCGGGTTTTCTTTTGGCGTGCGAAGATCCGGCTGCGAACAAGACAAGAGCGTTGACCGCGAATGTGTCGACACCCGGGAATTCGCAGGCGGCCGCGCCCGTCACCGCGAAAGGCGAAAGTTTGACCGTGACGCCCGAAAACTCAAAGGTCCTTTTTACGGGATCGAAGGTGACCGGCAAACATGAGGGCGGGTTCAATCAATTTTCCGGCTCGATCGACCTCGTAAACGGGAAGCCGGCGGAGAGCAGCGTGAAGGTCGACATTGAGGCATCTTCGGTTTTCACCGACACGGACGCCTTGACCAAACATCTCCAGACCGGCGATTTCTTTGAGGTGGCGAAATATCCGAAGGCGTCCTTTGCTTCGACGAAGATAGAACCCGACGCCGCGAAGGGAGAGAACAACTACACGGTTACCGGTGATCTCGAACTGCGAGGCGTGAAGAAATCGGTTACGTTTCCGGCGACGATCACGGTTACACCTGGCGAGGTGACGGTGAATTCGGAGTTCTCGATAAACCGAAAAGACTTTGGGATCGTTTACGCGGGCAAGGCCGATGACCTGGTCCGCGACGATGTTGTGATCAGGCTCGACCTTAAGGCGCCTCGGAAAAAATAAGTAACACATTCCCGCGATCTGGAGCGAGTCGAGTGAAAATATTTCCTGTCTATTTTTCATGAGAGACGCTCAGTTCGCGGGATGCATTTTATGAAGGCATACGAGATCCAACAATTCGGAATTGAAAACCTCGCACTCGTCGACCGCGAAACGCCCGAGCCGAACGCAAAAGAAGTGCTCGTGCGGATCCGGGCCGCTTCTTTGAACTTTCGTGACCTGATGGTCGCCACCGGAACTTATAATCCGCGCATGAAGATGCCGGCGGTGCCGCTCTCGGACGGTGCGGGCGAGATAGTTGCGGTTGGGGACGGCGTGACGAAATGGAAAGTGGGTGATCGTGTGATCCCGATTTTCGCGCAACGCTGGATCGACGGTGAGACGAGTGAGGAAAAGCGGCGGACATCGCTCGGGGCCGGGGCGCAGTGGGACGGGGTGCTGAGAGAATTCGGCGCATTCGACGAAGAAGGTTTGGTGAGTATTCCGGATCATCTTTCATACGAAGAAGCGTCGACGTTACCCTGCGCCGGCTTGACCGCATGGCACGCTCTCGCGGTCTCCGGAAATTTGAAGGCCGGGCATTCGGTTCTCACACTCGGCACCGGCGGGGTGTCGATATTTGCGCTGCAGCTCGCGAGAATGTTCGGCGCGCGCGTGATCTCCACGACGGGGACCGCCGAAAAGGAGAACAGGCTGCGAGAGCTGGGCGCGGACGAAGTGATCAATTACAGAACCCGTGAAGACTGGGACGCGGCCGTTCTCGAGTTGACGCAGAAAAAGGGCGTCGATCATGTAATCGAGGTAGGCGGCGCGGGCACGCTCGGTAAATCGCTAAGCTCGGTGCGACTCGGCGGCCACGTGGCGATGATCGGCGCCCTGACCGGCCCGGGGGATTTCAATCCGATCACGGTCTTCATGAAGGCCGTAAGGCTGCAGGGGATATTTGTCGGTTCGCGGACGATGTTCGAAGAGATGCTCCAGGCGATAGCGGTTTCAAAACTTGCACCGGTCATCGACAGGGTTTTCGAATTCGACGAAGCCCGCGAAGCGATGCAATATATGCAAAGCGGCGCGCATTTTGGAAAGGTAGTGATCAGGGTTTGATTGAATGGAAGAGTTCCTAAGACCGACCGAGTTTATGGACAGCGACCACGAGAGTGTTCGGGAATTCGCCGCGCGGAATACGAGCGGTGCGGCCACGGACATCGAACGGGCCGTGAGCCTTTACTACGCGGTTCGGGACGGGTTTCAATACGACCCTTATTTGCTGGACCTCCGCCGCGACGCGATGAAGGCGAGTGCGGTGCTGAGGAAGACTCGCAGCTACTGCGTCGAGAAAGCACTCTTGTTAGCGGCGTCGGCGAGAGCGGTGGGTATTCCGTCCAGGCTGAGTTTCTATATCGTTCGCAATCACATTGCGACCGAGCGGTTGGCGAAAGCGCTGGAAAAGGATTACTTGGTTTTCCATGGTGCCGCTGAAATGTACCTTGACCAGAAATGGGTAAAGGCGACGCCGGCTTTTAATAAAAAGTTGTGCGACTTTCTGAGGGTGGAGCCGATAGAGTTCGACGGAAGGCGCGATGCGATATTCCAGGAATATGATCGAGCGGGGAACGTTTTCATGGAGTACCTGCACGATTACGGGGCATTCGACGATATGCCTTATGAGATGTTTTTGGATGAGCTCGACAAGCATTATCCGCACCTGACGAATAACCCGCGGTTCGTGACGAACGAACTGGTATATGATTTTCGAAAGTAAGTTTCGGAGTTTTACGCGTTAGTAGATAGCAGGGAGAAAAACTATGGCAGAAAGAAAAGCGACGGCGGAATGGAACGGAAGCTTGTCCGAAGGTGCGGGAAAGATCGCGCTCGGTAGCGGGTTGTTTGAAGGAGCGTTTTCATTCGCGACGCGGATGGGCGACGAGCCCGGAACAAATCCGGAGGAGCTTCTTGGAGCATCTCTCGCGGGATGTTACGCGATGGCGCTCAACGCGACACTTGAGAAGCAGGGGAAGCCGGCTCGTTCGGTAAAGGCGGAGGCGAAAGTTTTTCTCGGCAAAGACGAGGCAGGCTTCAAGATCAACCGGATCGATCTGGAAGCGAATGCCGAAATCGACGGGATCGATGACTCCGATTTCCAAAGCATCGCCGAAGAGGTAAAGAAAAGCTGCCCGATCAGTAAAGCCCTTGCGGCGGTGCCGATCAACCTAACGGCGACCCTTGTTCGTGCCGGGGCGGCAGGATAGAAGATCGTTCATCAAGGTAACCGTCGCCGGGTTAGGGGTTTTTAACTAGCGATTTTGCGGTTCGATAACGCTTCGCTATACTTTAGTCATAATACATAGGAGATTCAGATGGCGAATTTTGCAAGAGATATAACGGATAGTAATTTTGAAAAGGATGTTCTCGGGGCCGACAGGCCCGTGCTCGTGGACTTTTGGGCGGAGTGGTGCGGGCCTTGCCGAATGATCGCTCCTTCCGTCGAGGCGGTCGCGGAAGAGTACGGCGAAAAGGCAGGCTTCTTTAAGATGAATGTCGACGAGAACATGAACGTACCGCAGCGCTATGGCATTCGCGGAATTCCGACGCTGATTCTATTTAAGGGCGGGCAGGAACAGGAACGCATCGTCGGCGCGGTATCGCGGGACGCGATCTCGAAAGTGGTCGGGAAGTACGTTTAACTGATAACCGGTTCCAGAGTGGCCTTGCCGAACAGTGATGTTCGGCGAGGCCTTTTCTTGTATATGGGTTCAGGTTGGGTGTATTTTACAGCTACCACGAAACACGGAGGCGATATGAACTTCAAGCAGTTTTACCTTGGTTGCCTGGCGCACGCGTCGTACTATCTCGGTTCGCAAAACGAGGCGGTGGTGATCGATCCGCAGCGCGACATCGGGCAGTACATCGACGAAGCGGACGCCAACGGCCAGACGATCAAGTACATTATCGAAACCCATTCGCACGCCGACTTCGTGAGCGGACACGTGGAGCTGGCGGCAAAGACGGGTGCGCAAATCGTATTTGGTTTACGTGCCGCGACCGCCTTTCCGACTTTGAAGGTCTCGGACCGCGACGAGCTTCGGGTCGGGCGAGTGAGCCTGAAGTTTATCGAAACTCCGGGGCACACACCGGAGAGCATCACCGTTGTCGCGCGGGACGGAGAAGATGCCGAGGCACCGCTCAAAATGTTCACCGGCGATACTTTGTTCTGCGGCGATGTCGGGCGTCCCGACCTGATCGGCTCGAAGGGTTTCACCTCTGAAGAAATGGGCGGCATGCTTTACGACAGCCTTCGCGACAAAATCCTCACCTATCCGGATGAGACCGAGATTTATCCGGCACATGGTGCCGGCTCCTTGTGCGGGAAATCTCTTTCGAGTGAGACCTGGTCGACGCTCGCGGCGCAGAAAGCGACAAACTATGCTCTCCAACCCATGAGCAAGGAAGAATTTATCAAGATCGTGGCAAGCGATCAGCCGCAGGTCCCGGCATATTTTCCGAAGAGCTCCGAACGCAATCTTGCGGGGCCGGCAAGCATGGAGGACCTGTCGAGACCGGGAAAACTTTCCGCGGCCGAGATCGCCGAGTTCGACGGCGTCGTTGTTGATGTGCGGCCGGCGGGGGATTTCGGGGCCGGGCATGTGCCGAACGCGATCAACATCGCGTTATCCGGAAAGTTCGCGACCTGGGCGGGAACTTTCATCACCGTCGGGACGCCATTGGCGATTGCCGCAGGAACGGAAGAACAGGTTGATGAAGCATTTCTGCGTCTGGCACGCGTCGGATTGGAAACTGTCACGGGTTTCGTTCTTATGGGCGAATATGATGGGAGATCGAACGTGATTAAACAGGTGCCCGTCGAAGAGGTAAGGAAATTAACCGACGGCAGCGACGAAGCGCAGCTCGTCGATGTGAGACAGCCGGGCGAGTATGCCGCGGGCCACGCCCAAAACGCGGTCAACATTCCATTGGCCGTTCTGTCGCAAAACATCGAAATGCTAGACCCCTCGAAACCGACATTCGTTATCTGCCAGACCGGCTACCGCTCTAGTCTTGGCACGAGCCTTCTCGAAAACGCGGGTTTCGCAAGTGTGCAAAATGTCGCGGGAGGAACAACCGACTGGATCAAGTCGGAGCTCCCGGTCGAAACCAAAACTGTTTTGGCACCGGCATAGCAAAGCCCCGGACTCGAACCAAGGTTCGAGGCCGGGACTTCTGTCGTTCTTCAACTGCTAGCTAGTGAGTGTTGTATGAAGCCGGAGCGCGATCCCCAGCCGCTCCGAGGGAGAAGTACGAAACAGCTCCGCTTGGGAGGCTCATCGCATAGAAGACTCCGTTACGAAATACCGCAACGTCCGTTCTGCCGTCCCCGTCGTAATCACCTGGAGCAGGAATATCGCCGATCAGGCCAAACTGAACTCTCTGGTCGGGTCCGCCTCCGCTCGGTCTCCAGTACCATTCGACTATTCCGCCAGCCGCACCGCGCAACGTCGCGATGTCCGTCTTAGCGTCGCCATCGAAATCGCCGGTCACGACCGCGTCGTTGGTCAAGCCAAAACCCTGCACGGGCAGTACGGTGCCGTTCGAAAGTCTGATCCAGAAATTTCCCGAGCCTCCATTCGGACGCTGAACTCCGAAGTCCGCTGTTCCGTCGCCGTTGTAGTCACCAGGCGCCGGAGTGTCCCCGCTCGCCCCCCAAGGAACATAGGTCACTGCTCCGTTCGGGGTCGTTCTGTAGAACCAGGTGCCCGTCGAAGCCCGGAAAACCGCAACGTCGTCCGTGCCGTCTCCGTTATAGTCGGCGACGACGGTCGGGTTATCTCCTGTCTGACCGAACTGTTCGATCCGGACGGTGAAGCCGGCGCTATTCAAGATATAGAACGCCGCGGACAGGGCAGCATCCGGCCGCCATACTGCGATGTCGTCCTTAAGATCGCCGTCGAAATCACCCGATACCAATCTGTCGCTGTTCAATCCCCAGTCGACCGCCGCTGTAGGGGCGGCGGAGTTGTTAATATTCCAGAACCAGCGCAACTGACCCGACGCACCGCCTCCGACATTCCTAACAACGACCCAATCGGTTCGTCCGTCGCCGTTGAAATCGAGCGGGGCGTCGGAGGCGACAGTCGAGGGGGTACCCGTCACGAAGATGTCGTCGACACCGACCCATTCGTCGTTGCCCACCGCATTGGTCGTTATCACGCGGACCTGAACGAGAGGCTGATTGTTCGCGTTTGCCGGAAGCGTGACGTCCCTTGCGGTGACGAGCGTCGCCGTACCGGCCTGGGTGGCGTCGGCTACGTAACCGCCGGGAACCGAAACGAAATCGCCGGTGGCTCCGACACGATATTGAATATCGACTTGTTGGATCGCGTCGTCGGCGGAAGCATCCAGGTCGCGGATGTTGCAGGCAAAATGAATGTTGCTCTGCCCCGTCGTATTTAAATAAACAATGATGTGCGGGGCATCCGCTGTGCCGGAACCGTTCAACGCGATCGACGGGTTCGTGATCGCAAATTCCGCTACGCCTCCGGTGGCAAGCGTGTCGGGATTGGTTTGATTCGCGATCACGTCGACGGCCGAAACGCCCGAGTAATCCAATAAAAGCGTCCGCGGATCGACGCCGGTCGCCGCCGCCGCCGAGATGTCGCCAAGATAACCAACGATCCCGGGAACCAAGCTCCAATCGTCGTTAACCGTTATCAATCCCGCGTTCGTCCAATCCTGACTGAACGGTATTGTTTGCGGAGTGTTGTTCGCAGAGACTTCAACGTCGTGGAAGCCTGCAAGGAAAAAGGTGCCGGTGGCGAGAAGTGCCGTGACGCACCATAGCATCTGAAAGTTTTTCATATATCTCCCCTAAGTATTGAAGTGTGACCCAGAATCCGGCTGAGTTGTGAAGTAGCCGATCGGTTCTGGTATGCGCAAAAGATCTGGAATATGGATTTGCCCAGAGTAATTTTGGTGGCAACAGATTAACACAGTAAGGCCCTGTGCCTAACTAAATGAAGGCAACCGGAGCCCGGTCCTGCAAGATTTAGCTTCACCCGCGGATTTTGGTAAACTCAACGGGAATCCCCGACAATGCGGAGAAATTTATGAAGTCGCGAACTCTTTGTCTGCTGGTATTATTGGCTTCGAGTTTTTTGACGGAGGCGTTTGCCCAGACCAAGCCGCCGACACGGAACGAGGAAGACGAGGTCGTCAAAGTCGAGACCGAGCTCGTCGACGTCCCGGTCGTCGTCACCGACAAAACCGGAAAGCCGTTGCTCAATCTCAAGCAGACAAATTTTGCAGTTTTCGAAGACGGGAAAACACAAGAGGTGACAGATTTCGCGGCGACGAGTGCTCCGTTCGAGGTTGCTTTGCTTCTCGATACATCGGGATCGACCCGATCGGATCTTCAATTGATCCAGCGCGCGGCGCAGAGCTTTATCGACTCGCTTCGGCCCGGCGATCGGGTAGCAATAATCGCATTCAAGACGGCGGTCGAAGCAAATCGCAAAGTTGCCGCGGCCGACGTGGTGACGGAGTTGACCGACAACAGAACTGTACTGCGTTCAGCCCTCGAGCGCGTCTCGACAAGCAACGGCACGCCTTACTACGATGGGCTCATCGAGATCGTAGAAAAGGTTTTCGGCAAAGCGCCAAAAGAAGAATTTCGCGGAAGGAGGGCGTTGGTCGCACTGACTGACGGCGTCGATTCTACAAGCTCGTCGAATTTCGACGAGGCGCGTGAAGGGCTCGAGGCGTCGGGAGTAATTTGTTACTTCATCCAGGTCGATACGCGGCCGTTCTTCGAAGAAGGATTGCTCGGTCCGTGCGAGGGTGCGACTCGCTTTTCCGTCGCGCAGATCCGCCGCTACTATAGGAGCTTCGGCTCAAAGGCGAATGTCGAGCAGACGTACAATTTTTGCAATCTGGGCGATTTCGAACGGCTTGCCATAAGTAAGAAGCTTTACGAGATTGCGGACGTCGAAATGAATTCGGCGGCGAAGAAATCCGGAGGAAAAGTTTTTCCGGCGGGAGATCTGGCGGAAGCCCGAAACGCTTTCAAGAGTGTTGCCGCGGAAATCGGCACCAAGTACAGCCTCGGCTACTATTCCTCGAACGGGAAGCGCGACGGCAGTTATCGAAAGATCCGAGTAGAGCTCCGGGGGCTTCCCGTCGGAGCTCAGGTACGGGCAAGGGAAGGCTACACTGCTCCGATAAATTAGGAGTATGCGGGTACGAGTCCACTTCAAATCATGACACCAAAATTTAGACGAATTTGCTTGATGGTTCTGGATTCCGCCGGCATCGGGGAAATGCCGGACGCCGCCGAATGGGGCGATGCCGGCGCGGACACGCTGGGAAATATTTTGAAAAGCAGAAAGGTGAACCTACCGAACCTGCAACGGATCGGCCTGGGAAACATTCGGACGCTTTCTGACCTACCCGCGGTTGACGTTCCTGCGGGATCCTTCGGCAAATGCGCGCTCTTATCGAATGGGAAAGATACGACGACCGGGCACTGGGAGATGGCGGGGATCATCCTGAAAAAAGCATTTCCGACCTACCCGAATGGATTTCCGGCGCAGGTCGTGGACACCTTCGTCGAGCGGGCCAATGTTCCCGGCATCCTGGGAAATATCCCCGCTTCGGGAACCGAGATCATCAAGCAGCTTGGTGAGGAACATGTCCGAACCGGTAAGCCAATCGTTTACACTTCAGCCGATTCGGTTTTTCAGATCGCCGCACACGAAGAGGTCATTCCGATCGAGAGGCTTTATGAGATATGCCAGATCGCGCGGAAGATTCTTGACGGCGAGCACAAGGTCGGCCGGGTCATTGCACGGCCGTTCCTCGGCGCAGCGGCTGATAATTTTACGCGGACGGAAAATCGCCACGATTACGCTGTCCCGCCCCCAAGCGAGAACTTGCTCCCGCTACTCGAGGCCGCCGGTCTGGATGTAGTCTGCGTCGGAAAGATCGCCTCGATCTACGACGGTGTCGGCGTGACGGAAGACTTAACCGCAAAGAACAACGAGCAGACGATCGATCAAACTATCCGGGCCTTAGGCGTCGAATCGACCGGGCTTATCTTCTCGAATCTCGTCGACTTCGACATGCTATACGGGCATCGTCGGGACACGGAAGGTTACGCAAGCGCTCTCGAGCGGTTTGATCGGCGTTTGCCGGAAATTCTCGACGCTCTGAATGATGACGACCTTTTGATAATGACCGCCGATCATGGAAACGATCCGACCAAGGAGGGAAGCGATCACACGCGCGAGTTTGCCCCGCTGCTGGTCTACGGAAAGTCGGCTCGTGCGGGTGTGAATCTGGGAACCCGGGCCAGTCTCGCCGATATCGGAAAAACTATCGCTGAGAATTTCGAGGTTGGCTTGGGGGCGGGTGAAAGTTTCTTGAGCCAGATTTCCGTGTGAGCCAGGACCGGGAGCGATAGGGACAACCGCACTTACACTGTTCGCCGAGAAGAATTCGGCACTATCGGTGCAGGAAAGAAAAGAGGCTTCGTCTTATCGGACGAAGCCTCTTTCTAATAAAATGCCCAGGTCGCTACCGCACCCGGTTCAGACCGGAACTACCAGCGGTTCCCGCCGCCGCCGTAGCCTCCGCCGCCTCCGCCACCACCGTCGTAGCCACCGCGTCCTCGGTCTCCTCCGCGTCCGCCACCGCCGCCACCGTAACCGCCGCGTCCGCCGCCACCGCGGCTTTCCTGCGGTTTCGCTTCGTTGACCTTCAACTCGCGGCCGTTGATCTCTTTGCCGTTAAGCTCCGCGATCGCCCGCTCACCGTCTTCTTTGTTTGCCATTTCGACAAAGCCGAAACCGCGCGAACGGCCGGTTTCACGGTCTTCGATCACGTTGCAGGATTCGACCGCGCCGATCTCTCCGAAGATGTCGTTGAGATCCTGATTACTCGTACTGAATGGGAGATTTCCAACATAAAGTTTCATTGACATGTTTATCTTTAATCTGCCCGGATTGTCGGGACTTTCCAAAAGAAGCGTCGAAACGGTGCATCGAAACGAAGACCGGATTTCGGATACTCTAAGAGCAACTTCTATTACTGACAAGGGACCTGCTCTCTAGCTTATCCAAAACCGTTTAAGACGAAGCGCATCACAAAAACCTGACGCGAGAGCGGATTTATACAAAACATGATGCACGTTCAAAACAAAAATGGCAAGGCAGAAATACGGCAGAATGGGGAGTACGGACTGGGGAACGGAGGGGCCGGAGTTAAGATCTCGAGGCCTGCTTCTTGACGGCTGGAGGGGGCGGGTCTCCGGCGCTCATTTGTGCCGCGCCTTCCGCATTTCAGTGCTCTTGCCACTGACCCAGCCACCCTTGCATTTGTTTGATTTCCGCTTCCTGCGCGGTGATGATCGCGCCCGCGAGCTCTTTCAACTCCGATTGAGCGTCTTGCTTCTGCATATCTTTCGCCATCTCGATCGCGCCTTCGTGATGCGGAATCATCTGCTTCAGGAACTCGATGTCGAATTCATTCCCGCGCAGTGTTTCGAGTCTCGCCACATCCATGCCTCCCATGCCATGTGTCATTCCGGGGAAGCCGTCGTTTACGGCTTTCGCGCTTTCGGCGAACAGCTTGTCACGCAGACCTTTCATCCTTGCAATCTCGCGCTCCTGATCGCCGACGATGCCGGCGGCAAACTGTTTCAGTTCCGGATGCTGCGCACGCGTCTCGGCGAGCCGTGCCATATCGACCGCACCTTGATGATGAGCGGTCATGGTATCGATAAATTGCAGGTCGTAAGGCGCGTTTCCGGCACCCTGCGAGGTCTCCGCCGGGGGCCGCGGCATCGCACTGTGATTCGCGACGTTGTGGTTCGCCGATGAAGCCGGCGGGAGTTCCGGATTGTTCGCGGAGCGGCCCGGACTGCTAAATCGATCAGGCGGCGGACCCAAACACGCTGATAAGAACAGACACGCCAGAAATAATAGTTTTTTCATAAGACACCATACAGCGACGTCGAGCTGCGCCAATCTAGTATCGCCAAAGCTCGAACGTCCCAATGTCATCCATACTACGCCGCCGCGCGTTTAGGGTTCCGCAGGCCGGGTCGCGGTGTTCTCTGAATTCAGGCCGCCACTCCCTCGCATGTTGCCCCCGACAAAAAAGAAAACGATCATACCCACACCAAAAAGAAATACGATCCCGAGAATCACTGCCCACATTTTCGTTCCCGCTACTGCACTCCGATCCTCGGACCCGATACTTTTGTCATACGGTTCCTTTACCATGATTACGCCTCCATCAAGTATGGGCGCCACTCGCAAGTGGTATGCCCGGTGCCGTGGCGCTTCCGGCGGCTTAAACGATTGAAACGGGTACGACTTTGGTAACTGGCATGACGGTCGCTCTTCCCGTCTCGGACACCTCCTAGCCGCTTTCGGCGCGTAATTTGCTGACATAGCAATCCTAAAAGGAAAGGTATGAAATTCATTCGGGAAAATGGTCTAACCCTTACGCTATTCGCTCTGTTCTCGGTTTCACTAGCGGGTCAATATTTTTCCGGCTGGTATGAGTTCAACGAGGACCAGGTTATGCACGGATCGGCTCCGGCCGGGCCCGTCGAGTACCTCGGTGAAGGACATTTCTGGGAAGCTTTGTTTGAGAACTGGGAGAGTGAATTCCTCCAAATGGCGTCCTACATTCTGCTAACGGTATTTCTTTTTCAAAAAGGTGCGGCCGATTCCAAGAGGCCGGGGGAGACCGAACGCGTCGATCACGTATTGCCAAAGGGTATGCTGCCAAAAGATGCTCCATGGCCTGTACGTCACGGAGGAGCGGTCCAGACCCTCTATGAAAACTCGCTCAGCCTCACTCTCGTTTTCTTCTTCGTGGCGTCCTTTATCGGACACGGGGTGGCCGGTGCGGTAACGCATAATGCCGAACTCGCCGCGCATGGAAGCGAGCAACTGTCGACGCTGGAATTCATGGAGAGCTCGACCTTCTGGTTCCAGTCGTTTCAGAACTGGCAGAGCGAGTTTCTGTCCATCGGTGTACTGGTCGTTCTGTCAATTTTCCTTCGGCAGAAAGGTTCACCGGAGTCGAAGCCCGTGGACTCGCCGCATAGTGAGACAGGCGGTTAAGTAGCTGACGACGCGGTGCATTGATTCAATGCAGGCGTAGCGAGCAAACACTTGCGTTTTCATCGTAATCTCCGTCAAAACCTAGTGGCACGCTCATTGCCATCTAGATATTCGTAATATTCAGCCGTAGCGAAGGCAGGAGAAGCAATGTCGAAACAGGTAATCACATCAGGCGGCGAAGATCATGTTGTCCGCGAGGACACCGCTAAATCGTTCAGGGGAGTTCACTGGGCGCTGGCGAGCATTGCAGCATTTGTGATCATCGTGGCCATACTTTTCTTCGGAGGATTTCTTTCGGGTTTGATAGGCGGGAACATGGATTCGCCGGCAACGATCGAACGTCAGGCGGGCAGGTAATTAAAGAGTTTGATTATTACAAATTTCAAGGGGGACAGAACAAGGGGGATGTAATAATTTAGTCTGAAAGGACCTTGTCGGTTGACGCTCAACGCCGCTTCTTCGGAAGCGGCGTTTTTTTTGTTCAATTACGAATTACGGATTGCCGGGATCGCGTCAAGACCTAACCACAAAACACGCCAATCCCCACGCAAGACTCCCTCCTCGAAAGAAGAGGGTCTTTTTTTGATACCCCGCTTGCTGGTCAGGAGCGCTCGCGCCGCGTCGTGGTGCGTCCGTTCGAGCTTTGCTACATCGACCGCACGCGGACTACAGTAGACGTGTGCTTGTTTTGGGAATAGAGACATCGTGCGACGAGACTGCCGCCGCGGTTGTGCGGAACGGAAGCGAGATTCTTTCGTCGATCATCGCGTCGCAGATCGGGATGCATAAGCCGTTCGGGGGCGTCGTGCCGGAGCTTGCTTCGCGCGAGCATCTCGAAAAGATCGAGCCGATCGTTCGCGAAGCTCTCGCTCAGGCATCAGTTGAGTTTTCTGACGTCGATGCGATAGCGGTGACACAGGGGCCCGGATTGATCGGTTCGCTTCTGGTCGGCGTTTGCTACGCGAAGGCGCTCGCGTTTGGTCTCGGACTCCCTTTGATCGGTGTGAATCATATCGAGGGACACGTCTTCTCGACCATCTTCGAAAATCCCGAGGTGGAATATCCCGCACTCGCGCTGATTGTCTCAGGCGGGCACACGAATTTGTTTTTTGTTCCCGAGCCCGGACTCTACAAAGTTATCTCCCGCACGCGCGACGACGCGGCCGGCGAGGCGTTCGACAAGGTCGCGAAAATGCTCGGGCTGGAGTATCCCGGCGGACCGGAAATCGAGCGAGTTGCCCGGGACGGCGATGCGGCGAAGATCAAATTCACGCGAGCGAAGATTTCCGACGGCCGGCCCGACTTCAGCTTCAGCGGCTTGAAGACCGCAGTCGCGAAACATCTTCGCGAAAACGATATTAAGCCGGTCGTGAACGGAGATTCTCCGGGCCAGCAGATAAAAGACCTGGCGGCGAGTTTTCAAAAATCCGTCGTCGAAGCGCTGATCTCGACCGCGGAAAGCCAGGCCGTAAAGCATGAAGCTCGAACCTTCATCGTGGCCGGAGGAGTAGCCAGCAACATGGCCCTTCGCGAAGCCGCGCAGAACGCAGCGGACCGGTTGAACATTCCGGTTTACTTTCCCTCGCGACATCTTTCAACGGACAACGCAGCGATGATCGCCGCTGCCGGCTACTTCCACTTGCAGCGCGGCGTGTCTTCGAACATGGACATGACGGCGGACGTAAGCATGCGGCTGCAGAACCTCGACAACCCCGACGCGGAGTTGAGAGCTCGAAAGGTTCGATACAGGCTTTGAGTCTCCGCGGCGCGTCGATTTGAATTTCGGCTTTTACTCTTGTTCCGTCGTTATGACTTAGAGCGCCAATCACGGTACGCGCCGAGCACGCGGAACACGAGCTGAACGAGGCCACAACCCAGGACTTTCAAACTGAACCCCGACTAAACATTGCAATCGGCGATCTCGACTCGCTACAATTTACGCAGACCTCAGAACAGTTTCGCAATTGAGCGATCCACAAAATAATTGAACGCCCGCAGAAGATTTTTGCTGCATTAATGAGCTTAGCCCGACCAGTCGACTGCGTTTGCGCGGGCTCGGGTGAAATGACATGGATTTTGGACTTGGGGGAGAAATGATGAAACTTCGTAATCTGGCACCCGTCGTCGCGGCCGCCTTCTTTTTTCTAAACGCATTCGGCCAGGGCGTGCCGGCTCCGTACACCGTCCGGCTGCAGCCGTTTATGTCCGGGCTGGATCGCCCGGTTCTTTATCGTGATGACGGCCCCGGTGCCGGCAAGAGGACGTTCGTGGTCCAGCAGACAGGACGCATCCTTTTGCTGCAGCCCGGATCTCGCATTCCGACGGATTTCATAAATCTTTCCTCGAAGATCCCGACGATCGGCGGGCTCGGGGACGAACGAGGTCTGCTCGGCATGACCTTGCACAGACTGTTCGATACGAACGGGAAGTTCTACGTGAACTACACTCGCGCCGCCGATGGTGCGACGGTGATCGCGGAGTATAAAACCGTTACCGGGAATCCGAACCAGGGAGATATAAATTCTGAACGGATCCTGCTCATCATTCCGCAGCCCTTCACCAATCACAACGGCGGCATGGTCGAGTTCGGAGCCACCGTGGCCGACCAGGATTATCTTTACATCGGGATGGGCGACGGTGGATCGTCGAACGATCCCGGCAACCGCGCCCAAAATCGTGCGCAGCTTCTCGGCAAGATGCTGAGGATCGATCCGAACGTCCCGGACGGCTCGCCGGTGCCGTATTTGATTCCGCCGAGTAATCCTTTTCAAGGCGCGAATACCGCGCGGTGCGATGGCGGTAGCACGACTGCGGGAACCACTTGTCAGGAGATCTGGGCGATCGGGATGCGAAATCCGTGGCGCTGGTCGTTCGATCGGCAGAACGGAAATTTGTGGGTGGGCGATGTCGGCCAGTTTTCCGTGGAAGAGGTCGATCTGATCACCGGCGGCCTTAATTACGGCTGGCGCGTTTGGGAAGGGAACTCATGCTCGGGCAACGACACCGCCCTCTGTACAACGCCGCCGACCGGCGTGACCTATACTCCCCCGGTTTTTGATTACAGCAGCGCGTCGCCTTCAGTCCGTTGTTCGATCACGGGCGGTTACGTCTATCGCGGCCGCCAGGGCTCGCTACCGTTTGGGGCGTACGTTTTCAGCGACTATTGTACGGCGGAAATAATGATGTACACCGGCACACTCCCGTTCCAGGTCCTGGCGGATCCGTCGGGCAACATCATCTCGTTCGGGCAGGATGAGAACAACGAGCTCTATGCATGCTTCGGAACGAGCATCAGCCGCATCACTCGCGCCAAAGCGTCCGCCGATTTCGATGGCGATCTTAAGACGGACGTCTCAGTGTTCCGTCCGTCGACCGGCGTTTGGTACGTCACAAACAGCTCCAACTCGACTTACCGCATTCAACAGTTCGGCGTCGACGGAGACATACCGGCATCCGACGATTTCGACGGCGACAACATCAGCGACATAGGTGTTTTCCGCCCGTCTACCGGGGTCTGGTATTACCAGCGAAGCATCGATGGCAGCGTCACGGTTATTCCGTTCGGAACCAACGGAGATATCCCGGTCACGGGCGACTACGACGGCGACGCGAAAGCGGACCTCGCCGTGTACCGGCCCTCGACCGGGACGTGGTGGATCCTTCCGAGCCTTTCGGGCTCACCCTACTCGGTGCAGTTTGGTTTAAATGGGGACACGCCGGTCGCCGGCGATTACGACGGAGACGGAAAAAACGACATCGCCGTCTGGCGCGGAAGCACCGGCGTCTGGTATCGGATCAACAGCAGTGACGGTTCGGTTGGCGTTTACCAATTCGGTTCGAACGGCGATATCCCGACCCAGGCGGATTACGACAACGACGGCCGTACCGACGTCGCGGTGTTCAGGCCGTCGACCGGCGTGTGGTACGCGGTACGCAGCTTTACCGGTGCTATCTCGATCACCCAGTGGGGCATCAATGGTGACGTCCCCGCGGTTGGGGATTACGACAACGACGGACTGGATGACATCGCGGTCTTCCGGCCTTCGAACGGAACATGGTACCGGATCAACAGTTCGAACGGGGCGAACGTGTTTACCCAATTCGGTTCCGCGGGCGACCTCGCGATACCGCGTTACGAAGCACCGTAGGCGACGGACACCCGGCTTAAGCGGCGCGTGCGATGGTCAAGACATTGACCGTCGCCGCGCCGCTCTTTTTTAAAACCTTCGCGCAACTGGAGGCCGTTTCGCCCGACGTAAAAATGTCGTCGACCAGAAGCACGGTCTTTCCTTCGATCAAGTTCGGCCTTGCGACCTCGAACGCGTTCCTGACCGTGATCGCCCGCGCCTTTTTGTCCATTCCGGCGCGATGCATGGGGGTATGGACCTTTCGGATGAGTGTGGACTCGTCGAGCTCGACGCCGAGGTGTTTCGCGACGTCCTTCCCGATGATCGCGGCCTGATTGAAACCTCTCTCGCGCAGCCGCCGCGCCGAGAGCGGAACCGGAATTACAACGTCGGTGTTTCCCGGGACCGAGCGGTCCAGGAGATCGACCAGCAAGCGCTTTCCCGTAGCCGGGAAGTGCGGCACCTTCTTGAGCTCCAGCACGGACGCCGCCAAACCTTTTTCGTATAGCCCGATCGAAAAGGCATGGTCGTATGAATGATCTTCGCACTTGCGGCAGACGGCGGGTTTCGACGAGCGACCCGCAAATAAAAACGCCCCGCATTTGTCGCAGAGCGTTTCGTTATCCGAAAAAATTCTTGTCTCGTTCCAGCAAGTGGTGCAAGCGACACCGTCGTCCGAAGACCCCACCTCGTCGCCGCAGACGCGGCATTCTTGCGGATATAACACCGAAAGAATTGAGTCAGAGAGGATCCTCAGCATTTACTCATCATCAAGCAAACCTTGTTCGACGAGCTCCTGGCAGTCCAGACAATAGCGGGCCCAGGGAATGGCGGCCAGCCGTTTCTGGTTGATCGCTTTCTCGCAGTTCTGGCAGGTACCGTATTCCTCGTCTTCGACTCTCAGAAGAGCTTCGTCAACGAGAGCCAACTGCCTGCTTTCGTTTTCAGAAACCGCCAACATTACATTCTTGGAATAGTTCCTGACCGCGAGGTCCACCGGATCCGGGGTCTCCGCGTCGTCGACGGACAGGTCATTGCCTTTCAGCTTTTCAGCCAGCAGAGCTCTCTCGTTTAAGAGCCTTTCTTTGATCTTCTTTAAGTTAGCAGCGGTCATTTCTGGTACGGAAACCCCTTAATAATAGTAAATGCTCGATAAACTTGTTCCAGCAAGATGGCACGGGCCATTTCATGCGTGAACGTGAGAAACGACAAGGATAGACTAATATCCGCCTTTTCGGCAACCTCCGAAGATACTCCATTGGCACCGCCAATGATGAAGGACACTTCGTGCAGTCCCCGATTCTGCCATTCCTCAATCTTCTTCGCCAATTCGGGCGAAGAAACCGTATCGCCTTTCACATCAAGCAAAACGGCGAATGTCCTTTGATTCAGCGCGCCGACAATTCGTTCGCCCTCAATATCCGGCCCCTCGTGCGGCGCCGATTCTCTGATCTCGGTTACCTCGCATCTGGCGAAATGGGAAAGGCGCCGCAGATACTCGTCCTGCAGCGCCTTCCAGTTTTTGTCTTTTGTCTTACCTATCCAGACGAAACGAAGCTTCATAGGTCAGGAAGCACTCGCCGGAATATCGACCCGGCGCGCGTCCCGCCACAGTCGCTCGAGGTCGTAGAAGTCGCGGGCTTCCTTATCGAAGAGATGAACTACAAAGTCGCCATAATCCAGCAACACCCACTCGGCCGCCGTATAGCCTTCGATCCGAACAGGCTTTCGTCGGAGCTGTTTCTTAAGCTGTTCGTTGATCTCGTCGGCGATCGCCTGAACCTGTCGGGGGTTGGTTCCACTCGCGATCACAAAAAACTCGGTGAAGCTGGCGATCTCGCGGAGATCGAGCCCGATCATGTTTACGGCTTTTTTATCGTCAGCACACTGGATAGCCAGTTGCAGCTCCGGGTCGAGTTGGTCGAACGGAGTTCGAGCCTGCGGGAGGTCAACCTTTACCGTCTCTCTCTGGAGGGACTTTTCCTGTAATTCTTCCATTACCTATAAAGTTCGTATTTTTCGATGTATTTTGCAACCTCTTGCGGAACGTCCTCCTGCCGGTCGAGGCGATTATCTTCGCCAACATCCTCCCGGATCCCGGTCGCTGACACGTCCAGTTTCACCGCATCCGTGATGTAAATCTTCGGCGGATCATTAGATATGTTGAGTTCTCGATTCTTTCTGAGATCGACGATTCGTTCGCGAACTTCGTCGCTGACGTGATCAAAATCGATCTCATAACCCGGCCGAGTAACAACGATGTGATTCGTCATGAGCAGAACCTTCTCCCACTCGCGCCAGGTTGTGATGTCCCCCCACGAATCCGCGCCCATAACAAAAAAGACAGAGCTCCCAGTGTTTTGCGCCATGATCTCCGGCAGGGTTTCGACCGTGTAGCGTTTTTGCCCATGGACAAGTTCCAGTGTCGAGACCGACATTCCCGGCTCATCCCTGGTGGCGAGCGTCAGCATTGCGAACCGATGGTACGCGGACGTGGGCATTCGCTCTGGTTTGTGTGGGGCGTGAAATGCCGGAAGGAAAACGAACTCATCAAGTCGGAAAAGGTCGAGCAGACGTTTTGCCACTGTGATGTGTCCGCAATGCACGGGATCGAAGGTGCCACCGTAAAATGCGATTCGTTTTGGCTTTGTCACTTAGCTCGTGAAAGGATCAGGATGCATCGGCCGCGAGGCGATCCCCGTCCTGCCCGACTTGCTGTTCTTCGCCAAGAAGTCCCGCCAGAGCGAAGACAAGTTCATCGAGGCCGGTTCGCGTCACGGACGATATCGCAAAGAATCGTTTTCTATCTTTCCGAGCTCGTTCCTCAACGCTCGCGAGACGCTCCGGTTCGTCGAGAGCATCGATCTTGGTCGCGACGACTATCTGCGGCCGCTGGGCGAGATCTTCATTGTAGTTTGCCAGCTCGCGATTGATTATTTCGTAATCCGAAACGGGATCACGCTCTGAGAATGACGACACGTCCACAAGGTGCAGGATGATCTTCGTCCGCTCGACGTGTCGGAGGAAACGGTCGCCAAGTCCCGCCCCTTCCGATGCGCCTTCGATCAGGCCCGGAATGTCAGCGACGACGAATGTCTTAAAGTCACCCATGTCGACAACGCCGAGATTTGGCTCGAGAGTCGTGAAAGGATAATCGGCAATCTTCGGCTTGGCCGCGGAGATGACGCTGATCAACGTCGACTTGCCCGCGTTCGGGAAGCCCACAAGACCGACGTCGGCGATAAGCTTCAGCTCGAGCTGCAATTCCTTTTCTTCGCCGGGCCGACCGGTGTAATGAAACTTCGGCGCGCGGCGCGTCGGGGTTGCGAAGTGGGCATTGCCCCATCCTCCCTTACCGCCCTTAGCCGCCAGAAATCGCTGCCCCGCTTCCGTAAAGTCGAAAACGAGCTCGCTCGTTTCCGGATTAAATATCTGGGTTCCGACAGGAATCTTTATCGTGATTGACTCGCCGTCTTTTCCCGAGCGATTTGACCCCTCACCGTGGTGGCCGCGTTCGGCTTTGTGTTCCGGATTGTATCGAAGATGAAGGAGCGTATTCAGACCTTCGTCGGCTTGAAGCCAAACATCGCCGCCGACTCCACCGTCTCCACCCGACGGCCCGCCGCGAGGCACAAATTTTTCGCGACGAAACGCTGTCACGCCATTTCCGCCGTCTCCCGCCTTGATCTTGATTTTCGCCCGGTCTATAAACACAACTCGATTCTACACAACTTGGAAGGTAGAAACGATAACGGTCTGTTTTGCCTCGTGCCTTAAATTGGCCGCGGCCTGCTCGGTTGTTCGTTGGTTCCGATTGGACCCGGGCGTTTGATTTCCTACTTGTCTGTGTCCTTCCGTGGTGTCCTGTGCATTCCGTGGTTACGCCTTCGAGGCATTGACTACGGAATACACGGAACATCCCGAAGGCACCGAAGTTTCTTGAAGCCGTACCTTCTATTGTGGTGTATTGAGCAGAATGAAAACGTCTAGTGCTGAGTGTGATCGCACACAAATCAAAAACGCCGACCTGATTGCTCAGATCGACGTTCTTGATTCCTAGCGGACACCGAAGTGTCCTTAAGGGTTTGCGATTCCAGCATGCACACACTCGAACCGCGATTTTTATATTCCGAAGTTGCTCTGCGGAGAGTCCGCTCCGGTCAGCACCCAATTCGTTTTCACAATTTGTTGCACCCGAGGGTGCGTAGTGCCGTTAGGTTTTTGTTGTGGTGGCTTTTCCTCCACCGCCGGTTACGTGCCCGGCAACGAGGCTCAGCATCTTTCGACGTGAGCGGCGTAGCACCCGTTCGGTTGATCATTTCCGAGGGGCGTTACTCGTTTTTATCCGAGTAACTGGAAAAATCTTTCGATCTTTCCCGCAAGCCTTTCGGCTTCGGCTCTGGCGTTTTTGAGTAGCGGCTTTCCGCTCCTTCTACTCCCGAACGCTGCGTCACCGCAATCGTTCCACTTCCAGTTGCCGGTCAAAATGCCCGTAAGCGATCTCGACTGTGTAATGGATTCTACACGAGGAAATTTTCGAGTCAAGTATAAAATACTTCAGCTTTTGGCCTGATTTCGCGGGGCTATTGTGGAAACTTTGTGGAAAAGGTTGAACCCTCCTTTGTGGAAACTTTGTGGAAAACGAAACAACTCTTTTTGCCGTCTAGCGTTTCTTCGACGAGCAAATCTGAGCTGCGAACCAGCGCTGTGAGCGGCTCTAATGTTTGCCTTCGGAAGATAGTAAATTTATTAGCATATTTATGAAAATAAAATAACGCGGCTAAGGATTCCAAAATGAAATGGGCCGTCTGAAAGGGCGTCCTTCTGATCTTTAAATTGCCTCCAGCTGGAGGTAGCAATCGACAAGGATGGCTTCAGCCGAACAATGAAAAAAAACAATCATCCTTCCAGCTTCAGCTGAATTGGGCTGAGCCAGGAGGAAATGCTTTTCCCCCAATTCGACTGAAGCCTTACTGTGTTTGCATCCTTCCACCAGCTAAAGCTAGTGGCAATTTAAAAAGAAAGAGGCTGCCTTTTCAGACAGCCCCTCAAGAAAGAATGGAAAACAACTATGCCGCTTCCGCAACCGGCGCCACGGCGAGCTCTGCTGCTCCTTCCGCGTAGACACTGATAAATTTTCCTTTCGTACCTTTGTTTTCGAATTTCACAAATCCTTCGATCAACGCGAACAGGGTATCGTCTTTGCCGCGGCCGACATTCTTGCCGGGCTTCCACTTCGTTCCGCGTTGTCGAGCCAAAATATTACCGCCAAGAACATGCTCGCCGCCGAATTTCTTCAAACCGAGTCGTTGTGCGTTCGAGTCGCGGCCGTTCCTGGATGAACCTACACCTTTTTTATGAGCCATATGTTTAGTGATGGGTGATAAGCGACAAGTGATGAGATTAAATCTCGCCCCTTCTCCGAATCACTGCTTAGATCTTTTCAATTTTGATTTCCGTATAGTCTTGACGGTGACCTTGCTTACGTTTGTACTGTTTGCGGCGCTTCTTCTTGAAGACGATGATCTTCTCGCCGCGTCCGTGACCTACCACCGTCGCCTTGACCGTGCCTTCGCCGAGCTTCAGATCGCTGCCGGTTCCGAGAACGAGAGCCTGGACGTCGATGCTCGACCCTTCTTTCCCTTCAATGCTGGGAACACGAAGCGTTTGGCCATCTTCGACCGCGAACTGCTTGCCGCCGGTTTTAATAATTGCGTAACTCATTTTTGTTTATCTCCGGGGCCACAGTTGAGATTCAGTCCAGTGGCCGAAAAGCTGAAATTATACGGAAAACACTAGTGAAGGTCAAACTCGCTCAGGAAAACGGTGAATTTTCGCTATAGACATGCGTGATATGATTCAGGCTGACTTCTCAAATACAACCCAGCGAACGGAGGTTTCATGGACATCTTCGATAACGACTCGGCACGGCACGTTACCCGCTCCAGCGTTCTGCATGCCGCTGATTGGTTTTTCTGGCTCTCGATCCTTTCGATATTAAATTCCCTGGTCGTCTTTTATTACCAGACACCGAATTCTCCGGTGGCGCTCGGCATCACCCAATGGCTCGACGGGACTTCGGGCGGCTTCAACGGCTTCATGTCGGTCAGCGAGCTTATTACGAATATTCTGATCGCCGGCGTCTTCGCAGCATTCGGTTATATGGCTCGGCGGGGAAGCGATATCGCTTTCGTGGTTGGAATATTCCTCTACGTGATCGACACGTTCCTGATCATCGGACTAAGGGACTTTTTTGCTTTCGGGGTGCACCTGATCGTCCTCTTCTTTCTGGTCAAAGGATTATTGGCGAGTCGGCATCTTCGCGAAAACGCGATCTCGATCTAGACCGGGTTATGCCGCGGACGGATCACGGACCGCGGCAATGAACGGCAGGTTTCGATAGCGCCCGGCGGCGTCGAGGCCATACCCGACAAGAAACCGGTTAGGTACAACGAAGCCG
>DATLCA010000065.1:0-4283 GCA_035526605.1 Pyrinomonadaceae bacterium | reverse complement strand
GATCGGACCGGTATTCAAAACGCCGGCGAGCTTGGCTGAAACGTTGATGCACGATCCAAGCTGGTCAGGATCCTTGGAGTTCGTCCTCTCCTGCGCAACTGTCGAAATGCAAAAACAGGAGAGCAGCAATGCGAGAAATATCGTCTGTTTCATGTTGTAGGCTCCTTTTCGAATGTATAAGACAGAAAGAACGTGAGTGCGCCAGAGGTTTATAACCGAGACCGGCAGCGAAAGCAAGATAGCGCACTCCTCCAAAAGCGAGCACCCCCGCGTGGACCCTCGGGGTGACTCCCCTGCTCACGGAGCAGAGCCCGCCGAGGCCGGACGGTTCTCTCTTACACGGTTCATCTGCTTTCAATCAGGGCCGTCGGCGCTCGGTCGCTAGCAACTAAACCTCACCGTCCCCTCGGCGGGCGCAGGTGGTCACCCGACACCCTCCTTACTTACTTGACCAAAATCCCAATAAAGGTAGAATTTACTCTGTTCTTTTGAGTGCGGTTTGTTGTTGAATACAACGTGCGGATAACGGAACAGGAGTGAGCAAAGGGGAATGAGCACCGCAGGCAATTTCGTCGGGCGGTCTTTTTGTTTTTAAAGAGTATGAAAACTCGCAAGCGAGGCGCGTTTGGGCGGTGGCTCTTCAACGAGGTTGGGGAGATCGAAGGTCCACATGAACCCGAAGGCCGGCACCACGAACACGAGTGGTGGAAGGTGATGTGTCTGACGGGTGTCGATTATTTTTCGACGCTTGGTTACCAGCCGGGTATCGCTCTGCTCGCCGCGGGTGCGCTGTCACCCTTTGCGACGCTGGTGCTGGTGCTGCTCACTCTGTTCGGGGCGTTGCCGATGTATCGGCGGGTCGCCGAAGAAAGTCCGCACGGCGACGGTTCGATCTCGATGCTCGAAAAGCTTCTTTCCCGCTGGAAGGGAAAGATGTTCGTTCTGATGCTGCTCGGCTTTGTCGCGACAAGCTTCATCATCACGATTACCCTCTCCGCCGCCGACGCAACCGCGCACATCGTCGAGAACCCGTTCGTCGAAAATAATCTTCACTTTCTCAATCACAAGATCATCATCACGCTGATCCTCATCGCGATGCTCGGCGCGGTTTTTCTAAAAGGTTTCAACGAGGCGATCGGGATCGCGGTCGGGATCGTCATTGTTTATCTGGCGCTGAACTTCGTCACCATCGGCGTAGGGTTTTATGAGATCTCGATCCATCCGGACGTGTTCGGAAATTGGCAGGCGGCGGTCTGGGCTCATCCGAGCGTGACCGGGAGCGTGATCTGGATCTTTCTTGCCTCGATGTTCTATTTTCCGAAATTGGCGCTCGGGCTTTCCGGATTCGAGACCGGCGTCGTCGTCATGCCGCTCGTGAAGAGCGACGTGGCCGCTCCCGACCGCGATCAACTAAAGCTTGTCCACGCGACCCGCGTGGACGACATCGATCTGCCTGCCGACGCACAGGCGCACCTCGAAGGGCGAATTAAGAACGGTAAAAAACTCCTCGCGGGGGCCTCGATCATAATGAGCTTTTACCTGATCGGGAGCAGTATCGTGACCTCGATGCTGATACCTCCCGATCAGATCCAGGAGGGCGGTGACGCGAGCGGCCGTGCGATTTCGTACCTCGCGCACGAATATCTCGGACACGGGTTCGGGACCGTCTACGACATTTCGACCATTCTCATTTTATGGTTCGCCGGTGCGTCCGCGATGGCCGGACTGTTGAATATCGTGCCGCGCTATCTGCCGCGATACGGGATGGCTCCGGATTGGGCGCGGGCGACGCGGCCGCTGGTTCTCATCTTCACCGGGATATGCGCGGTCGTTACGCTGCTGTTTCGGGCGGAGGTCGATACGCAAGCCGGCGCGTACGCGACCGGCGTGCTTGTCCTGATGACGTCGGCCGCGGTCGCCGTGATGATCTCGTCGCGCAAACGGAAAGAGCGGAGTTGGATTTTTTATCTCGTCATCACGATCGTGTTCGTGTATACCACGATCATAAACATCGTCGAGCAGCCGAGCGGGATCAAGATCGCCTCGATGTTTATCTTCGGGATCATCGCGGCGTCGTTCATTTCACGAGCCCTGCGCACGACCGAGCTTCGCGTGGATCAGATCGAATTCGACGCAAAGGCCCAGGAGTTTATCGACGAGGCTGCGGAAGGTGACATACGGATCGTGACAAACCGGCGAGAGGTCGGGAACGTCGGCGAGTATCGTTTCAAGGAACATGAAAAGCGGATCGACAACCACATCCCGGCGACGGACCCGGTATTGTTCTACGAGATCGATCTCGGTGATGCCTCGGAATTCAGCGGCCGTCTGATGATCCGGGGAGTCGACGTGGACGGGTATAAAATCCTTCGCACAGAATCGCCTGCGGTACCGAACGCGATAGCCGCGCTGCTGCTACACCTCCGCGATGCGACAGGCAAGATCCCGCATGTCTACTTCGGTTGGAGCGAGGGGAACCCGATCGTGTACCTGGCGCGTTACATTCTGTTCGGCGAAGGCGACACGGCTCCCGTAACCCGCGAGATCCTGCGGCAAGCGGAAGAAGATCCGGAGCGGCGCCCGAACGTGCACGTTGGCGGGTAAGGATGATTGCGAACTGCGATTTACGAGCTGCTTGCGGGTGGGGCCGACGCCGGCCCGGATCAAACAAAAATGGTGAAGGATGAATCCCGAAGGGCTTCACCGTTCACCATTTTGTAATTCGTATTTCCCAGTTCGCCGCTACGCTGAGCCGTTGCCGTTGAGAATCGACGGATTCATTTCGAGGAAGCACGAACGGCAAAAGACCGGACGGCCTTGTGACGGATAGAACGGAACCGTCGTCGTCTCACCGCACTTCGCGCAATTCACAGCTACTTCGATCCGCTGCCGGACGCCGGATGCCTGGGCCGCTGCTATCGCGGCGAGGCGTTCATTCTTGGCTTGTTTACATTCCTTACAACGCTTGGGTGGATTCTGAAGTTTCTTGTCACGGAAGAAAGCTTGTTCACCTACCGTCCAAATGAAACTGATGCCGCAGTCGATACAAAGGATCGGCTTGTCGTCAAATTCCGATGTGTCGGTGAGAGCGGTCTCCGCCGCTAATTCAGTCCCTATCGTTTCACTTTCGGACATTGCGGTACCCTCCTTGTCTTGCTGTTGATTCGTCGGCTTTCAGATGAAGCTCCGTCATTTAATGCGATAACAGGGGCTGTATCAAATTGCTCACGATCACGAATCCAAAGTTCGATAAAGCAAAAACTTTATAGTAAATTCGTTCAGTGGAACTTACTTGATTTGAACATTGTTCCTGATTGGGTGCGATTCGACATTATTACTATTAGATTAGCGTGTCAACCCAACGAGGCGTCTGAATTATATACCATCCGCCGGCACTTTATAAAGAAGATATGAGAATTCTGGTCATCGGTTCGGGCGGGCGCGAGCACGCAATTTGCCACGCGTTCGCACGCGGCGGACGGGTTTCCAAACTGTTTTGTGCCCCCGGAAACGCGGGGATTGCACAGATCGCCGAGTGTGTCCCCATCAAGGCGGAAAACATCGCCGGCCTGTTGGATTTTGCGCAGACGGAACGGATCGATCTCACTTTCGTCGGCGGCGAAGCCGCACTCGCGCTGGGGGTCGCGGACGCATTTGAGAAGAGCGGTTTGAGAATTATCGGGGCGTCGCGTAGTGCGTCGCGGCTTGAAGCGAGCAAGTCGTTTGCGAAAGATTTCATGCTACGCCACGCGATACCCACGGCGACGTTTCGCACCGCGAATTCACCGGAAGAGGCGATCCAGATTTTAGAGGCCGGGCATTTTGGCGAAGCTGGCGCACCCGTCGTCGTAAAGGCGGACGGGCTTGCCGCGGGTAAGGGCGTCGTGGTGGCGAGAGACCGCGCTGAAGCGATCAGCGCCTGCGGCGAGCTTGCGACGCTTGTTGGAGCGGATGCGGCGCAGAAGATAGTGCTCGAGGAATTCCTCGATGGAAGGGAAGTGTCGCTCCTGGTGTTTGCCGACGGAAAAGATTTCGTGTTGATGCCGCCCGTCCGCGATCACAAACGGATCGGCGACGGCGATACCGGGCCGAACACCGGCGGCATGGGAACGATCACAGATTCCGGACTGCTGACGCCGGAGGAAACGCAGGTCATCATCAAAGAGATAGTCGAGCCCACGCTAAAGGGATGCATCGACGAAGGATTTCCTTTTCGCGGAATTCTCTTTCTCGGTCTCATGCTGACCGGCGAAACTGTAAGTCCGATCATACGCGCGGACGAA
>DATLCA010000064.1:0-5194 GCA_035526605.1 Pyrinomonadaceae bacterium | reverse complement strand
CGGCCTCACACGCCTCGGCGATAAAAGGAGAAAGAAATGAAATTAAGAACAGCACTAATGATCACAGTCATCGCGTCGACCCCGTGCCTGTCCGTAATGCGGGAAAACTCAAAGCAAAAGTTCGTTACCTCATCGCCCGCGACCGACACCGTATCACCTACTGAGCTTTCCGGAGACAACGCCATCCGGCACCTGAAGGAAACGGGTGAGTTCGAGTCGCTGGGCGCCGCGGTGACGGCCGCCCGTTACGCCGCCGATTCGTCGGGCGAGGCAGCATCGGTGGAAAACCACGCGAATCAAATTCGAGCGACATTTTCGCCCGGCGGCATGGTTCTCGAATCAACCGTGCCAAACGCAACTTTGCGATCGCTCTGGCGTCTCCGGGATCTTGATCGGGGGAATCATAGGATGACCGCGACCTCGGGGGATGTTGAAACAAGCGGCAGCCGGGTAACCATCAAGCGGCACGTCATCGAGCCCGGAAGTTCCGACGATGAAAAGCCGAGAATGGTCGAAGAATGGTTCAACAACACACCTGGCGGTTTGGAACACGGTTTCACTTTACCCGAGCGTCTCAGCGAAGGCGAAGAAAATCTTCGACTCAAGATCGCCGTCGAAGGCGATCTCGAAGCGCGGGCCGACGACGACGGTCAGACTCTCCGCCTCGTCAGCGAACAAGGCGAAGCCGTTTTGAATTATGAAAAGTTAAGAGTGTGGGACGCGGACGGTGCCGAAGTCGCAGCTCGGATGACGACCGAAAGCGGGGCCGTCGTGCTGGAAGTCGAAGACGCCTCATCGAAGTACCCGCTCGTAATCGACCCTACGTTTAGCGCTTCCGGAAAACTTACGGCTAGTGACGGCCTTGCGGGTGATTGGTTGGGCTTTAGCGTCGCGATCTCGGGCGACACCGCTGTGGTTGGTGCTCCAGGAAATTTTGTGGATGGAACTACTTCAAAGGGCTTCGCTTATGTTTTCGTACGCGCCGCGAATAGACTTTGGACACAGCAGGCTAAACTCTCCGCGCCGGATGGCGCGGCCGGTGACACTTTCGGTTTCTCATTAGCTATCTCGGGAGACACCACCGTCGTCGGGGCGCCTCGCGACCAAATTGGCTCCAACCCGAGCCAAGGTTCTGCTTACGTTTTTGTACGAAACGGAAATAGCTGGTCGGCTCAGGAAAAACTAACCGCCGCTGACGGAGCGGCTTCCGACGCGTTTGGCACCAGCCTCACCGTTTCCGGCGATACGGCAATCATCGGCGCCACCGGCGGCGACGGAGGCGTAAGTGGACAGGGCGCCGCCTACGCCTTTGTTCGAAGCGGCGGAATCTGGACACAGCAGCAAAAGCTGTTTGCCTCCGACGGCTCGCTCGGGGATGGCTTCGGTGGCAGCGTCGCTCTGTCCGGTAGCACCGTCGTGATTGGCTCCTCCTCCGACGACATCGGGACGAATCCCGACCAGGGTTCCGCCTACGTGTACACGCGTTCCGGTACGGTATGGGCGCTTCAGCAAAAGCTCTTGGCACCGGATGGTACGACAAACGATTCATTCGGAAGGAGTGTAGGTATTTGGATCAGCATTTTTGGTAACGCAAGTATAGTTGCGGGCGCTCCCGAGGACGTCATCACTGGATTGGTAAATCGAGGCTCCGGATATGTTTTCGTCCGCACGGGCACGACGTGGACCATGCAGCAGAAGTTGATCTCCGCGAGCAGCGTCCAGGATGACTATTTCGGCACCACGGTCGCCATCTCCGGCGGTAACGTGATCATCGGCGCCCAAAGGCAAGGAGGGAGAGCATTCATTTATACACGGAGCGGCACGACCTGGAACGAGCGGACAAAATTGACCGCGTTCGACGGTGCCGGGATTGGCTTAAGCGTCGCCATTTCCGGGGAAACGGCAATAGCGGGAGCTTACCGCAACACTATCGGCAACAATTCCTCTCAGGGGTCAGCCTATCTTTTCGACCTCGGCGCCAAACCGTTCGACTTTGACGATGACGGTCGGGCAGACATCGGCATCTTCCGCCCAGCCGGCGGTGAATGGTGGGTCAACCCGAGCTCGAACGGTCAGACGTTCGCGATGCAGTTCGGACAAACGTCCGACAAGATCGTTCCTGCAGATTTTACCGGTGACGGGAAAACCGACGTCGCCGTCTTCCGTCCCGCCAACGGCAACTGGTACATCTTGCGCTCGGAGGATTCCTCGTTCTACGCCTTCCCGTTTGGAGCATCCGCGGACATCCCGGCACCGGCCGATTACGACGGCGACCGGATCGCGGACGCGGCGGTTTTCCGCCCCTCCAATAACACCTGGTACATCTCCAGGTCGACGGGCGGGAATTCGATCCAGCAGTTCGGCGCGACGGGCGACGTCCCGGTCGTGGGCGACTACGACGGGGACCGGCGTGCCGACATCGCGATCTATCGCCCGAACGGCGTGGGCGGGGCGGAGTGGTGGATCGCTCGCAGCTCGACCGGTCAAGTGGCCGCGCTGCAGTTCGGGAATTCGACCGACAAAGCCGTCCCAAGCGACTACACCGGCGACGGGAAAACCGACGTTGCATTTTGGAGACCGGGCAACGGCAACTGGTTCGTGCTGCGGAGCGAGGATCTTTCCTTCTACGCGTTCCCGTTCGGCGCCAACGGCGACACACCGGCGCCCGGCGACTACGACGGGGACGGCAAATCCGACGCAGCGGTGTTCCGATCCTCGAACTCGACGTGGTACATCACTAAGTCGAGCGGCGGGGCGACGATTCAACAATTCGGCGCGGCCGGCGATGTGCCCGTCGCGAGCGCGTTTCTGCCATGACCTGCAGCCGGGGCTTATCGGGCCGCTGGCCGAACAAACCTTCGGGGTCAAAAAGAGGAATTATTATGAAAAGAGAAAATCTGCTGAACCGCGTGTCGATCGTATTCGTTATCCGGCTCATCATTCATCAATCCGCAACGGTTCATGCTGCCCCCCGGGCATGTTGAACCATGAGCTAACGCGCGAACTCGTAAAACTTGAGAGCTTCCCAGGGCCCGCCCATATATCTCCAAAGCTCGAGGCCCGTCGACCACCCGCTCGCCGGGTGGTCGTGGCTGCTAAGCTTCGCGAGCAATTCCTTTGCTACGGATGGCTCGACTTTGTTCTGGACAGTGATGTGTGGGCGAAATGATTGACGGTCCTGGGCCGTCAATACATTGGCCCAGCGGGAAGCGATCGTCGCGCGAACCGTCGCAAGATCTTTTGACTCGATGCTCATCGCGACCCCGCGTCCGAGGCCCCGCCACCCCGTGAAACTAAGCTCCGCAACGGTCGCCGCCAAAGCTATCTGATCGAGGTCGTTGGATATCGTTTCGAGGTTCTCGCCCGGCAGTTTGTGAAACAGTGTCAGGTGGGCCGAAAGAAAATTTCGCTCGGGCGGAAAGTGCTGCTGGCGCAATCCGTCAAAAAAGGCGAAGGTGTGCTCGTCCGTCCTGGCCGTCACGATCAGAGGTTGTTCAGATTTGGTATCGGGCACGGTTCAATCAGTAGAGCCGCGGGCGCCGCATTCTCGCCGCGGTCCGAGCAAAGCGAAGAGATGACGGACATGAGTTCCTCGATTCTATTTCCTGACCTCGTCGCTCAACGAAAACCCGTGATCATGATCGCGTTGCCAATTCCCTCGGCTCGCACTATCGCGATCCGTTTTCCGTCGCGCGAATAGTCGCGGCGAGAGACGCCGGGCAGGCCGAAGTTCGTCAACTGTTTTGCGGCACCGCCGTCGACCGGCTGCACCCAAAGATTCTGTAGCTCTCCGGGTGAAACGATGAGGGTGATTCCTTTGTCATCCGGTGTCCACACCGGTCCACGCGCGACATTTGTATGCGGGGGAATAGTAAAGGCGGTTAGCGGCGGCCCGCCTTCGGCCGAGACTATAACAAGCTTGTCGAACTGGTTCGTCTTTTCGTTTTGGACAAAGCAGGCAAACCGACTTCCGTCGTGCGAGTACCTCGGCTCAGAAGCCGAATAGTCGGTCAGACGCTGGGCGTCGCCTCCGTCGATCGGGGCACGGACGATCCTTTGTTGTCCATCGATCCAGGCGGAATAAATGACCCACTTGCTGTCAGGAGATATGTCAGGATTGTCGGCGCTCACGCTTTTATCGAAAACTACCGGGTTACCGCCGTTTATGTCGATTCGCACCAGCTGGCCCATGCCGCTCGCGGCCGAGTAAACGATATACCTGCCATCGGATGAAACTACCGGAATCGTTTTAATTACTCGGTCGTTGGTCAGCGGCTTGGCGTTCCCGCCGTCGGCATCCATTATCCAAACTTCGGCGTCGCCGGTTTGGTCGGAGACGTAGACGATGCGACCATCCGGCGTCCACGAAAGGCCCCAGGTGTCGCCGGTGTCCGGCATCACGCGCTTTGCGTTTTCGGCTTTTAAATCAGGCGAGACCCATACCGCCGACCTCGAGTAAATCTCACCCGTAACGATCGATTTTCCGTCGGACGTTATTGATACCTGGGAGTGCCCATTCAAATCGTCGGTCAATCGGCGGACCCCTCCGGACGGAAAAGCGACTTCCCAGAGTTGGGTCTGCGCCAGCGCATTATCCGCGGCGATTACGATTAGAGAATCGCCACTCGGGTGCCAGACAAGATCGGTCACAACCGCCCAGGCCCCTCCTAACGATCGTTCCTCGAGTGTCGCGACCGAGATCAGCGTAACCCATTGATTAGGGTTAGGTATGAGCTGGTCATCGCCAGCCGAAACGGCGATCCACTGCCCGTCGGGCGACCACGCCGGTGTACCCGCGAAAAATCTCGATCCCGTGCGCTCGGCGATCTTCCTCTCATTCGTCCCGTCCGCGTTCGCGATAAAGATAGCCATTTCGTTCGCCATCAAGTCATAGCGGCCAAAGCTGAGTTGACGTCCGTCGGGAGAAAACTGCGCCTGGCTCGCCTTGTTCAGGATCTTTGTCGGCGTTCCGCCTAATGTCGGGACTCTGTAGACTGACGCGGGGTCGTCGGCCGTCGCCTGCGCGTTGAAGTAGATGAAATTGCCGTCGGGAGAGAACACAATGCCGTCGAACCAACTAAGCTCGCCGGATTTCACAACCGCGATGTTGCTGTTCGTTTGGATCTGCTTGAGCCATATGGAACGCTCGCCACCTTCCGCTTTTATGTAAGCAAGAAATTTTCCGTCGGGGGAG
>DATLCA010000063.1:0-3541 GCA_035526605.1 Pyrinomonadaceae bacterium | reverse complement strand
CGGAAATTTCGCTTGCAGACTGAATTTCGCCTTCAAATCCGGCTGATCAAAAACCGGAAATGCAGTACTAGCATCCGATGGAACAAACAACGAGTAGATATACTCCGCACCGTCCTCCTTATCGACGTACCGCGTGATCGCGGAACCGCTCGTCAATATCGGCGAAGTAAAATCGAGCTTGATGACGTTCTCGCCAACGACAACTCCGTCGCGGAAAATAAGGTGCTCGTTCGATTCCTCGAACGCGTTCGGAGTCCCGCCTTCAGGCGGCTTCCCAGCGTTTGGAGTCCCGCCTTCAGGCGGCCTCTCCTCGTTGCCTGCAGCGTTCGGGATTATAGAGGCCTGCCGCCTGAAGGCGGGACTCCGAACGCTCCCGTTGATCGAAACATTCGAGATCGTTGACTTATCCTCATGCCCTCTAATCTTCCGCCAGTCCAAAACGATCGCCGCGTCGCCGCGTCCCCCGCTCCCTGCGTCACGAACATTCACCCGGATCTCGATCGTTCCCTTCAACACCGGCGACATCTTCTCGAGTGTCAGGTCCAGCTTGTAGCGAACGTCCGAATACCGGGCCGCGCGCCATTTCGCGAGTTCGTGCGAAACACCCGGTTCTATCGGTGGAGTTTGTGCAAAAACGGACGCGGTCATAAAGCAGAGGAGTATTAATAGGCGCATTGGCAAATTTTACCGCAGAGACGCGGAGACGCGGAGAAAACATGAAAGTTCCCTCCGCGTCTCGCCGTCTCTGCGGTTAGAAATATTTACAGTGAGAAATTAAAGTTCACAAACCCCGTCGCCTTCACCGGCTGGCCGTCACGCGTGAAGGGCTTGAACTTCCACTTTCGAATCGCGTCTTTCGCCGCGGCCTGCAGAAGCATCGGGCCGCTTGCCTTTTGCACTTCGGCGACTCCGCCGGTTTCGTCCACGGTTACCTCGACCTTCACGACACCCATGGTACGCATGCTCTTCGCGGCCGGCGGGTAGGTGGGGGCTTGTTGCTTTGTCGCGTAGACGATCAGCGATCCGACGTCGAGCGCGCCGCCGCCGGGGGCCGCTGCGTCGCCTGTTTTTGCGGCCGCCTGTACCGGCACTTCAACCGTCGGCTTGTTATCGATGACCCGATTTCGCTGCGGTTCGTTTACCGCCTGCTGCTGAGGCTGCTGAACCGGCTGCTGGATGTTGGGCCTGTTGTTCGAAGCGGTCGGTGTTTCCGCCCGCTTCGTGTTTTGAGGAATCTCGGTGACCGGTTTGAAAACGGTCTGGGGCGTTGAATTATTCGTCGACGTGGGCGGGTTCGATGCCGGCGGGTTGTTCATCGCCACCGTGTTCGGGAGCGTCGGGGTCGGCGTCGGAACCGCGGCACCGTCGACCGCGTTGATCACTACACTCTGCGAGCTCGCGATGTCTTCCCGCGAATCGCCGAGGGCATCCTTCCAGCGCCTTGCGTCGTACTCGTCGCGGGCGATCATGCTTCGCGAGTTTGTGGCTTCTTCGATCAGAGCCATCGCCGCCGACGATTTCGTTTTGTCCGCCCCAAGATCCTTGGCCTGCGTGATGACGAGCTCGAGTGTCTCGCGCATCCGCTCAATGTCGTTGACCGCCTCGAGCGGAAGGTTGCGATCCGAAACGTTGAGGCCCAAAGCACGATATCGCTCGACCTGGCTGCGGGAGCCCTTAATGACCTGTGCGGCGACGGCCGCGTAGTAGAGATTTCCGCGGGCGTTGTTCGACTTGTAGGCTTTGTAGAATTCGTTTAGGAAATCCTGGGCCCGTTTGTAATCGCTCTGCTCGAGATAGGTGTTCATGAGCAGCACATTTGTCACGGCGTTGACCGATTGATCGCTCGTCTCGCGGCGAATATTTTCGAGCTCGTATATTGCGGCGTTGTAATTCCTGACGGCGATGAAAGCCTTCGCTTTCGAAATGCGCTCGCGCATTACGTCGGCCGAGGTCGGCTGCTTTTCGACGGTGGTGATGGGTGTCGGTATCTGGGCCTGAGCCTGAACGGGCCGGGTCGGCTGGGGCGCCTGCGCGAATAAATACGCGGACGTCCCGAGAAGCGTGATAAAAACCGAAGTGAAAAACCTTCTGACGTTTAGCGGCATTTTCTTCTCCATACTTTCGAGTTGAATTTTCCGTAAAGGCCAAGCGAACTACGAGGAAGGCTCACTTTTTTGACCTGCTTGAAACAAATATCCCTTCCAAAAAAATCACAAAAAAAGCGGTGGTTCCGTCCGCCGTATTACTTAGACAAACTATTGATGATTTTTAAGCGGTATGCGTTTGCGTCTCTTTTTATAGCACTTTCGTTCAGGGTCAGCAAAGCGCGGTCGAGCATGACGACGCGGCCGTTGATGATCACCGTCCGCACGTCTGAAGCTTTGGTGGAGTAAACGAGGGCCGAATAAATGTTGTACATCGGCGTTTGGTGAAGGCTGTCGAGATCGACGATAACGAGGTCCGCCCGCTTGCCCTGCTCGATCGAGCCCGTGATCTTCTCGAGGTGGAGCGCCCGGGCTCCGCGGATCGTCGCCATCTCGAAAGCCTGCTCGGCCGAAAGAGTTTTCGGATCGCCCGAAATGAGCTTATGAAGCTTCGCGGCCGTGTCGATCTCTTCCCACATATTGAGATCGTTGTTCGAGGCGGCACCGTCCGTACCCAGCCCGACAGCGACATCCTTCGAAAGCATCTCAGGGACGGGCGCCGTTCCCGAAGATAGCTTCATGTTTGACTGAGGATTGTGTGCTGCGCCAACCCCCTTACTTTTTAAAATGTCTATTTCGTCGCTTGTTACAAAAACGGTGTGGGCCGCGATGACGCGATCGTTGAGAAATCCGATACGGTTCAGATAGTTAACCGGCGTTGCACCTTTTTGGGCAAGTATGTCGTCACGCTCTTTTTTCGTCTCGGCGACGTGAATGACGACCGGTGCATCGAGCCTGTCGGAGAGTTTCCTAATCGCTTGCATATGCTCGGTCGAAACCGTGTATGGAGCGTGGGGCGCGAGGGCGGCGACGATCAGTGGATCGTTCTTCCACTTTCGTATATAGCGATCGCTGTACGTCATCGCCTGTTCGAAAGTCTTATTGTCGGCGACCGGAAAATCGATCAGCGTCTCACCCAGCACCCCGCGAACGCCGGCCCTTTTTGTTTCATCCGCGATCGCGTCTTCGAAGTAATACATGTCGCAGTACGTAGTCGTACCGCCGCGGATCATTTCCGCAAGCCCGAGCCGCGTTCCCGCGCGCACGAAAGCTTCGTCGACGTTCTTTGCTTCGGCCGGGAAAATATATTTCGTAAGCCAGTCGTTGAGATCGAGGTCGTCGGAGATCCCGCGAAACAACGACATCGGAACATGGGTGTGTGTGTTGATGAGACCAGGAATGATCGCGCGTCCGGTTGCTTCAATTGTTCTCGCCGTACGGTAGCGTCGGGTGATTTCCGCTCGCGTACCGACAGCGATGACTTTGTCAGCCTTGATCGCTACGGCGCCGTTTTCGATCACACGATGGGTCTTGTCCATCGTCACGACCGTGCCGCC
>DATLCA010000062.1:0-3524 GCA_035526605.1 Pyrinomonadaceae bacterium | reverse complement strand
CACGCTCAGGTTCGGCAATCGCGACAAACTCGCGATCAGCGTTTCCGCCATCCCGTCCGAAAGATACTCGAGGTCCGAGCTGCCGCTCCCGTTCACGAAGGGCATGACGGCGATCGATTCGATCTGCCGGGTGTTCGCGCCGAAGTATCGATATCCGGCGAGCACGATTAGCGCGATAACGATCGGAGCGAGGAGGAGGCGCTTGTCGAAAGTCTTCGAAGTTTCATTCTCGGGAAAAGCGTCGGACCGCAGAGCGGGGATCTCGGATTGCCGATTTTGGTTGACAGTCGATTTCGCAAAAACGCGAGTCGTATCGTTATCCACCGGAACGTCGAACGAGCCCAGAACTGCAGTCGCCGGCTCGTCAACCGGGACTGTCCCCTGAACAAGCGGCGCACCATCTTCGAGACAGAAACTAAGACTGTCGTCGTAATAATCGCGCCTGCATTCGGGGCATCGTTTCATAAAATCTCAACTCAGAGATTTGCTTTCCAGAAAGCGATCATCTTCCGGTACAAGTGAATGGTCGCCGCGTCGTCCGAGATACCGTGTTTGCGCATCGGGTAGGCCATCATGTCGAAATCTTTTCCCGCAGCGACCAGCGCATCGATGAAGGCCATTTCGTTGTACGGATGCACGTTGTCGTCGTACGTTCCGAAGACGATAAGCAGACGTCCGTGGAGATCTTTCGCACGCGGGATCAGCGACGCTTTCTCGTATGCTTCCGGGTTCTCCTGCGGCGTTCCCATCGCGGCTTCGGTCCACTTCGAATCGTAAAAGCGCCAGTCGACGACCGGTGCGACGGAGATGCCCGCTTTGAATTCCTGCGAGCGCGTCATCAGGTTCAGCGTCATCCAGCCGCCGTTGCTCCAACCCCATAAACCGAGCCGCGCCGGATCGACCCACGTTTGTTTCTTGAGCCAACGAGCTGCGGAGATCAAATCAGGAGCTTCCGCTTCCCCGACACGCTTCACGATCAAATTCTCGAGCGTCTTGCTAATCCCGGTCGCCGAGCGATTGTCGACCTTTACGATCACGTATCCCTCATTGAGCAGCATCTGATACCACAAAGTGTCCCCTTGGAATGCGTTCGAAACTTGCGGTGCGGAAGCTCCGCCGTAGACATACATGATCACCGGATATTTGCGCCCGGGCTGGAAGTTTTTCGGCTTCAGAATCTGGGCCGGCATCGGAAACCCATCGTCCGCCGGTATCGTCGTCAGCTCGGGAAATTGCACATCGTACTGAGCCAATAATTCCGGGCGCGGCGCGGCTAGGGTCTTCAAACTCCCGCCGTCCGCGGTTTGCAAACGCAAAGCAGGCAGCGTACGAATGTCGGAATATCTGTCCAGGAAATTTCGCGCATCGGGCGACATCGAGATGCGATGAGTGCCCGGTTCTTTCGTGACGGCGGCGAATCCCGAGCCGTCGCTGTGAATGCGGTAAAGATGTCGCTCGATCGATGAACGCTCGAGCGCCGTGAAGTAGATCCAATCGTTCTTTTCATCGACGCCGACGATAGATTGGTGTACCCAGAACGCAACTCCACCCGCACTCGCGAGCGCCCACTTCCCTTTCGTGACCTGATTCACGAGCGTGCCGTCAGTCCGATAGCGATAGAGATGCATGTAACCGTCGCGTTCGGAGGGCCAGAGAAGGTGCTGACCATCAGCATAGAAGTAGAGATCGTCGTTCATGTTCACCCACCCTGGATCCGTTTCCGTGAGTATGCGCGTCGCGGCACCCGTCTTGCGATCGGCGAAGTACAGTGACAGTTCAGTCTGCACGCGCGGCATCGTCTCGAAGCTCAACCTGCTACCGTCGGGCAGCCACTTCGCACGGACGATGTATTCGAACGGTTTGTCCTTGATATCGATCCACTTGGTCGTGGTCGGATTGGCGAGCTCCATCATCCCGAGCCGCACGGTCGGATTCGGTCGTCCCGCGCGCGCGTAGCGTTGCTTGATCACCCGAGGCGAGAAAGGTTGAATGTCGGTAAAGTATGAGAGATCGACCTTCGAATCGTCAGACTGAAGATAGGCTAGCCCGTTAGAATCGGGAGCCCACCAGTATCCGATATCGCGCCGTCCGAAAACCTCTTCCCAATAAACCCACGAGAGAGTGCCATTGAGAAGCGTTTCCGATCCGTCGCGCGTTAATTGGGTCTCGCGGTTGCCGTCCAGGTCGAACGCGTAAAGATTGTTCTCGCGAACATACGCGACGCGGCTCCCGTTAGGCGAGAAGCTGGCGGATGTTTCTTCGGCCGGTGTCGAAGTCAGCCGTTTCAAGCTGGCGTCGGAGAATTCGAGAACGAATATATCGCCGTTCACAACATAAAGCGCTCGTCGGCCGGCGCTATCGAACGAGCTGGGCCAAGTCAGCGAGTCACCTTTCATCCCTGCCGAGTTGAGACTTGCGATGGCCTTCGTCCGATCGACGATCGGGACTCGAGCACCAGTAGCCGGATCCAATTTTTCAAACGTCCGCTCGTTCGCGGGCCGCCGACTGTCGAGCATGACCAACGTGCCGTCATCGAGCCATGTGGTCGCTGGAAGACTCGCGACGCCGCGGCCCTCGGCGCCGAAGATCCATTCAAGCGTAAGCTGCTTTTTTTCCGTCTGAGCAGAAACGGCTGAGATCAGGGTGAAACACAAAACCAGAACGGTTGTGCCAATTCGAACTAAACGTGCGGAATCGTTAATACGCATGAGGTTTGCTTTACTCTCTTAAATCTAAAATTATTTTGTAACGGCTTTCCGCCTTTGCGGTCTCTGCGAGCTCTGCGTGAAATCATCTCACGCAGAGATCGCAAAGATCGCAGAGGGCGGGCTTCAATCTACCTTGCCCGGGCCGTAGAGCGCCCGGCCCGAAAATTTTCCGGTGTGCTGTCCGTCTTTCAACATCTGTACACCGTTGACGAACACATCCCGAACGCCGACCGCGAATTGATGCGGCTTATCGAAAGTCGCTTTGTCGGCGATCGTCGCTGGATCAAAGATCACGACGTCGGCGAAGTACCCCGCCTTCAGCGAACCCCGACGATCGAGTCCAAGATTCGACGCCGGCAGATTCGTCAAACGGCGAACGGCTTCCTCGAGCGGAATTATCTTTTCGTCGCGAACGTATTTCCCAAGCAGCCGCGCGAAGTTACCGTAAGCACGCGGATGCGGATTCGATTTTAGAAACACGCCTTCCGGAGCCATCGACTCCGCGTCCGACCCGAACGACACCCATGGTAGGCGAATTTGTTTCCTGATGTTCTCTTCGTCCATCAGAAAATAGACGGTGCCGACACGCGACTGATCTTCGAGGACCAGATCGAGAATTGTATTCTGCGGATCCGTTCCGCGCATACGTGCGACTTCGGCTAGCGATTTACCCGTTAGAGGTTTGAGCTTCTCGTTCTTGAAACCGACGAGAAGTATACGATCGGGCGAGCCCGCCGCGAGACCCAGATTTTCCCACTTGTCGGTCGGCGTGCGCATCTCGGCGATTATTTTCTTGCGCGTTTCCGGATCGCGAAT
>DATLCA010000061.1:0-22981 GCA_035526605.1 Pyrinomonadaceae bacterium | reverse complement strand
AGTGGCTTGAGCGTCTCTCGTACGTTAGCTGAAATTGCCACGCATGGCGCGTTCTTGTCAAGACCGATCTGGCGCGAGAGAGTTTCGATCTCCTGAGCCGGCACAAGGTCGGTTTTGTTCAAAACTATGATCTGGGGAATCGACTGATAGGCGAGGTCGGAAAGGATCTTGTCGACGGATTCTATCTGATGGAGCGCGCGGGGGTTTGACGCGTCGACGACGTGGACCAACAGGTCGCTGTCGGAAATCTCTTCGAGGGTCGCTCGGAAAGCGGCGACCAAAGCTTCCGGAAGATCGCGTATAAATCCGACGGTGTCGTTGATGATGACTTCCTGTTCGTACGGAAGGCGGAGACGGCGTGAGGTTGGATCGAGCGTCGCGAACATTTTTTTCTCGGCGTAGACCTCAGACTGCGTAAGCGTGTTCAGCAAGGTCGACTTCCCCGCGTTCGTGTATCCGACCAACGAGATAACCGGGAGATTTTTCTGCGACCGGTTCTTCCGGCGCTCCTGGCGCTGGCGGCCGAGGTTGTCGACCTGTCTTTCGAGCTGAGAGATACGGTCGCGGACGCGGCGGCGATCGGTTTCAAGTTTCGTTTCGCCAGGCCCGCGGCCCCCGATCCCGCCCGCGAGTCGCGAGAACGCGGAATTCTGCCCGATGACGAGACGCGGCAAAAGATATTTCAACTGCGCTAGCTCGACCTGGAGCTTACCTTCACGAGACTGAGCTCGTTGAGCAAAGATGTCGAGGATCAGCTGCGGCCGGTCAATGACTTTAAGATCGGTCGCTTCGGACAACGAGCGGACCTGCGCGGGCGAAAGCTCGGCGTCGAAAACTATCATGTCAGCCCCGACGCGCATCGAGCGCACAAGAAGCTCGTCGAGCTTTCCTTTTCCAAGAACAGTTTTGGGATCGATCTGCGGCCGCCGCTGGATGATCGTATCGAGAACAAACACATCCGCGGAGAGGGCCAGCTCCTCGAGCTCTGCCATCGACTCCTCGGCGTCGTCCATGTGACCGGTAGTCACTCCGACCAGGATCACGCGATCACCTTTCGAATCGCGTGCACGCGCCGTCTGGCGGACGCGCGTCATTTCACTTTCCAAGGAAGTGATGAGCGACGTGAAATCGGTGTCGAGCTGCGACGGAATGTTCGGCTCGAGAAATTCGTAAGGCAGCGACTCGCCGTTTTCATGGAGCGACGCCGCGCTGGTCGGGAGCAGGTGGGCCGAGTAAACCATACCGGGCAAACCGGTCGGCTTTTCGACCTGGATGACGGACATCAGATCCAGACGGAGCAAAGCAAGATCGGTCAGATCATCCTGCGTCAATTTTTCATTTTGCAGATGCGTATGGATGCACCGCAGCCCCCTGAAACGTTCGGTCGCGACGCGCGAACGGCCGAAGTCCGGCATCTCGATCTGCTTCGCGTTGCCGACCATCACGTATTCGACCTGGCCTTTCCTGTTTATAAGCACACCGATCTGCCGTCCGGTCTCCAACGAGATCTCGGACATCTGTCGTGCTAGCTCTTGAGAGACGATCTCTGCCGGCGGAACGCGCCGCGTGGAGAGCCGCTCGATGCGGCGAAGCTGGTTATGTTTGAGGCCTTGTGTAAACCCTGTAACGCTGCTGATAAAACCCTATATCCTCCGATGTGAAAGTATATCAAATTGGGAATGTCATTGGTCATTGGTTATTGGTCCTTGGCACTAACTCCGGCCACGGCTTCGGTCCGCGTTTGAAATCTAAATGCGAAATACCAATTTCAGATTTGAGATTTCAAAGTTGAAATCTAAGCCGAAAGGTAAAAACCGAAGACCAAAAACCAAGCCGGAATACAAATCGCTATTCGCCACTGACAACTTCGAAAATTTGATCTACAATCTTGTCCACAGTGCCAACCCGAACACGCCGCCAGAGAGAGGTTCTGGACTTCATTATTAGATACATCGACGGACACGGTTACGAACCGTCGTACCAGCTCATCGCTCGTGAGCTCGGGGTCTCTTCCAAGGCCGGCATCGCGAAACATATCAAGGCCCTCGAAGAGCAGGGGCTGTTGCAGCGTCGTCGGGAAAACGGAAGCTTCAAATTGGATGTCGGACGGTCCGAGGTTCTCTCACCTTCGTCGTTCGAGATCAACTGGCTCGACGCTCCGACGAACGGGTTCCAGCCCGAGCCCTACCAGGCGGCGGCGTTTGCCCTGCCCCTGTTCATGCTTGGAGATCTTTCGCCGAAAGCTGTCTGCGCTTATCGCGTCACGGACGACTCGATGTCCGGGAAGAACATTTGCGAAGGTGACATCGCGATCCTCGAATCCCGCTCCTATCTGCGCGACGGCGACTGTGCCGTTGTGACGTTGAAAAGAAAGGACACGATACTCCGGCAGTATTATCGCGAAGGGTCACAGATCGAGATGCGGCCCGCCAACGATAACTACGAAGTGCTGCGCGTCCCTGGAGAGCACGTGAAAATCCACGGCGTGTTCCGATGCCTGCTCCGGCCGGCCGCGTAAAAAGAAAGCCGCGCTGGTCGGCGCGGCTCGGTTCCAATCTCAACATTTTCAGTTAAGCACCTACGACACTTTCCGCCGACGGCGCCTTTCTAAAAAACCGGGGTCTGCGATGTATTCTCTGAAAGATAAGCAAATTAAAGAAATGCATTCCGCCGAGGACGAGCAGGACCAAACCGATCTTATAAGACAGAGCCTCGATCCCTTCCTGTGCAGTCGCGATCACGTCTCCGATCTTTAGCGCGAGCGTGACGTATCCAAAGTTGATCAAATAGAATCCGACGACGAGCAGGTGATTGACCGAGTCGGCGAGAGGTTCGTCACCGTTGAAGACTTCGATCAGAAAGACTCTTCCGTTCTTGTGCAAGGTCCGTGCGACCCAAACTGTTAAAAAAATACTGACAACCAAGTACGCCGCGTATGTGTAGACGATGAGTTCCATAATTTCCTCCGAAGACTTTTCGTTGACGGATGCCGTCGGTCGTGAAAGGCATCTCTGGCGGGTGTGATTACAATGAGCGTGCCATGTGTTCGAAACACGTAATGCATTGAATATTGTTGGTGCGGGAAGGCGGCGGGCTTTGCATTTTGCCGAGGTCGGCGACCGCGGCTTAGCATATTGCGAAGCGTTCTCCGGCGCCGGTTTCAAAGGGCAAACCCATTTGCCTCGAAAAATATTTTTCGTCATACTTTTTCTAATTGATGACGAATTCACCGACACCGAACGCGAGTTACAGTCTCACGCTGCGGGTAAAAATTCATAACAAACCTGGCAAGCTGGGCGAGATAACCACGGCGATCGGGCGCGCGGGCGGTGATATCGAAGGCATCGACATAGTCAGCGTGGGCAAGGATTTTTTGATCCGGGATATCACGGTCAACGCCGCGAGCGAAACGCACGACCAAGAAATAATTGCGTCGCTTGATGGCGTCGACGGAGTCGAGGTCGTTCACATATCCGACCGGACGTTCCTGATGCACCTCGGCGGAAAGATCGAGGTCGTCTCGAAAATACCTTTGAAGACGCGCTCCGATCTGTCGATGGCTTACACGCCCGGGGTAGCCCGCGTTTGCGAAGCGATCCACAAGGATCCGGAAAAGCGATTCAATCTAACGATCAAAAAAAACACGGTTGCCGTTGTTTCCGACGGTACCGCCGTTCTCGGCTTGGGTGACATCGGCCCGGCTGCCGCGATGCCGGTGATGGAGGGTAAGTGCCAGCTCTTCAAAGAATTCGGCGGAGTAGATGCCTTTCCGATCTGTCTGAATACAAAAGATCCGCACGAGATCGTCCAGACGATCAAGAATATTTCCGTCGCCTTCGGCGGGATCAATCTCGAAGACATTTCCGCTCCGCGATGTTTCGAGATCGAAGATAGATTGAAAGAAGAACTGGAGATCCCGGTCTTCCACGACGATCAGCACGGCACGGCCGTCGTCGTTCTCGCCGCCCTGATCAATGCACTAACCATCGTCGGCAAGCGAATGGAGGACATCAAAGTCGTCGTCAACGGCGTCGGTGCGGCCGGCGTCGCGTGCTCCAAGATAGTCATGGCGGCGGGTGTGAAAAATATTGTAGGGTGCGATCAAACCGGAGCCCTCTATGCCGACCGTACCGAGAACATGAACTGGGTAAAAGACTGGTACGCGCGAAACACGAACCCGGATAAGGAAAAGGGCAGCGTGCACGACATTATAAAAGGAGCGGACGTGTTCTTCGGCCTGAGCGCCCCGGGTGTGATCAATCAGGACGATCTGAAAAATATGGCGCCCGATCCGATCGTATTCGCGATGGCAAATCCGATCCCCGAGATCATGCCTGAGGATGCGGAAGGTCTCGTCGCGGTGATGGCGACCGGCCGGTCCGACTACCCGAATCAGATAAACAACGTTCTCTGCTTTCCGGGTATTTTTCGGGGAGCACTCAATTGCCGTGCATCCCGCATCAACGAAGCGATGAAGCTCGCGGCCGCGAACGCGATCGCCGAGATCATCGGCGCCGACGAACTCCATCCCGATTACATAATTCCATCGGTCTTCGACCGGCGCGTCGCGGAGGCCGTCGCGGCCAAAGTCGAGGATGCGGCGTATGAATCCGGCGTCGCCCGGCGCGAGCGGTCGACGAGTGAATCCGTGTTCTAAATCAAGGCACCCGACTTCTTAAAGTTGATCATGCCGTGCTGACTGCTGAGTAAGTCGGCGCGGCATATTTATTGCTCGCCACTAAATCATCACGATGACGAAAAATGTTCAGATCGGTACTTGCGGCTTTCGGATGAACAAGCACGAGTACACGGATTTCCTGAAGTGCGTGGAGATCCAGCATACTTTCTATCAGCCGCCGATGATAAAAACTCTTGAGAGGTGGCGAGCCGAAATTCCCGAGAATTTCGAATTCACCTTAAAAGCCTGGCAGTTGATCACGCACGAGTCGACGAGTCCGACCTACAAACGGTTGAAGAAAAAGCTCACCGAAAAGGAAGCTGCGGAATCGGGTTTCTTCAAACCGACCGACATCGTGGCGGAAGGACTGCAGACAACTCTCGCGTGTGCGGAAGCGCTCAAGGCGCGGACGATCCTTTTTCAGTGCCCCGCAAAGTTTCGAGAAACGGATGAGAATATTAAGAATCTTCGAAAGTTTTTCAAGAAGATAAAGCGTAGCGATCTAAATTTCGCATGGGAGCCGCGCGGCCCATGGGACGACAAAGTGATCGCCAAAATCTGTAACGACCTCGACATCTGGCATTGCGTCGATCCGTTCGTGCGCCGAACGACAACGCCTGAGAAATGTTATTTCCGTCTACACGGGATCGGCGGCTGGCGGTACAGATACGAAGACGGCGAATTGGAAGAGCTTGTGGAACTGCTGCCCGACGACGAGCTTTCGTATGTGTTTTTCAACAACAATGTGATGACCGAGGACGCGATCAGGTACAAGCGGATGATAGATGCTGCGTGAGAGGCGAGTTGGAGTCTGGTTTTGGGGCTTTGGTTTTGGGTTTTAGGTTTTTGGTTTTGGGTTTTTTGGTTTTGGGTTTAAGTTTTTGTTTTTGTTTTTGGTTTTTAGGTTTTTGTTTCAAATTTGAAATTTCAAATTTGAAATTCAACAGTGTGGATTTGGCTTCGAGCCGTTCAGTATTAGGTCGCGCGCAGCCAAACAATTTTAGAGTTTTGAGACCGATTACAACTTCCTACTTCCTACTTCTTCCCCGTCACTCCTCACATACCCCATCTTCTTTACTCCACAAACTTATAACCCATGCCATGCACCGTCTGGATGAAATGCGGGTGCTTCGGATTCGATTCGAGTTTTTGACGCAGCCATGCGATGTGGACGTCGACGGTCCGCGTCGACGGCATCGCGTCATAACCCCAGACCGCGTCCAAAAGTTGATCGCGCGAATGGACCACGCCGCGGTTCTCGATCAGATGCTGCAGTAGTTTGAATTCCATCGCCGAGAGGTCGATCGGCGCGGTTCCGCGAGTCACTTCAGCCCGCTTGAAATCGATCGTGATCTCGCCAAAGCTTATCGCCTCGTGCGACCGTCCATTGGTTTGCGCCGGGGCTCGCCGCAGAAGAGCTTCAATCCTGGCAAGCAGCTCGATCACTTCAAACGGCTTTGTCAGATAGTCATCCGCGCCAAGTTTTAGGCCAAGCACCTTGTCGATGGTTTCGCCCTTCGCGGTCAGCATCAACACGGGAGTTCCGATTCCCTTCTGGCGAAGATCCCGGCACACGTCGTAACCGTTCTTCTTCGGCAGCATCACGTCGAGGATGATCAGGTCATACGCGCCAACAAGTCCCTTTTCGAGTCCGGCCCTCCCGTCGATTGCGACGTCCACATCAAAACCTTCGCTCTGCAGGCGATCGGTCAAAGTGATGATGAGACCCTGTTCGTCTTCGACTAAAAGAACTTTCATCTCTGGACATGGCCGGCCGCAGACCGGCGGGCTTAACGGCTAAACTTTCCTTGGGGAATTTCGATCGTAAATGTGCTTCCGGCGCCGATCGAGCTCTCGACCGAGACTTTTCCGCCGTGGGCTTCCACTATATTTTTCACGAGATTCAAGCCAAGGCCGTTCCCGCTGATCTGCGCGTCGACGACCTGCTTCGCGCGATAAAACGGCTCGAAAATCTGCCGCAGCTCAACGCCGGAGATCCCGATCCCTTTATCTTCGACGACGATCTTGACCCGCCCACCGCCGTTCGCGGCGGAAAGTTTTATCCACGCGGATCCGTTGCTGTACTTAACCGAATTCGCTATTAGGTTCTGGATCGCACTCGACAACGCCGTCCTATCCGCCGAGACACGGGGCAGATCATTTTGAAAGTCGGTCTCTACGTCGAACCCGCCCGACTCGATCAGGGGCCGGCATTCTTTCAGAGCATCTTCGATAACGGCCCTTACGTCCACGGGTGCGAAGCTATATTTCTGCTTGCCGGAATTAGCTCCCGCGAATTCCAGAATCTGCTCGACCATCGTGGAAAGTTTTTTACCTTCGCCTTTTATCAAATCTCCATAGCGTGCGACCTGCCCGGTTTCCTTGGCGACACCGTCCGCGAGATTTTCACCCGCGGAGTAGATGACCGCGAGAGGCGTTCGAAATTCGTGGGAAACACTCGAGACAAAATCGATCTGCCGCTGTGCAAAGCGCCGCGATCGCATTGCCGAAATGAGGATCCCCATAATCCCGCCGACAAGCAGCAAATAAATTCCCAGGCCGAGCGCAAAACTCTTGTTGCGTTCGCCGCGGACAAACGCGTCGATCGAGCCCGCGGTGTGCTGAACACGGAGCGTCCACGGGCTGCCATCCGCGGAATCCTGGGCAATCATTGCCGTCCGAAGATTTTGCTTTTCGGCCGGCTGTTTCAACTCGATGCTAAAGTTCGAGGTCTTGCCATTTACATTTTCGGTCCGGCTAAAAGTGTGGCTCTCGACTCGCTGGTCGACGATGATTCCCTTCTTGTGCTCTTCGAGAATTCGTGGCAATCCATCCCGCTTGCCGAAAAAGAAAAGATTGTCAGGCGACATGCGGAACATCTTCGCCGTCGCGTCGTCACCTGTTACCTGCTGCGTCGCGAAGACGGACTCGCCGCCCTTATTTACTACAGCAAGCTTATAGTCGCTTTCTGAAAAGTATTTCGCGACAAGATCGGGCAAGACTCGATTCTTGATGGTCGGCTCGTCGAGCATTATCACTAGCCAGCCGAACTTGTCGGGAAGGTGCATCGCGGGCCCCGGGCCTTCGCGTTCGATACGGGTCACGATAAGTTGGTCGATCCGTTTCTCGTCATCGTAGATCGGCAGCACCATCGCGAACACGTCATCGTAAACGGTTCTCGAGTTTTTCTCTGCGGTGAAACGGCCGCGAAGACTTTGGAGCTCCGGACTCACTTCTGTGGGTTTGAAAGTGCGGCCGGCTGCATCGTACTTTAGCGCCGCGGCGTCCGGTTGTTTGCGCAAAAAGTAGATCTCGCGGATCAGCTCCGGATAAGAGGTTCGCTCCTTCCAGAAATCATATCGGGCATTGAACTCGTCCCACTCAGACTTCTTCCAAACGGCCGCGCCGGTTTGGAAATTGAAGTAGGCGGCCTGCATCTCGCGATCGAAATCTTCACCGAATCGCGACGCGTCCATTTCGACACGCTTCTGCATTCGTTCGCGGCCGGCGTCACTCACCTCGGAAAGCCACTTATACTGCAAGCCGAGAAAAAGCGTCAGCAACAGCAGCACACCGCCGATAACCAAAGCTGAGATCCAGGAACGTTTCATTGAACTGACCCGACGCGGAAAATGTATGATAGGTCGTTCCGCCGAAACACATTGTCCGTTTTCGAATTTCGCTTGTCCATTGTTTTTCGGCACATTTTACATTCTTAACAAATTCTTTGCGTCACCTTAACCATTCGCCGGGATTTGACTGGAATAATCCAAACTGCCGGACGAGATATGCACTTTTTCAAATACTCCTCCTAAGATGTTTGATCGAAACCAAACTCGTTCGGCGTACAAGATTTTTTAGCCGGAGGCAAATAATGAAAAGATTTATCGTTTCAATTTTATGTGTGACCGTATTCTGTGTCGGTCTCGGAGCGCTGGTCGAAAAGGCCGGAGCAAGATTCAAATCAGACGAGAAGGCCCTGAGCATTATCAAGCAGGCCCGACTCGCGATCGGTGGGGACCAATCGATCGCCGATGTCCGCAGCATGATCATCAAAGGCAACACCACCCTCACGCTCAAGGTCGACGGAGCCACCCGAAACGAACAGGGTGAGACCGAGATCGCGATGCAATTTCCCGACAAGCTTTCGAAGATGGTCAGGATCGGGCGCCATGATGCAGCCGACGGGGAAAGGATGATGAGCGAAAAACATGACGTCATCATGATGCGTCATCCGGCCGGTGGTGAAGTTGGCGAGGCCGGCGGAAAGACGGTCGTCATTAGAAAAGTTAATGGCGGAAACGGCGAAGTCGAAAGCGTCATCACCGAAGGCAAGAACGGCGAGCTCACGACCGCTGATGGAAAGAGGGTCATTGTTAGAAAAGTCGACGGTGCAGAGATCGAACAGGTCATTGTCGGGCCGGAAAAAGGAAAGAGAGTAATACTCGACCAGCGCGATGCCGGCGAGCACATCGCCCACCGCCAGAACGAGCTTTTGCGGACGGCTTTGTCGCTCCTGCTTACGGCACCCGAGGGAATGGATGTTAGTTACACGTTCGTCGGAGAGAGCGACGTCGACGGAACGACCTGCAATGTCGTGAATGCGGAATTCGCCGGCTCGAACGTGAAGCTTTACCTATCTAAGGCGTCAAGCCTTCCGGTCATGGTCAGCTACCTCGGCCACGCGATGCCGAACGTGATGTTCTTCCGCACGAAGGAACCGGCGTCCGGTGCCGCCTCGGTGGAGCCAACGAAAGAAAAGGTCACATTCAGTCGCAAGGTTGACACGCCTGAGACGTCCGAAGTCCAGGTCCGATTCGCCGACTATCGCAGCGTGAACGGGGTCCAGCTTCCCTACAAATGGACCACCTCGATCGCCGGTCAGACGAGCGAAGTATTCGACGTCACCAACTACGATCTCAATCCCGCCAACATCGCGGAGAAGTTTCAGAATGAGAGAGTGTTGGTGAGAACGAAGAAAGAAGCGAACTAGAATCTTTTTAGATTTAGCTGAGAAAGGCCGTCCTCACTGGGCGGCTTTTTATACGGAACTAGCTCAAGGTAGCACCAAAGGTGCGGCGGTAATTTAGCTCATGGGCGACGCCCATCGGCGCCAAGTTAAAACTTTGCAGCGCGGATTTTGTCCCGGAGGGACGCCTGAGAATAGCCCACTGCTTCAGCGGTGGGCTGGGTCCGCATCAAACCAAGTCCCGCCAGGGACGGCTGAAATGTCTGAACTGTCAGTCGTCCCTGGCGGGACTCACACTTCTTGCGACATTCCCACCGCTCAAGCGGTGGGCTATTTTCGATCAGTCCCTGCGGGACGAGAACCGCGCCTGCAAACCCTTAGCTTCGCGCCTATGGGGCAACGCCCCTCGATAGGTGGTTTTGGATCGAGAGCGGAGCTTTTTCTTCCTAACCAACCGCTTTCACTTCCGATTCGACCGACCCAGCTTTCAACTTCTCCGCAAGTCTCGGAACGAGCGCTTTCGCGGCGTCGGTCGCACCTTTGATGTGGCGGTGGCTGGTGAAATGGCCAGCGACATAAACTCCGGAAACGTTGGTCTCGAACGTCTGCTCATCGTAAACCGGAATCTCACCGCCGTATTTTCCCCCGGGGATCGTTTCGACGCCGAGGTCCTTCAACATCGTGAGATCCGCGTCAGCCCCGATCAGAACAAACACGACATCGTTCGGTAGCACATCGCGGCTGCCGTTCTCGTCTTCGAGAATCACGGCGTCTTCGGTGATCTCGAGGACCTTTCCGAGAAAAAACAATTTCAGGCAATGCTTCTTGAGTTCTTCCTCGAGCGGCTGCTTGACCCAATACTTGATGCAGCCCTGCTTCGGATCATCGTTCTCCCAGTCTCCGCGAAAGATCGCGAGCGTCGTGTCGGCGCCTTCTGCGGCAAGAAAGAGCGCCGCCTCGCCCGCCGAGTTCCCGCCACCCACGATCAACGCGCGCTTTTTCACCCACGGATAAGTTTCGCGAAAATGATCGTAAACCTTCGGCAGATCTTCGCCGGGGACATTCAGCTTCCGCGGATGGTCCATCGCCCCGATGGCGAAGAGGACATTACGGCTGACGTACTTCCCTTTGTTTGTTATGACGAGGAAGGAGACGGGCGAGTCTTTCAGGTCTGGGGAGTCGGCCCCGGACTCGATAGACTCTACACACTCTTCCGTCCGGATCTTCAAATCGTTATCCAAAACAAATCGGACGTAATACGAGAGCAGCTCTTCGCGTGTCGGTTTTTCTCGGGCCGGTTTCAATGTGTCGGGCTGAAGTTCGAGCTCGTTCGTGGTCGAGAAAACCGTGAGCCCGACGGGATAGTTGTAGATCGTGTTCCCGATCAGCCCCTTTTCGATTACCAGATAATCCAGCCCGCTCGTCTTCGCTTCGTAAGCGGCCATGATCCCTGCAGGGCCGGCCCCGATGATGATCAGGTCAAGCATTTTCCAGTTTTCTTAAAACGTCGGTGAACAGCTCGATCTGAGCTTTCGCGTTTTCGAGATTTCGTTTCGACTCGAGATATTTTTCCCACTCGCCGGTCAACGTCAGCGCCTTCAGAGTGTCCTCGTCGAGCGCGTGCGACATGACAACAAGCAGATCACTTAGTGCTTCGTGGCCGTCCAGCAGCGACTGGATTATCGTGTACGCGAGCTTCGCATTCGGCAGATCGATATCGAGATCATCCATATTTAACTGAGCAATATTCATCGAAATGTTAACACACGGGAACGAAAGAAAAAGCCGGGTGAATCACTCACCCGGCATAAGCTCCGATTGGGATTTGCGCGGATCCGGCTGCTCTAATTCTCGGGCTGTGCCGGCTTCGGTCTCTCTTCGGTCTTGAACTCCGGCATCGGCCCGCCTTGCGGAACGACCCAGAGCTCTACCTGCGGAGCCGCACGATAGCCGCCGAAGACGACCTGTATGCGATCACCAGGAATGGCCGAATTTTCCGTGATACGGTTCCGTCCTTCTTGGACAAGCCCCATCAGCCGGTCAACGTCGTAATAATTCTCATCGGCATAGAGCACGATGACGCCGTTGTTCGTCGGGCTCACTTTGACCGCATCTCCGAACGCTTTCTTCGCCCACGAAAACTTTAGGGTGTCGACGCGCGGGCCGCTACCTTCGTCATTGTCGCCGGCCCGCGGTTCGGGGGCTTCTTCATTCTGCGCTTCGCCTCCTGATTCGGCCGGCGACTGACCCGAAGAGGTTCCCGCATCGACCGTGGACGGATCGAATCCGCCGTCCGCGTCGCCACCCGGCTCCTCATCGAGACGTGCGCGAACCTCCGGGCGGATGAACTCATTCAAATAACCCGCACCGCCGCTATTCAACGTATGCCTTCCAAAAGGCCGTGCCGCGCTGTTCAAAGCGCTGTTGGCCGTTAACGCGCCCGCGGAGGATGATGCCGGTGGCGCGGTCTTACCGCATGAAGCCGAGAAAAGTGTAGAAAGGAAAATTACGACTGCAAATGATCTTGATAACTTCATCGTGTCCTTACCTCATGACCCTTAAATGAATGGAGTGCTGGTGACCTGGATACCCGTGTCGCCCGCCAATAATTCCGTTCCATCCGAAAGATGTTCGTATCTGACGTATGCGAGGCCGATCGCTCTCTGCAATTTCGGCGATATAGTGACAGACGTTATCCGCCCGGCATTTTTGCCTTCCTTCGACAACAATTCTTGTCCGGGTTCCAAATCGCCCGCGCCCATCGATGCAACCGACTTGATGCCTGTTAATTTTTTGGCGACATGGCCGCGAAAATGTATGCGGGCGATGATCTCCTGGCCAATATAACAACCCTTCGTGTATGAGATCGTATCCTCTATACCGATCTCTGGAACGATCGTATTCTCGTCCATATCGATGCCGTAACGAGGCATCCCGTACTCGATCCGAAGCGTTTCGAACAACTCGTCAGATATCTCCTCGGCACCAAAATACTTCAGCTCACCGAGAAAGTCGGTCGTGTCTTCGCGATGCACAAAGTAGTCGGCGCCGTATTTGGTATCGAACTCGGTAAACGGCGGTGTGATCGGGATGAAAGAACGGTCGAAGACGCTGATGAAGCGATATGTTTCGGACAAGTCCTCGACAAAAAAATCACCCGCAAAGGTGAAACGAAACAGATTATCGAAAATTTTCTGCCGTGTTACGCCTTCGGTCTCGAAGAGGAACCGCTCGCCTTGGCGGACTACTCGAACCAAGGCCAGCAGGCGCCCCTGAGCATTGGGAAACGCAGCGGTCATCCGCCCGCCGTCCTCGAGGGTCTTCACGTCATTTGATATCAAGCCGTCGAGGAACTGCACCGCCTCGCCGCCGTGAACAGCAATCAGGCCGCGACCCTGCTGGTAAAAGCCGGAGCCTCCGGAACGGATCTGCTCGTAGCCAGTGTTAAATTCCGTCATACATTTTGCGAGATCAATGAAGCGAGGACGTCGAAGTGTCTCAATTGAAGATCAAGGCCGCGCTGGGATGCGATAACTTGCGGGCTCGGGTGGTAGAGAGGAAGGATCGTTCTTCCGTTCCAGTGCTGGATTTGACCTGCGTGCGTCTTTAGCCTGAATTCATGATAGGCAATCAGGGAAAGCGCTTCAAGGGCGACGCCCCCGAGCGTCGCGATGACACGTGGGCGAATAAGGTCGAGGACTCGGATCAGATACGCCGAGCAGTTCTTTATTTCACTACGCAAGGGTTTCCGGTTCGCATCGGTCAATGAGCGCGGGCTGCACATTACAGCACTGGTGATGAAGATTTCCGCGCGGTCCAGGCCTATCGAATCGAGCAGCTTTTGAAAGTTGTCGCCGGATTTGTCGCCGTAAAAGGGGCGGCGAGTCCGGTCGGCTCCGACGCGTCCGGGCGCTTCGCCGATGAACATCACTTTTGGATTCAGGTTGCCGTTCAATTCACTCAGAACCGCCGTCTTATCTGCCAATCCGAGGCAGATCCTGCATGCCTGAGCCTCGGTGTAAAGAAGTTTATATTGTTCGGGCTTGGACAACGGCATGAGCGCTTTTGTTACAATTACGTTTCAATTCTAATACCTGAAAGTTAGCGAGCATAATGAGTCAATTATCAGAAGCGACGATCCTGCAGTCACTGAGTCAGATCATCGATCCCGACCTCCGCAAAGACATCGTCACATTGGGCTTTATTCGAGATTTGGAGGTTTCGGGCGGCGATGTCGCGTTCCGTATCGTGCTCACAACCCCCGCCTGCCCGGTCAAGGAAGAGATGGAGACGCAGGCGACCGAGCTCGTCCGGGCGCTCGATGGCGTCACGAGCGTCAGAGTCACTATGGACGCCGAGGTACCCCAGGGCCGGGGCATCGCGAACAACATCGCAATCCCGGGTGTGAAAAACATCATCGCGGTGTCCTCGGGAAAGGGCGGCGTTGGTAAATCAACCGTCGCCGTCAACCTCGCAGTGGCGCTTGCGGCGGATGGAGCGAAGGTCGGACTGATGGACGCGGATGTCTATGGCCCCAATGTTCCGATGATGCTCGGTACCGGTTACGACCAGCCCGAGATCGAGAACGGGCAGCTGAGGCCGATCGAGGCTCACGGAATAAAAATGATCTCGATGGCCGTGCTTGTTCCACCCGACAAGCCGATGATCCTGCGCGGCCCGATGCTTCACGGTGTCGTGCGGCAATTTCTTTCGGATGTGAATTGGGGCGAGCTCGATTATCTGATCGTTGACATGCCGCCCGGAACCGGCGACGTCCAGCTGAGTCTGGCTCAGTTGGTTCCCGTCCAGGGTGCGGTCCTCGTCACGACGCCCCAGGAAGTTTCCCTTTCGGACGTGCGGCGCGCCGTGAAGATGTTCGAGACAGTGAACGTTCCGGTACTCGGCGTCATCGAGAACATGTCGTACTTCATCGCGCCGGACACTGGAAACCGCTACGAGATCTTCGGTCGCGGCGGCGGACAAAAGCTCTGTGCGGAATACAACCTGAATTTTCTCGGTGAAGTTCCCCTTGGAATGGAAGTGCGCGAAGGCGGCGACAAGGGCGTCCCGGTCGTCGTTTCTTTTCCGGACTCGCCGCAATCCGCAGCGTTCCGCCACGTCGCCGAGGAAGTCGCGCGCCAGGTTTCGATCGAGGCCATGAAACCCGAGCTCGTCATTCTGCAAAAAGCGCGTTAAGGCTCCGGCAATCCTAATCTGAGAAAGCGATTTCGTACAGGGCGAACTTGCCCGAGCGGTTGCTGCTGAATATTATTCGCCGGCCGTCGGGCGAGAACCGAGGCGTGCTGTCTTCAGCCGAATTTCTCGTGATCCGGGTCAGACCGGTTCCGTCGGAATTCATCGCGTAGATCTCGTCGTTGCCGTCGTTGTTGCTGGTAAAAGCGATCTTCTTGCCGTCAGGTGAGAGGGCCGGGCTGCCGTCATAGCGGGGCCGAAATGTAAGGCGTTGGGCCGCCTCGCCGGAGCCCACCGTTATCTTAAAAATCTCAAAGTTCCCCCTTGCCCCGTCCTCTTTGTCGTTCGCGAAGACAATACTCACGCCGTCGGCCGACCACGCAGGCGAGAGGCTCATTCCGTTTTTGTTGGAATAAATTTCGCGTTGGTCGCCGCCATTCGCACTCATCAAGAAGAGGTCATACTTTCCGTAATTGCCCCCGCGGTTGCTGGAAAAAACTATCTGCGTACCATCCGGCGACCAGTCCGGTGTCCCGTCGCGGGCCGGGTTGTTCGTCAAATTCCGCAGATCGCTACCGTCTGTTTTAATAAGACATATCTCCGTATTGTTTTCGATCCGATTTTGAAACGCGATTTGGGTCCCGTCAGGTGAAAAAACCGGCGCGAAGTTGGCACTTTCAGCTTTCAACAATAGCCGGCTCTGCCCGGCGTCGACATCGAAAACACGCAGTTCCCCGCTCTTGTCCGCGAAGGTCGATTGATAAACGATCTGTCTCCCGTCCGGTGAGTATGAAGGAAATTGAAGATCGCCCGATACGTCCATCACGACCAGTTGAGAGGGATCGACCTCGGCGCTGATCATAAAAATATCGTCATTGCCGTCGCGGTCCGAAACGAAAAGTATTTTCGTCCCGTCGGGCGACCAGGAACCCGGGCCGACAGATTCGTTTGATTTCCAAAACGTTAAGCGCCTGACAGCGCCCTGCCCGTCGGATCTCATCACGTAAACGTCCGAGTCCTCGCTCTCGCGATCCGAAGGGAAGGCTATCGCCGTCCCGTCCGGAGAAAATACGGGATGGCTGTCCCACGAAGGATGATTTGTCAGCCTTCGAACATCACTTCCGTCAACGTTCATCAGATAAATTTCCGCGTTCCCGTCGCGCAAGCTTGCGAATGCAATTTGCCTCCCGTCGGGCGAGAAGTTTGGATCGGCGTCGAACGAAGGACTGTTGGTGACGTTTTCACTTTTGCGCGTTTCCAGCGAATACACAAAGATCTCGTCGTCCTCCGTGCTGACCTTTTTTTGATACGCAATCTTGCGGCTGTCGGGGGACCAATCGAAATTGCCGCCGAAAAATTCGAGTGGGATTTCGTTCGACCCGTCCGCATCCGCGAGATAAAAATCCGTCTTGCTGTTCGGTTTTGTGAAAACGACTTTTGTTCCGTCCGGGGACCAGAAGCCGTGGTCTAGACCGGGAAAATCTCGGGCGACTGTTTGATTCGATCCGTCCGCGTTCATCACGAGCGATTCAGTCTCCTTGTCGCTCCCCGTTCGCAAGAACCGGATCTGCCCATCCTTGGTCCAATGCGGTGAGTACTCGTTTCGTTTATCGGCGGTCAGATGAATTACCGCAGCTTCGTTCGGCAAAGCGGGGACCGCTCGATTCCAGAAATAAGACAAGGTCGACACCGCCGCCACCGCAAGAGCGGCGATCGCAAATACGACTGCCCACCGTTTCGTTTCAATCGTCGGCCTTTGTGCAGCCTCGATGTTTTTTTCTGCCAGGCCGACTTCCCGGAGCAGGGCCTGAAAGCGGGGATGGGGCTGCAGAAATTTAAATTCCTTGTCGAACTTTATCCAGGTAAGGTTCGGATCCCGTTCTTTCAATCCGGTTTCCAACCATTCCAATGCGTTCGATTCATCCCGCATCGCCGCGTAAACGGAGGCGATGTTCACACTGCTGATGTATTTTTCCTCTTTCACTCGCACGAGCTTCGCGAGTGTCTCACGAACGGCGCCGGTATTTCCCGCGGCTTGCTGGAGGATTCCTTGCAGCGACAGCGTCAGCGAATTTTCGTTCGAAAGAGCTACGGCCCTTTCGCGATGGAATTCGGCTTCGTCGAGGCGGCCGGCGTCCACGTAGGCGAAGGCCAGGTGATAGTGGGCGAGAAAAAACTCGGGAAACGATTCAATGGTTTCCGCGTGAAGCCGTATCGACGCTTCGGTTTCGCCGAAATGCCGCAAAACTTCGGCAAGCCATACCGCGTTGATTGGGGAGAACGGGTCAAGCTCGCGAGCCTTCTTCAATGCGATCAGGGATTCGCCGATCCTCTCAACGCGCAAAAAGTACACCCCGAGAAGCTGATAGCCCGGAGCGTAATTCGGATCTAATTTTACGGCGTTCTGAAACGAGACTTCGGCGCCGGCCCAATTCCAATCGTAATGGAGAAGTGCAAGTCCGAGCGCGGCGTGGGCCTCCGCAAGATCCGGATCGATAAAAAGCGCTTTGAGCGCGGCGGCTTTCGCTTTTGGGAAGTAATCCCGCGGCGCAAATCCGTCATAGACCGGCAGCAAATTGTAAATATCCGCGAGCCCCGCGTATGCCCGTGCGTACGACGGATCGATTTCGATCGCCTTCTCGAACGACGCCAACGCCACCTCGTAACCGATCGTAGTGCGTTTGTTATAGAAGTAACGCCCCTTCAAGTATTCCTGATACGCCGCGACGTTCTCGGTGTCGCGTTTGGAGAACAGCGGCTCAGCGTCATCGCCCAGCTCTTTCGTGAGCGCCCCAAGCACGCGTGCCGCGATCCGGTCCTGCACGTCGAAGATGTCCTCGAACTCGACACCGAAACTGTCCGCCCAGATCGCGTTTCCGTTACGCGATCGGATCATCTGAACCGTGAGCCGCAGTTTTCTTTCCGATCGCTGGAAGTTCCCCTGCAGTATCGCGTCGACCTCGAGGGCTCTTCCGGCCAACACCGCGTCCTGCTCCTGGATATTAAATTTGAGAATCGAGCTTGTCGGCCGCACCTGTATTTGCCCCGCCCTGCTCAACTGAGTGATGAGTGCGTCGGTCACGCCTAGCCCGAAAAAGTCGTCGTCCGCCCTTCCCCCCAACGGCTGAAAAGGTAAGACGGCGATGCTTCGAATCTCGTCGGCGGTGTGCCGATCGACTTCCCCATTGGTCGCGGGCACACGCCCGTCGCTTTGCGACATCGTCACCTTTAACCGGCGGTGGACGAGCAGATTCGTTTCCCCTTCGATCTGACGAACATCGGCTCGAAAACGATAACCGCGCCTGGGGAGGGTCTCGATCAATTCGACGCCGTCGGTGTTCAGGATCTTTCGCAGGCGCGAAATATTTTTTGCGAGGTTGCCTTCCTCGACGAACGATTCTTCCCAAATCGAAGTCATCATTTCGTCTTTCGTGAGCAGCTTCCCGTTGTGTCGGACAAACAGCAGCAGTGTGTCGAATACCTTGTCGGCGAGGTGCGTCGGCTCACCATTTGAGAAGAGGACGCGCTCGATGGGATCAAGAACGAATTTGCCAAATTCGTATTTCACTCCCGGGTTTTGCGGCGCTTCGCTCATGTCAAAACGATGTCAGAACTTTGTCCGAACGAATACAAGACGGAGCTTGCCAGTTTCTCCGAAGATATCGCCACAGACTTGATCAGCGTGATTGATGGGAAATCCCGGTCGATTGTAGACCCGAAACGAGCAGGCAACAAGAAAAGATCGTAATGAAAAAAACCGAGATCGAGATAGAGATGAGCGAAACGGTCGCGTACAGCAGCCGCAGCGAGCGTTTGGAAAACTTTTGCCCTAGCTGCCGGAGCATGACCGAGATGGCGACCCCGTCCGTGGCCGCGGTTTTGAGGAAAGCGACCGAACGCGAAATTTACCGGCTCGTCGAAACGAGCAAAGTTCATTTTGTCGAGACCGACAGGGTGCTGATCTGTCTGAAGTCCCTCGCCGAAACGGATACAGGAATTAAATCATGACAAAACAAATACACCGCTCGCGACGCGAAAGAATAAAAACCTCGATGGTGAAGCTCGTCTGTCTGACTTTGATGGGATGCGTTTGCGATTGGCTGTTCGTCGCGGGGAGACAGGGGCCGACGCATGTCTCCGCCGAACAAGAGCATTCAAGATCGGTCGGACAATCGCCGGACGGCCAAATCCAGAACCCCGCCGAAGTCTTCTTCGAGGCCAACAAAGGACAACTCGACAAGCGCGTTAAGTTTTCCGCGGATGGTAGAGGCTACAAATTGTTCCTGACTTCGACCGAAGCGGTCTACGTGATTCCGGAGCAACGCACGAGTCAGACCCCACACGCGGACTCGCAGGGGCCGCTTCCATCGACCATCGAAACGCGGTCGAGTCGGGCCGTATCCGTCCGGATGAGGCTTACCGGGGCGAATGAGAACGCGGAACAGGTTGGCGTCGAAGAGTTGGCGGGCAAACATAATTATTTTAGAGGAAAGGACCAGAGTAAATGGCAAAGCAACGTACCGCTGTATCGAAAAGCGAGACTCGATAATGTTTATGAAGGCGTCGACATGGAATGGCGTGGCGATGATTTCGGCAGTATCGAATACGATTTCCGAGTGTCGCCGCACGCGAGCACGCGACAAATCGAATGGCAGATCGAGGGAGCGGACAGAGTCGTCGTAGGGCCTGACGGCTCGCTGGTTATCTCGACCGCGTTTGGCGAATTAAAGCAAAAGTCACCCGTTACTTACCAGGAAGTCGACGGTTCGCGAAGGGTGGTGGAAAGCCGATTCGATCAGCGCGGCGAAACGACAGTCGGCTTTGTGGTCGGCGATTACGACGAAACAAAGTCCTTAACAATCGACCCGGTTACCGATTTGGATTTTTCGACTTTCCTGGGCGGTCTTGCAAGTGAAAGTGGTGGAGCAATCGCGGTGGGGTCGGACAATACCGTTTATGTTACGGGGCAAACGACGTCGATTTCATTTCCGACAGACACCGGAATCGACGACACCTACAACGGCGGCATTGACGTTTTTGTAACGAAACTGGACCGGAACGGCTCGACACTTATTTATTCAACGTTCCTTGGCGGAGGCGCCGATGACATTGGGATCGATATCAAGGTCGACACGCTAGGCAATGCATACGTCACGGGCAAGACAGCTATTTCGGCGACACCGTTTCCAACGACTCTGAACGCGTTCGCCCGCGATTATCGTGGCGACTTCGACGTCTTCGTCTCAAAAATAAATGCTACCGGGTCATCTCTCATCTATTCCACTTTCATCGGTGGATCGGGGGGCGATCACGTCGGGCGTATTGCGGTCAACGCGGCGGGGAGAGCATATATTGCAGGAAGGACAGACTCAAGTGACTATCCGACGACTCCCGGAACACTCGATACCTCTTATAACGGCGGCGGCAGCGACATCTTCGTGACGAAGTTCGACGCCAATGGCGAGAATCTCGAATACTCGACCTTTATCGGCGGAACGGGCCTTGATGCAGGCAACGGCATCGCGATCGACAGCGATGGCACTGCGTATGTCACGGGGTTCTCGATCGGCCCGGCAAACAATTACCCGACCACATCCGGAGCTTTTGATACCACCTACAACGGCGGAAACGACGTGGTTGTTTCGGCTCTCAATGGGTTCGGATCGGCATTGGTTTATTCTACTTTCATCGGCGGAAACGACAACGATGTCGCGTACGCTCTCGCGCTCGATTCTTCCCGGAACGTATACATTACGGGTCAGACCGCCTCCGAGGCATCGGTTTTGTTTCCGACAACGCTCGGGGCATTCGACCGGTCGGCGAATGGGAGCATCGATGTTTTCGTAACTAAGCTGAGCTCGACCGGATCCGCACTCGTCTATTCGACGCTGCTCGGGAGCGATAATCTTGAATTTGGTCTTGCCATCGCGGTCAACGGAACCGGTAGCGCAATTGTGACGGGACAAACCGCTCCGTTCGCGACCCCATTTCCGACCACGTCGAATGCCTACGACACAACACCGAACGGATCATACGACGCCTTTCTTACAAAATTGACGCCGTCCGGTTCCGCTCTTGTCTACTCGACCCAGGTAGGCGGAAGTCAGAACGATGGGGCTGCCGGGATCGCTCTGAATTCGTCGGGCGCCGCTTTTATCACGGGACAAACGGGTGACAGTGTCGTCGATTTCCCAACCACTGCCGGGGTATTTCAACCGCAGATAAATGGCAACAGCGACGCGTTTGTGTCGAAATTCCTGACCCCGAACCCATCGGTCCGCATAGTTACCAACACGAACGACAGCGGTGCCGGAAGCTTACGTCAGGCGATTCTAGATTCGAACGGCACGGCCGGCGACGACCTCATCGAGTTTTCAACCCTGTTCACAACTCCGCAGACAATTTCGCTCGTGACGGGACGTCTCGATATCGCCTCAAATATCATTATTAACGGACCCGGACCCAACCTGTTGACCGTCCGGAACGGTGCACCCCTGAGCACTCCCAGTCGTGTCTTTCTGATCTCGAACGGGGCGGCCGGCCTGATCGGAATGACCATCCGCGACGGGAATGCGACCGGTCCCGGCTCCGGAATTATGAATAACGGCGGCGGCGCAATGACGATTAATAATTGCGTCGTTACGGACAACAATCAGGTCGGCGGCGACGGAGGCATTTATCATTATCTCGGCCCCCTCGATATCTACAACTCGACGATCTCCAACAACGGCCGAGGCGGAATCTTAAATGACGGTGGCACCGTCACGATCACTAACTCGACCGTCTCCGGCAATACCTATTGGGGAATAACCAACCTCGCCGGCTCGGTAACCATCACCAGCTCGACGATCACCAATACGAGCAGTACCGGCTTTGCCGCCGTGAGGGGACTCGATTTCTCGACTTCCACTGTGCGCAACTCGATCATTGCTGGTAATCAAATTGATATCACCGTCGACGCACCTGGCACTGTCATTTCGGGTGGTTACAACCTCATTGGCAACCGCGGCACTATCACCGCCTTTAGCCAGCCGGGTGACCAAACAGGGACCACCGCGCAGCCCCTCAGTGCGCAGCTAGCCCCGCTCGCGTCGAACGGCGGAGCTACACCGACGCACGCTCTTTTGCCGACCTCTCCCGCGATAGACAAAGGCAACAGATTTGGCATCCCCGGCGACCAGCGCAGACTTCCGCGTCCGTTAGACATTTCTGGCATACCCGATCTTGCGGACGGGTCCGACATCGGAGCGCATGAAAACCAGGTTCGCGGAAACAAAGCTTCCTTCGATTTCGACGGGGACGGGAAAACCGACATCGGGATCTTCCGGCCCGCGGGTTCCGCTTCGGAGTGGTGGGTGAACCGCAGCTCCACCGGGGTCACGTTCGCGCTCCAGTTCGGGTCGTCCTCGGACAAGATCGTCCCGGCCGACTACACGGGCGACGGGAAAACGGACATCGCGTTCTGGAAGCCCGCCGACGGGAACTGGTACGTGCTGAGAAGCGAAGACTTCTCCTTCTTCGCGTTCCCGTTCGGGACGAACGGGGACGTCCCCGTACCCGCCGACTACGACGCGGACGGGAAGGCGGACGCGGCCGTGTTCCGCCCGTCCTCCTCGACGTGGTTCATCTCGCAGTCGGGCGGAGCCCCGACCCGGATCCTGCAGTTCGGGATCGGTGGGGACCAGCCCGTGGTCGCCGACTACGACAGCGATGGCAGAGCGGATGTCGGGATCTTCCGCCCCGGACCAAGGGAGTGGTGGGTCCAGCGATCGACGGCGGGCTGCTCGCCGTGCAGTTCGGGAACACCGGCGACAAGGTGGTCCCGGGCGACTACACCGGCGACGGGAGAACGGACGTCGCGGTGTGGCGCCCGCCCACCGGCGAGTGGTTCATCGTCCGGAGCGAGGACTCCTCGTTCTACGGGTTCCCGTTCGGGACCGGCGGGGACGCCCCCTCCCCGGGCGATTACGACGGGGATGGCAAGTTCGACGCGGCCGTGGTCCGCCCCGCGACCGCGACGTGGTTCATCGGGCGCACGACCGCCGGGACCCAGATCGTGCAGTTCGGGGCCGCGGGCGACCGCCCGATCCCGAACGCGTACGTGCCGTAAAGATCGGGCGATACTGTGAATCCTTCGCGCT
>DATLCA010000060.1:0-6416 GCA_035526605.1 Pyrinomonadaceae bacterium | reverse complement strand
AAATTTCCGGTGAGCATCTGGTACGCAAAGGCCGCCGGAAATACGTAAAGGATATTAAAGAGGGAATCGACGATCGGCATCGTCTTCGCGCGAATCGGCGGGGCCGAATAGAAAATCGAAAGAATCAGAAATGCAGCGAGTGAGAGCAACGCCTGCGGGGCGACAAAGAAAGCCGCGATCAGGAAGGGGACGTTGAGTATAAACGTCCAGATCGCCAAAATCCCGTGACTTTCGGGACGCACGAGCATCTCATACTCGGCTTTCTTGGGATTCAGCCGGTCGGTCTCGAAATCAAAGATATCGTTGATACCATAGACAAGAAGATTTGCCGGCAGCAGGAAGTAGATCCCAAACAATATCGAGTCGACGCGTAGGAAAGCCGACGTCGATGTCGCGCCCGCGGCCAGGCCGAGAAGATATGTGCCAAAAAGGTAGAGCCAAAAACGGGGCCGGCTGATTCTGACAATGTTGATCATTTCGAAAAGTAAATCTTCGTGCTAACACGCCCGTCTCAAATCGTAACTTTGATCGTCGTGATCATCTTACTCGTGCTTGCTGCGTTCTTCACGGCGAATGCGGCTCTGCCGGTATGGTTTCCCTACGCGTCGCTCATTAGCACTCTTCTTCTGCCCCTTCCGTGCGCCTGGGCCGCGAAGATGTGGCTCGGGCGGCGTGACGCGATACTTCTTTTTATCATCTTTGGAGTTTACGCACTGGTTGTCGGTGTGGCAGCGCACGCGACCGGTTTTCCTTACGGCCATTTCGGTTACTCTGACCGGCTCGGATTCAGGTTATTCGGCTCCGTGCCTTGGGTGGTTGCGTTTGCGTGGACCCCTTTATTTTTTGGAGCCTACTCGATCGCGGCTAATCTATTCGAATCCCGGCCCGCAAGGATCATGTTCACGACGCTCGCGCTATCGTCCTTCTATCTCGTCATCGATCCGGGAGCCGTCCGCGTTGGGCTCTGGCAGTTCGTGGAGGAGGGATTTTTCTACGGAGTTCCCCCGTCCAATTTCGCGGGCTCGCTGCTTTCAGCATTTGCTGGCGCAATTTTGCTAGACCTCGTCCTCCTGCGAGTGCGTCCGCTATTGCCGGCTCCGGTCCAGCTCGGCTCCAGCGCCTTCCTGATCCTTTTGTTTTGGACCGCATTCTCCGCATTTGCGGGCATGCTCGGGCCCGCGTTGATCGGGCTCGCGATACTTTGCGGTATGGCGATCACGTGGCGCAAATTCCATTACCCGTTCGACGACAGGATCGTGCTCGTGGACGAAGACAACAACCCGCTAGGCACGGCCGCGAAACTCGCTGCACATAATTCCGAAACCAGACTGCACCGCGCATTCTCGGTATTTATCTTCAACAGCAAAGGCGAGCTTTTGCTTCAACAGCGAGCCCTGTCGAAAAAAACGTGGCCCGGGGTTTGGTCAAACTCCTGCTGCGGACATGTGATGATGCATGAAGGGACCGCGAAGGCTGCGGCTCGTCGACTCCAGTTCGAACTGGGTTTGTCCGGGGTCGATCTTACGATCGCGTTGCCGGATTTCCGGTACCGTGCCGAAAAGGATGGGGTCGTTGAGAATGAGTTGTGCCCCGTGCTCGTCGGGCGCACCGATGCTCGCCCGCGTCCGAATCCCGCGGAGGTCGAGAATATAAGGTGGATAAACTGGGACGACTTCCTCGCGTCACTGGAGAAACCTGGTAATGAGATCTCTCCTTGGGCCATTAAAGAAGTGCGGCTGCTGGCGGGCAGTGAAAATTTCAAGAAGTGGTTCGCCGGTGGCGCCGCCGTCTCGGGCTCAAAAGCTTCCGTGTGATAATCTGGCATCGATAAATTTCAGTCGGGGTGACAAGTTCATGAAAGTTATTTTCTCCGCGCTCGTTCTATTCGCGCTCTTGATTCTTCCAGTATCGGTGGCACCGCAGAAAGGTTCGCACGCGGAGATCAAACAGCTCCAGGGGCCGCAGAACCCGCGCTTGGGATTCATCATCCACGGCGGCGCCGGTGTTATAACGCGGGGCTCGATGTCTCCGGAAAAGGAAAAAGCTTATAAGGCGAAGCTCGAAGAAGCCCTGCTCGCGGGTTACAAGGCTCTTCAATCCGGGAAGTCCAGTCTCGACGCGGTCGAGATCGCGATCCGCATGCTGGAGGATTCGCCATTGTTCAATGCCGGAAAAGGCGCCGTGTTCACGGCGGACGGCAAGAACGAGCTAGACGCTTCGATCATGAACGGAAAAACCCTGGCGGCGGGAGCGGTCGCGGGATTGCACCAAGTTAAGAATCCAATCACCCTCGCCCGCGCGGTAATGGAAAAATCTCCGCATGTAATGATGATCGGCGACGGCGCGGAAAAATTTGCGAAAGAGCAGAACGTAGAGCTCGTCGACGAGAAATATTTCTGGACGCAGGAACGATGGGACGCGCTTCAGAAGATTCTCACGCAGGAAAAAGAGAAGGCGAACATACCGGCTCCGAAACCGAAAGGGTTGAGCGAAAATTTCGCGGAGCTGCCTTACAACAAATTCGGGACTGTCGGTGCAGCGGCGTTGGACAAGGACGGGAATCTCGCCGCGGGCACTTCGACCGGGGGCATGACGAACAAGAAGTACGGCCGCGTCGGCGACGCGCCGATCATCGGTGCGGGAACGTACGCGAACAACGACAGTTGTGCGGTTTCGGCAACGGGGTGGGGCGAGTTCTTCATTCGCATCGGCGTCGCCCGGGACATCTGTGCGTTGATGGAATACCGGGCGATGCCGATTCAGAGCGCCGCCGACATGGTTATAAAACAAAAGCTGCAAAAACTTGGAGGCGACGGCGGCATCATCGGGCTCGACAAATTCGGCAACATGGCGATCTCGTTCAACTCCGAAGGGATGTACCGCGCTTACATCAACAGCGACGGCAAGCCGGTAGTCGAAATATACAAGGACTAACGACTAAGGACTGGACTGATCCGTATGTTAACCGCCGAGATCATCGCCGTCGGGTCTGAGCTGCTTACGCCGGAGAAGACCGATACGAACAGTCTTTGGCTCACCGAGAAGCTGATGAATATCGGCATCGAGGTGAAGCTGAAGACGATCGTCGGCGACGATGAAGCACGGCTCGAGGAAACTATCCGAGACGCCATGAAACGTTCGGACGTCGTCATCTCGACGGGCGGCCTCGGGCCGACCGAAGACGATGTGACGCGCCCGGTTTCGGCTCGGGCCGCGGGGCGCGAGCTCGTCTATCACGACGAACTCGAGGCCCATCTTCGCGAGCGCTTCCGTGCGTGGGGGCGTGAGATGCCCGAGATAAATAAACGGCAGGCGTTTGTGATCCAGGGGGCGAAGGTCCTGCCCAACCCTAACGGCTCCGCGGTTGGAATGATGTTGGAGCATGCGGGCAAGTTCCTTGTCGTTTTGCCCGGGCCGCCGCGCGAGATGCAGCCGATGTTCGAGAATCATGTTCTCGAAACCCTCAGGTCCGTGGCCGGAAACGTTTCGGTGGTCAGGCGCGTCCTCCGGGTTTCGGGGATGGGCGAATCGGCGGTCGATGAGCTGATCGCGCCCATCTACAAAACGTACGAATCGGTTCAGACGTCGATACTTTTCTCGCGGACCGAGATCGAGATTCATTTGTTCGCGTCCGCCGATACCGAAGAGCGGGGCGCCGCGGTTCTCGACGAGCTGGCGGAGAAGCTTGCATCGGCGCTGGGACCGGCGCTTTTTGCGATGAACGGCGAAACTATGGAGGAAGTCGTTGGAGCCCTTTTGAAAGAGCGCGGGCAGACATTATCGGTTGCCGAGAGCTGCACCGGCGGTCTGATCGGGATGCGTCTCACCGATGTCGCGGGATCGTCGGCCTATTTTCTTGAAGGCGCCATCACCTACTCGAACGACGCAAAGCAGCACACACTTGGTGTTCCCGAGGAAACTCTTGCTGCGTATGGGGCAGTGAGTCCACAAACGGCTGAGGCGATGGCCGGCGGAATGCGGCGGCGGGCTGGAAGCGATTATGCCCTTTCGGTCACCGGAATTGCCGGGCCGGACGGCGGAAGCGAGGAGAAGCCGGTGGGAACAGTATTTATAGGTTACGCCGACTCGAGCGGGACGCGATCGTTACGTCTAAACCTTCCCGGCGACCGGTACCTGATCCGGTGGAGGTCGAGCCAGGCTGCTCTGGATTATCTCCGCCGCCGCATCATGAAAGCAAAATAATGAGTCCGATTTGAGTCGGGGAGCATCCTACCTTGACCGCAAGACCACTAATTGCTTGCGTTTTTGTACAAAGCAGACGAAAATTACAAGGGCGCTCTCCGGACCTTTCCGCCTGAGAATGTTTTTGAAACTTAGCCAACCGGGTGACGTGTAAAAACGTCGAACGAGAGCTTTTTGTTATCCAACTCTGAATTCAACTCGATTTCTATTATGAAAAACTCAGTTTACGCGCGATTTTCGCTGAGCCTCGTGCTCATTCTGTCGCTGATGTCTCCGATGGCGGCCCTTGCGCTCGGCGATGGTAAGAAACATTTCCTTGACGGGATGAAGCATGAGACCGCCGAAGAGTGGGATCGAGCTGTTGAAGAATTTGCCCTCGCGGTTGCCGACAATCCGAAAAATCCGGAGTACAAGCTTCACCTTCAGCGGGCACTTTTCAACGCTTCGCAGATGTACATGAAGACGGGTACGACGGCCTCCCAGCAGAAGGATTACGCAAGTGCGTACAACGCTTTTCGAAAGGCTTACGCCTACGATCCGACGAACGAGCTCGCGAAATCCGAGATGGCCCGTATGGTCCGAATGCAGGAAGCTCTGCTCAAAGGCGACGACCCGCAAGAAAAGACGGACGCGAATGGAAAGGTAAAGCTACTTCCGACGAGCTACACGCCGACGGCGGCTTCGGATGTTCAGATCCCGCAGCGGCTGGAGAAAATGCGCGACGTGCCGTTTCCCGGGGGCGTGGATCTTCAATACATCGTTAAAGAGTTGGCAAAGGATTTGGATTTGAATGTTCTCTTCGACGCGGAATCGAGACTGGAAAATCGTAAGATCCGTATCGAATTGAAGAACGTAACAGCGGCCAAGGCTCTCGATTACATTTTCCTTCAGGAGAATCTTTTCTTCCAGAAGGTGGGGCCCCGAACGATTCTTGTAGCGACGGGAAATCGGCGCACGAACTTTCAGCAGTTGGTACTCAGAACTTTCTATCTTGCTAACGCGAATCCCAAGGACGTTAAAACCATCATTACTTCGGCGATCCCGGCGCAGCCCGGTCGAAGCCAGACGATCGTGATCGAGGACGCTACCACGAACAGCCTCACGATCCGCGATACGGAAGAGAACGTGCGCTTGTTTGCGAAGCTGATCTCGTCGCTCGACAAGGATCGAGCGGAGGTCGTAATGGACGTTGCGATATACGAGGTGAACAAAAACGACCTTCTCAAATTTGGCAATCAGATAGGCACCGCGTTGGGAGATAAACCGACACTCGGAAATTTGGGCGGCGTTGGCTTCCCGCTGGTCGTAGGAGGACAGAACTCCGGGCCGATAACGGGCGGGCTGCCATTCACGGGATTGAATATCGCGAGCCTGGCGTTGGGCATTCCGTTTAGTCAGTTCTCGGCTCTTCAGGCAAAAGATAATACAAAGCTGATTGCGTCGACGCAGATCCACGCTTTTAACAACGAAGATTCGTCAGCTCGAATCGGACAGCGCGTTCCTGTTCGGACCGCGCAATTCGTCGGACTCGGAACGGGCGACTCGCGTTCGAGCAACGGCGTCGTGTCGAACGTTATCAACTATGAGCAGGTCGGTCTTACGCTGAAGTTCAAGCCGATTGTGTTTCCCAATCAGGATGTTCAGGTGGCGATGGAGATCGAGTCCAAAGACGTCGCCGGGGGAAGCACGGATAACCCGATCTTTACCGAACGGACGATCAAAGGTACCGCCCGTGTCCAGAATAATAAGACGCTGTTGCTGGCCAGTGTCGCGCAGAATACCGAAAGCAATGGGCGCCAGGGGCTGCCGCTTCTGGGACTCATTCCTATCATTGGGCGCCTGTTTACCGCGCCGACACGTGATAATAGACAGGTTGATATCGTCATCGCGGTAACGCCTCGCGTGATTCGCGCACCGGCCATTTTGCCCGAGGATGAGGTCGAGCGTCCGACTGGAAGTCTTGCAACGCCGACGAGCGGATCGCTCGAGGCGATGATCATCCAGGAAGAACAAGAAGAGCTGCTGGCGGCTGCCCGTCGAATTCCCAATACCGCACAGGTTCAGCTAGCGGATAGGGCGGCTGAGAAGCCGGCGTATGTGAGGACCGGTACCGGAACTGAATCCGTACCTGCTTCTTCGGCACCACTGACGACTTCGCGTGGCGCGGATGCGACCTCTTCAACGATTACCGCGCAAGTTCCGCTGTCAGGCCC
>DATLCA010000059.1:0-12736 GCA_035526605.1 Pyrinomonadaceae bacterium | reverse complement strand
ATCGTCAACCGTAAAGCCGCGGACGCGCATCAGCCCGTGAAGCGTTCCCGAAAGCTCGGCCCGATAGACAGTGCCGGCCTCTGAATATTTCTGCGGAAGATCTCGATAAGAGCGCGGGCTCGATTTGTAAATGCCGATGTGCATCGGACAGTTCATCGGCTTGAGACGATACTCTTCGTCCTCGATGCTCGTCGGCGCGTACATCGAGTCGGCGTAGTTATCTTCGTGCCCGCTAATCTTCCAAAGTTGCCGCTTGGCAATGTGGGGAGTGTAAACAACACTGTACCCCCGCTGCTCAAGCTCTTCACGCAGGAGCTTCTCCATCTCGCTGCGGATAACGCCGCCTTTCGGATGCCAGAGAACGAGACCCTGCCCGTACTCGTCCGAGATCGAGAACAGATCCAGCTCACGTCCCAGACGTCGATGATCTCGGCGCTCAGCTTCTTCGCGCTGTTTCGTCCACGCATCGAGCTCTTCCTGTTTCGCGAATGCGATTCCGTAGATGCGCTGCATCTGCTGATTCTCCGCGTCGCCTTTCCAGTACGCCCCGGAAAGCGCAAGAAGCTTGAATGCCTGAAGCTTGCCCGTGTGCGGAACGTGCGGCCCCATGCAGAAGTCGATGAATGGGGAGTTGTCGATGTAATAAACGCTCGCGCTCTCGGAAACCTTTTCCTCGACCAGCTCGCGCTTGAGCGGTTCATCCCGTTCCTGAAAGAGCTCGAGTATCCTTGCTTTCTCTATGTCCTCGCGGCGGTACGGAAGGTTCTGCTTCGCCATCTGCTTCATCTTTTTCTCGATGCTTGGCAGATCTTCTTCGGTCAGATTTCGCGGAGCGATGATGTCGTAAAAGAAGCCGTAGCGCGGATCATCCATGAGCGCGGGACCGATGCCGAGCTTCGTTCCTGGGAAAAGGTCGAGTACCGCCGCAGCAAGAAGGTGAGCGGTGGAATGACGAATCACCTCCAGCCCGTCACGCGTGTCGGACGTGATCGGCTCGACAAGTACGGCGTGACCGTTACCGATCAGTTCCTTGTTCAAGTCGACTTCTTCGCCGTCAACCTTCGCGGCGAGCGCTTTCTTGAGCACGTCGCGGTCGAACGCCTTGATCGCATCCGCGACCGTCGCCGGCGCAGGAATACTGCGTTCAGCCTCACCAAATTTTACGTGTATCTCACTCATAACTAGTAAATAGTGAATCGTCTATCGTGGACCGAAGGCGGTTCACGGACATCAAAAGCTCCTCGAATATCGAGTCGCTCTCATCTCATCACCATTTACATTTCACGATTAACTCGTGTCACTACTACTTACTCAGATTTGATTCGATAAGAGCGACTTTGCTTCGGAGAACAAACTTGAGTTTGTTTTCCATTGTCCCGCCATTAGAGGCGGGTCGTAGTAGTTGTCGTAACAGCAAAGTTCTTCGAAAGCATCGTATCGAAAAATTGTAAGCGGCAGACCGTGTCGATCCGCCGCGTCGTCCATCAAGGTTAAAGATTGTACCGGCTAAGTCGTGTGATGACAAGCCGTGATCGCAGTTTATTCAGGTAAAAGGGCCTGCTGAGCTCCAATCCATTCCCACGCCGCCGCCTCTTCGGACAAATCGAACGCCCTGATCTCCGTACTTACGACCGACCCGGCCAGCTCGAGAAGGTTGCGCATCCATGGCTTTGGTCCGATCACCGCGTATTTGGCGATTTTCGAAGGCGCTTTGATTTTCAACCTGATGAGATCGTCGTCAAAGATCGAAAGCAAATCGAATCCGTTGAAATCCTTCATCCTCGCCAGGACGTTGAATTTTCCTTCGCGCTCGAAAAACGGCTTAAGCTCGCTTACCGCAGATTTGATGTCGCGTTCGCGCACACGCCCGTCGACTTCGTAGGCGAACACATTCGCACTGGTGGTTTGCAGAAATCGGATCGACGGCTCGGCTGTCACCGCTGCGGGTATCGGGTCTGGGGTTTCCGACGCCCACGCAAATGCCTTATTTCGATCTGCGTGGTTGAACACTCGGATGTCGATGGAGGCAAATACAAGTCCCTCCACCCGGGCGAGTGCGGCCATCCAGCCTTTGTCGGTCACAAGCGCGACTCGGTGGTAGTGCTTCAATCTATTCCACCGACCGATGGCTTCGACCAAATCTTTCGCAAGACCTTCGAACGTCAATTGCATCGACGGATCGACCTCAGCGAAGAACGAAACACGATCGTTGGATCGAATGGCTTCCTCAGCGGCCTTATAAGCTTTAGCCACGTCCTCGGCGGTCAGCTTGTCAGACAATCGGAAGGCAACAAGATGTTTTGGTGATTCCAGAATTTCCAGCATATGTAACTCCTTGTGACTTAGTTACGACGCCGCCGGACTAGATGTTCTCAGTAGATAAAACGCGGGGTTTAAAATAAAAATGGTAGGCACTAGCAGAGTTGAACTGCTGACCCCTACCGTGTCAAGGTAGTGCTCTACCACTGAGCTAAGTGCCTACACCCCTCAAAAGGGAAAATCAAGAATGCCAAACAGGTGTGAACGTGTCAAGCAACGCATGATCGGACAAACGATTCTACTTTGGCTCTTTCCTGCGCAGTGCACGATCGTTCCGGCACGTCGAAAGAGGCCGACCGTACGCGCTCTTGATCTCGATCACTCTTTCGGCCTTTCTGTCGAAGCTCGCCCGAATGCATGCACAGCCGTAACCGTAGTGGACATTGGTTTCGATCCATTGGCGGCCCGACAGATCCGGCCAGTCGCCGTCTGCCTGATAACCCCCTTGAACGCCGATCGTCCACTCCCCGTTCTTGTCGATCAACCACGCGTTCCCGGGGGTCGGGTTCGAGAACCAGCCGCATCGAAGTTCAAATTTGGACTGGGCCTCAACAACCGAAGGCGCGGGTGCGCTGACGAGACCCGCTACGGCCAGCACCGATGCTATGAAGAGGTGTTTTAATCTCATTTGCTTATCGTAAGCCGGACCCTACTATGCCGCGTGCGAAATAAACCGGTGCATCGCGATGGCGACCAGCCTTGTAGTTATGTTGTCGATGTCGTATTTCGGATTGACCTCGCTAAACTCGATAAGCTTCGTGTTCGCGAGCGACGCCGCATACTTCACCAACGTGATGAACTCGCCGGCGCGTAAGCCAAGCGGGGAAGGCGCCGAGGAACCGGGCGCGTCGGAGGCGCGGACCGAGTCGATATCAAAACCGAAGAACGTATTCAGCGACGCGCTCTGGCCGATGAAACGCTGGCGAATATTCTCCCGCAGTTCCAGATCGGCCTGTTCGCGCGAGCGAAGGATCTCAAGCGAGATGCGATGGACACCGAGGTCTCGAAGATATTTGTAATAGACCGGTGAGGCGAAGTGGGTCTGATACGCAACTTCGTAAAAGTAGTTCGGGAGTAGAAAGCCTTCTTCCAGCAACTGGCGATAGGGAGTTCCGCTATTCCGTTGGTCGGCGATCCGCACGTCGAGGTGAGCGTCGACGTTTATTCCGATCCACTTCTGAGGGCCAAACACTTCTCCCATCGCCCGACCGTCGGGGTATGAGATATCATTCCCTCCGCCAAGCACGATCACCTGCTTGCCGTCCAGCAGAATCTGCTTTACGACGGCACAATGTGTGTCATGCGTTTCTTCGAGGGAGCTGCCGATATTCACATCACCCAGATCGAACAATCTTTTCTTGATATTGAACGGAGTGAGTCGGTAGAACTGCTGGCGTATCGCCGCCGGTGCGTCTGCGGCCCCGACGCGCCCCTGATTTCGTCTAACACCTTCATCTTGCGGACATCCCAATATAACGATGTCGGCGGCAGCGTAGTCGTCCCGGTTGACCGAAACTATTTCACCCAAACGGGGATCGTTGGGGTCATTTCGTGTAAAGAGAAAATCCGGGCTCGGGCGGGAAGTAAGGTCGAAAATATCGGGCATAGCCGATATTCTACTGCAATTATGGTCAAAAACGAATATTTGCCTACTGATCGTTAATCGTACAATCCCTATGGCATCCGGTTTGCAAACCTCTGGGTATTGATCGCTCTCTCTGTTAAATTCGAATACGAAATCTTTGGGGGAAAATATAGGATGAAAAAATTCATAATCAGTTTAGTAATGATGACTTTGGTCGCCGGCTTATTTGTTTTTGCCGCACCGGCAACGACAAGTAATCTTGCGGTCGAAGCTCAGACGCAGAGTTATTACATGCGCCGGGTGGTCCGTAACGGCCGCGTACGCTACGTGCGTACCGCGAAACCAAGCTATTACAGACGGCATCGCAACCGTGTCAACATGGCGCTTGGGACCGGTGCCGGTGCGTTGATCGGCGGCTTGGCGGGCGGCGGTAAGGGTGCCCTGATCGGTGCCGGCGTCGGAGCGGGCGGTTCGGCTCTTTATACTTATAAGCTGAACAAAAAGAAACGTCGCTACGTGAAGGTTCGCCGATACTAGTGCTTCAGATAGGTGAACAAAGGGCCGCGGGTGGTAAAACGCTCGCGGCCTTTTTGTTTTGCAATCGATGAATCTATTTTCATTTGGCTCAGCACGCACACCAAGATTACTATCACGTGATGTCATCGGAATTTCGCGCGGATGTCACATCTAAGATCGTCACATTCCTGCGCCAGATCGGAATACCCGTATCGGCGGGTGAGGTCGATGACGGCTCTTTCCTGCCCGGCATCCAGGTCGTGGCGGGCGGGCTCGTGGTCGACGAATCAAAACTAAAATATCCGGGCGACCTGCTGCACGAGGCGGGGCATCTGGCGGTGACTCCGGCACATGCGCGATCACATCTAAGCGGCCAGGTCGAAACGCCGGATGCAAATCCCGATGTTATCGAGTCGGCCGCGATGTGCTGGTCATACGCCGCGTGCGTGTATTTGGAAATCGATCCCGCAGTGGTTTTTCACGAGCATGGATACCATGGACGAGCCCAAGGCCTTCTCCTGAATTTTCAACTCGGTGTTTTCCCGGGCGTCCACGAACTTGTTTCGGCAGAGATGACATCCGCAAGTTCCGCGATGAACGACCCGGATCGCCACTCTTTTCCGATGATGAAGAAATGGTTGCGAAGCTGAACTGCAGAATCGCCCTTGTAGATATTTCTGACGGGCGGGGTTTGCGGAAACTTCGAACGCTGTCCTCCCCCGCGCGGCATCAGAAGCCATGACCGGTGTTCACCGTCAGACTCAGCAGCCCCGCCTAATCCGTTTCCGTTTCGAGTGGGATTCCGTTAGGACGCGCCCCAGCGGCGTCCCTCATCAGTAATTCGTAAGCTTTCTATTATTTCAGCGCGACATCGGAAGCTTCACTTCATTCTTCTCCGCGAACTCGATCGCTTTTTCGTAGCCGGCGTCGGCATGTCGGATGATTCCCATGCCGGGATCGGTCGTAAGAACTCGTTCGATCCGTCGAGCGGCTTCAGGTGTGCCGTCGGCCACGACGACCTGCCCGGCGTGAAGGGAATAGCCGATTCCAACCCCGCCGCCGTGATGCAGCGACACCCAAGTCGCACCGCCGGCGACGTTGATCATGGCGTTGAGATATACCCAGTCGGCGATCGCGTCGCTGCCGTCCTTCATCGCCTCGGTCTCGCGATTGGGCGAGGCCACAGAGCCGCAGTCGAGATGATCCCTGCCGATAACGATCGGCGCTTTTAGCTCGCCGGACGCGACCATCTCGTTCAGCCTTAATCCGGCCTTTGCCCGCTCACCGTAACCGAGCCAGCAGATCCGGGCCGGGAGCCCCTGAAATTCCACTTGCTCCTGCGCCATCGTCAGCCAACGTACGAGATGATCATTTTCGGGAAACAGATTCATGATCGCCTCGTCCGTTTTGTAGATGTCCTCCTTCTCACCCGAAAGAGCCACCCACCGGAATGGTCCTTTACCTTCGCAGAACAGAGGGCGAATGTAAGCCGGGACGAAACCGGGATAGCTAAATGCGTCGGTAACCCCGGCGTCAAATGCGCGCTGCCGCAGGTTGTTTCCGTAATCGAACACGATCGATCCCCGTTCTTGAAATTCGATCATCGCCGATACATGGCGGGCCATAGAGTCCGTCGCCGCTTTCAGGTACGCCTGCTCATCACGCTTTCGAAATTCTGCCGCTTCTTCAACCGTGTATCCGAGCGGGATGTATCCGTAGAGCGGGTCGTGAGCGCTGGTCTGGTCCGTCACCACATCCGGAAAGAAATTTCGTTCAATCAACTGCCAATGTACGTCCGCGGCGTTACCGAGCAAGGCGATAGATTTCGGTTGCTTGGCGTCGACCGCGACTTTTGCCAGTGCGATTGCGTCGTCGAGATCTTTCGCCGCCACATCGACCTGCTTCAATTGCAGTCTTCTCTCGATCCTCCACTGATCCACTTCTACCAGCAGGCCGACACCTCCGTTAAAAGTTATCGCCTGCGCCTGAGCTCCGCCCATTTCACCAAGACCCGCCGTCAGCACCAATTTGCCCGCCAGCGTTTCCCAGCCGTGCTGGCGCGCGAGGGACCCGAAGGTCTCGTAGGTGCCCTGCAGGATTCCTTGCGTACCGATATAGATCCACGAGCCCGCGGTCATCTGCCCGTACATCATTAGCCCGTCGCGCTCGTAGGCGTCGAACTGTTCCTGCGTCGCCCAGTGAGGAACGATGTTCGAATTCGCGAGGAGCACGCGCGGCGCATCGGAATGGGACTTGAAAATCCCCACCGGCTTTCCCGATTGAATGAGCAGCGTTTCATCTTCGTCCAACCCGCGCAGTGACTTCAAAATCGCATCATACGATTCCCAGTTCCGGGCCGCTTTTCCCCGGCCTCCGTAGACGATAAGATTCTCAGGATCGAACGCGACGTCCGCATCCAGGTTGTTCTGGATCATCCGGTAAGCCGCCTCGATCAGCCAGTTCTTGCACGACAGCTCGATCCCGGTCGGGGCTTTGATATTTCGACTCATACGAGCGTAATGATACCCGCTACAAACGCGTTGTTAAAAATTGGCAGTCGGCTATAATCATCTCGCCATAATTTCATCTTGGGAGACATATTTATGAAGTTCCACAAATCCCTCTTTCTCTTCATTATCGGGTTGTCGTCGGTTGCCGGATTCGGTCAGGCCGCCGCAGCAAGTTCCCAGGTCGCGCAGTCCAAGTTCGACGCCGACCTTGCCAAAAAAGTCGGAGCTGACAAGAACGGAATGCGGTCTTACGTGCTTGCGATATTGAAGACGGGTCCGAACGACGCGAAGGTCCAGGGCGATGCCCGGAAGGAGATCTTTAAGGGCCACTTCGCGAACATGAACCGCCTCGCGTCCGAAGGCAAACTTGCGGTTGCTGGTCCGTTCAATGACCCGAATAAGATTTATCGCGGCCTGTTCATCCTCGCCGTCTCGACCGTAGAGGAAGCAAAGGCGCTTGCCGAAACCGACCCGACCGTGAAGTCCGGCGTGCTGGTGGTAGAGTATGTTCCCTGGTACGGGTCAGCGTCCTTGATGCTCAGCAACGAGTTTCACGAAAAGGTCGCCGAGAAAAATTTCTAGTTCACTTCATCGAGATCACCAGATGCTGAGGCATAGGGTCAAGGGGAACAGATTCGTTCTTCGAGAATCCGGCATTTTCGAACATCTGCTTTAGCTCGGGGTACGTGTACGCGTCGCCCGCGGGGGTGGCGGCAAGCATGACGACGGCGAACATCGCCGCGGGCGGCGGGGAGACGCGATCTTCATTCGGCACGAATTCGGCGGTGATCACTTTTCCGCTGTCGTTCAGGGCGGCGTGAAGCTTTCGGATAAACTTTTCGTTATCCGCCGGATCGAAGTGGTGCAAAAAATTAGGCACGAGGATGACGTCGTAATCCCCACCGAAGTCGGTGTCGAACGCATTTCCCGGAATCGTGTGATACCGGTCCGCGACCCCAAACTTGTTCGCGTTCTCCTCCGCGACGGTTAATACATTTCCCCAGTCTGTCCCGTACACGACCGCGTTGGGATATTTCTGAGCGACGGCGATTCCATAAATCCCATGGCCCGCCGCGATGTCCAGCACCTTGAGCTTGCGGTCTGCGTCGAAGCCGACATGCTCCGCGACCCTCTGGGCGGTCGGGAACATCAAAGGCATCATCGCCCGGGCGAACGTGACCCACATTTCGCTTTCCGGGTCCATCGACGCATCGCCACTAATTGCGGATCCGCCCCGACGGACCGCGCCCGTCAGGTCTTCAAAACCGCGCTTTTGCTGCGGGGACAATATAAACTCGACCGCTCCGCCGATGTACGCCGGGGACGATTTGTCCAGGAACGCGGCGGTGGAATCCGTCAGCGAATATTCCGTCCCCGTTTTTTTCAGGAAGCCGATCACCGTCAGCGAATCGCAAATGATGCGAATGCCGCGTTCGGCCGCTCCGGCCGCTTCCGCGATCGTGCCGGCGGTCGTTTGGCCTTTCGCGATGTGTGTGAAAATCTCCAGCTCGACGGCGGTCTTGAGGATCGCAGAACGCTGAAAGGCGATCATCGTGTCCCAAAAAAGTTCCGGCGTGACATGTGCGGGCTGCTGCATATTCTGTTCAATCTCCTTGAAGTATTTTTATGCCCACCGTAGTACAGATCCATTTACGGCGCAATCCGGGCCAACCTGATACGCGTGAAACGTGGTCGAGACAGGTCAACCCCCCTTCCATGCTAAAATCGCGGGAATCAAATTCATGAAAGCCGATCTCGTAATCTCGAACATTGGACAACTCGTCACCTGCGCCTCGGGCGGCAAAGCGAAACGCGGTGCGCAGATGCACGACATCGGTGAAATCAAAAACGCCGCCGTCGCTATTTCAGCCGGAAAGATACTGGCTGCGGGTCCCGGCGACGAGATCGCAAACTCATATGACGCAACCGACACGCATGATGCCGGCCGACGCGCCGTTTGCCCAGGCTTCGTCGACCCACACACGCACATCGTTTTTGCGGGTAACAGGCTCGACGAGTTCGAGCAAAAGATCAAAGGTGCCGACTACTTGGAAATTCTCGCGAGTGGCGGCGGAATAATTTCCACGGTTCGAAATACTCGCGGCGCATCCGTTCGAGAACTCGTTTCACAAACTCGGCCACGTCTCGACAAAATGCTGTCCACCGGTACCACGACCTGCGAGATCAAAACGGGCTATGGATTGGATCTCGAAACGGAAATGAAGATGCTCGAAGCCATCGCCGAATCAGATCGCACACATCCCGTCGATGTCGTCCCGACATTTCTTGGGGCACACGCGGTACCGCCGGAGTTCCGAGAAAACGCGGATGCATACGTCGCTCTGATTTGCGATCACATGCTGCCCCAAGCGTGGAGATGGTTCACCGGATCGCTGTTCTTCGGGCGGGTCCCGTTTTTCTGCGACGTATTTTGCGAGAAGGGAGCATTTAGTCTCCAACAGTCACGACGCGTGCTGGAGACCGCGAAAACGCTCGGCTTCAGTTTGAAGGCGCACGTCGACGAATTTACAAATCTCGGGGGAAGCACGATGGCAATCCAGCTCGGCTCGCAGTCGATCGATCATCTCGATGCGATCTCCGACGAAGAGATCCGCTCGCTTGCCGGGTCCGGAACCGTCGCCATCGTTACCCCAACCGTAAATTTCAATTTCGGGAGTTCCGAGTTCGCGAACGCACGGAAGCTCGTGGACGCCGGATGCGCGCTCGCACTTTCTACGGACTATAACCCCGGCTCCGCGCCATGCCCGTCCCAGCCGATGGCGATGGCGATCGCATGCCGGTATCAGAAACTCCTCCCGGCCGAGGCGATGAACGCCGCAACGGTAAATGCGGCCCATTCGATCGGGCTCGGCGCCACCCATGGTTCGATCGAAGAAGGAAAGTGGGCCGACCTCTTGATCCTGGACACGGACGACTACCGCCAGCTCGCATATGAGTTTGGCGGAAATCTGGTGAGCCGGGTAATCAAGGCGGGGCGCGACGTCACTGTACCCCGAGAGCGCTGAGATCGATCTGGAAAACATTTCCCCGGCCATTCAACAAAGCCCGCGACAAACTTTCTATTTCTGAATAGGTGGTCAGGCGCCGTTCCAGCGGCTTGTCGAGATCACCGCGAAAACTCGTAAAGAAAAAGTACTTCCCATCCGGCGAACCGATCGGGCAGTACTCGCGAGCGGGCGAGTTGATCGGCGCTCCCAGATTCTTCGCAGGGGTCCAGGTCCCATTTTGGTTGAAACTGATGTACAAATCGCCGCTGCCGCCGCCCAGATCGTCCTTCCGGCCGTTCGCCGCAAATACTAGAAACTTCTGATCAGGTGAGATGTAATTGTCGAGCTCGGTCGTCGGCAGGTTGATCGCGTCCCCGAGGTTCTCGGGTTCCGCAAAAGAACCATTCGTGAATTTTGCCCGATAGACATCGTACCCACCTTTTCCGCCCGGTCGATTCGACGCGAAATACAGCGTGCCGTCGGCGGAGACGGATGGATAAAATTCGTCCATCGTACTGTTGATGGTGGAACCCGCGGACCTTGCTTCGGACCAGCCGCCCGCGGTTTTCTCGACATACCAGATATCAAAATCCGTCTTCGCTTTGCCGTCGCTTCCGCGGTTCGTGCAGAAGAATAGCCTCGACCCGTCGGGAGAGAAAAATGGATCGTAATCCGTGAATTGTCCGGAGAACGACGCGATCTGCGGCGATGCCCATTTGTTGTTCTTGAAATCCGAAACAAGTATTACGCCGAGTCTATTTCGCGGAAAGTTGCGTGAGAAATAAACGCTCCTTCCGTCGGGGCTGAACGCCGCGTTTAAGTCGTCCTCCGGGGTCGAAATGATTCCCGCGCCAAAAAGCGCCGGTGACGTTATCGGTTTCGCCGTCGCATACGGGTGACCGGCGGCTCGCTGTCCAAAAGCACTCGTTAAAAGAAGGGAAACAATGAGTACAACCAAGATTAGAAACTTCATCGGGCTAACCTCCTGAAAAATTGGAGTGGGGACGGTTGGATTACGCAGACATTTTGGTGATAGTTTCAACCACGCCGTCGAAGAGGGGTGCTGTTTTTGATAAAGTCCCCGTCCGGTTTAGAATCGATGCCAATGAACGAGATCGTCCTGAACGGCGAAAACCTAACATTCGCGCAAGTGACAGCCGTGGCTTACGGCAACCCGGGGGCTCCCAAGGTCCGTCTCGCCGACGAGGCGAAATTCAACGTCGAGAGGTCGGCCGCGGCCGTCGATGCGCTCCTTCAACGCGGTGAGATCGCGTACGGGATTACCACAGGTTTTGGGGCGTTTAAGGATAAGATCATCAGCCTCGACGAGGTCGGATTGCTCCAGCGGAATATCGTTGTCAGCCATGCGGTCGGAGTTGGAAAACACTTCGACACACCGACCGTGCGAGCGATCATGCTGATCCGGGCGAACACGCTTGCTCGGGGATTTTCGGGAATCAGGCTGGAAACTCTCGAGTTGATTTTGCAGTTTCTCAATCGAGGCATTCATCCGCTGATACCCGAGAAGGGAAGTCTCGGTGCTAGCGGCGACCTTGCCCCACTCGCGCACTTTGCCTGTGTGCTCATCGGCGAGGGGAAAGCCGAATATGGCGGCGATATTTTCACCGGCGCCGAAGTGTTGTCGAAAGCCGGGCTCGAACCCGTCACGCTGAAGGCAAAAGAGGGCCTCGCTCTGACGAACGGCACAACCGTGATGACGGCGGTAGGATTGTTGGAAACGGCCCGAGCGATCCGCCTCGCCGAGCTCGCAGACATCTCCGGTTGTCTGAGCCTCGAGGCTTTGCACGGAACTGTTTCCGCATTCGACGAAAGAATACACGCCCTTCGTCCGCATCCGCGACAGATCGATTGTGCTCGGAATTTGCGCCAGATCCTTGCGGGCAGCGAGTTCGTCCGCGACTTCGACCGGGCCAACGTGCAGGACGCATATACGCTTCGCTGCATGCCGCAGGTCCACGGCGCGTGCCGCGACGCCGTCGCGTACGCTGAGTGGCTCATCAAGCTCGAGTTGAACTCGGTGACGGACAACCCGTTGATCTTCGTCAGCGACGTGGAAAACGAAGCCGACGCTGACCGAGGAAACCTCACGTCTCCGCGTGTCCCCGCCTCGGCGTCGATCGAAGTTTTGAGCGGCGGTAACTTTCACGGGGAGCCCCTCGCTCTGGCATTTGATTACCTCGCGATCGCGCTCACGGACCTCGGAAACATTTCGGAACGGAGGATCATGAGGCTCACCGACGAGGCCTCGAACGCACATACTTTGCCCGCGTTTCTGACGGAAGAGGGTGGATTGAATTCGGGCTTCATGATCGTCCAGTACACGGCGGCATCGCTCTGTACCGAGAACAAAGTGCTCGCCCACCCGGCGAGCGTGGATACGATTCCAAGTTCGGCGAATGTCGAAGATCATGTCTCAATGGGCGCGACCGCCGCCCTAAAACTCAGACAGGTTGCTGAGAACCTGGAGCACATCATCTCGCTGGAACTATTATGCGCCGCGCAGGGGATCGATCTAAGGCGGAGGGCGACAGGCAGGGAAGAAAGACTCGGTGAGGGGACACGGGAAATATATGAAGAGATTCGACGAACCGTGCCCTTCGTAAGCCGCGACGAATATTTGAAAGACTACATCGACGGCGTCAACAAAATTGTTCGGAAGTTCACGCCGAAAGGTGATTCATAGATGGGACCCGGTCATAAAGCGAACATTTTTATTCACTTCGCGCGGCGAACGTCGAGCGCCGCCGGACGTCCGAGGACATTTATCATTGCCTGCT
>DATLCA010000058.1:0-7928 GCA_035526605.1 Pyrinomonadaceae bacterium | reverse complement strand
TTGATCGACATCCCACTCAAGCGGTGGGCTATTACCAAGCGTCCCGAAGGGGGCTAAAACCGCCACATGCGACAAATCGCGAGAATCATCATTGCCGCAATACTTCTGCATGGCGCCGTCTCCGCGCAGCAGCCGAGGTGGGATCTGTCCTACGGATCGGTCCTCGAACGCAACGGCGTTGCGAACGACGCTTGGGTCCGGACCTGGCTAAAGAACTCCAAATCTCCCGCGGCGGAATGGATCGCCGGCTGGAGAGGCAAACCCATAATCTCATCGATCCTCATCGAATACCCCGCGTTTCATGCCGCGGAGCGCACAACGATGTGGCTCGTCCGCACCGAGCACGAAGCGTTCTATCGCGACTACGTCGAGGGCGCCAGGTACGGTGAAAACGAAGAGCCCATCTCCCTGAAGATCTACGACGACATCTACAAGCAGGTCACCTCTTGGCAGCAATTGGCTCCAAGGTCCGCGCAGGAATTACCCGACCAGGCGCTAGCCGGGTATCTGGGATTCCTGAGTTACAAAGGCCCGGACGGATCGAAGCAGATGCTTCTGACCCTCGACGACTTCGTAGGCTGCCTTGATAAAGAATGCCTGCCCGGAAAAGGTACGAAGTCGGGCCGCCTTATGGACGCTCTTTTACCGGTCCTCATCCCCGATGCGGTGAGAAACTATAAGCACAAAACGGAGACCGAGATCGCGCGAATGACCCCGGAACAGCGCATCGATGAGGAGATCAGAGAGCTCGACCATCTGACGGATTCCGCCGACAAACAAGACGAGCTCATTCGAAAATACCGCGTACTGGACGGAGCGAAAGGCGCACGGCGATTGATCGAGCTGATGGACGCCTACGAGCCCAAGCGACTGAGGGACCCCGCCTGGAAAGCGGCCCTGATCGCAACGGATATAGATGAAAATTCGGTCCGCCTGCGAGCGTCCCCGGAGGGATGGCTGATCATCGACGCCGTCGAACGTCTGGCTGCCCGCACACGTGCACTCGGCCGAGACGCTTCAAACCTGGAAACCACGCTCCACTCCGTCAAGGGCGTCAACTTCACCGACGAAGCCATCCGCGACACGCTGTGGATGCTCTATAAGATAAAACTCTCCGACGCGGAGCTATTACGGTTCAGCAACTATCTTGTAAAGCACCACCCGGATTATCCGAGATGGAGCAAGCGGTACTCTGCGAGGGACGGTTCAAAAAAGAACGAAGCGGGCGTCGGCACTCTGGTCCTGATCATGAAAGAGCCAGCCCGCCACCACCAGGCATACCTAGCCTTCAAGCGCGTGACCAGTAGTCGGCCATTGTTAGAGCAGACGATCAAGAAGCGAAGGCGTAGCGCGGCAGGTCGATCGTGAAAACGCATCCGGTTCCCGGCAGATTACGAACGCTCAACATGCCGTTGTTTGCTTCGACACTTTTGCGCGAGATCGAAAGTCCGAGCCCGAGCCCGGTTTTATCTTCGCCGACCTGGGTGAATGGCAAAAACATTTTTTCGGCATCGCCGGACCGAAGCCCGCCGCAATGGTCGCCAACCTCGATCATTACCCGGTTCGCGGCGCCATAACAAGTGAGCGTGACTTCCGAATCTTTCTTAGTGAATTTGAACGCGTTCTGCAGCAGGTTTCCGACCGCCGACAAAAGCAGATCGCGGTCGGCATCAACGGCGAGTTCCCGGTCCACGCCCTTGACCGCGAATGTGCATCCGCGCAAATCCGCCTCCAGCTGTGCCGAGAATTTAACTTCTGCCACGAAATCCGCGAGTGAGAACAGCCGACTTTGTATGGGCAGGTTCGCCGCGACGCGGACCTCCGAAAGCGAACGGTCGATAAGATTCTTCATCGCAAGAAGACCCCGATCGAGCACGCTTGCCGTTGCCCCGGTGGTTCCAACGCCGCCCGCTTTTATCACGGCAAATGCCATCACCGCGGTAGTAAGCGCGTTGCGCATTTCGTGAGCGAATGCTCCCAACCGCTCTTCCAGGGCCAGCTCCCCCTGGCGGGCGGCCACCGAATCGCGTTGGTACGAAAACTCCGTGACGGCCTCGGCCATCGCATTGTCCAGACAACGGTTCAGGGTGCGGTATTCGTCGATGTCGATCTGGAACTGCTTTTCGACAGCCAGGTCGGTTATCGCCTGACACAGGTCGCCGTAATCGTGGACGACCTGGTCGATGGTGAACCCGTGCTGGAGCAACTCCTTCCCGTGGCGTGCCGCCGTGCCGCTGACCTCCGACGGGGCGAGGTTCCCTCCACCCGGCGGTCCCGAGATCTTTTGGCTATCCAACGGTCGGGAGGTCTGCTCCACTTCCAGGGTCCGGATCAACTGGTCCAGAAATCGCGAAATGCCGTGGTCAGATTCGTCCACCGGTGCCGAAGGCGCAAGTCTCTCCTCCACCTTCGCGCGGCATCTGGCTATGAGCTCTTTCCGATTGTTTGTTAAAAATTCGTGTAACACGTATTTCAGTATTTAAGATCGGAGAACTGTTCTCCGGGTATCTGCCCAGTTTCTTCCCTAAGGTCGCTCCCAATTGTTTTGCCTATTCTGTGATTACAAAGACACGGATGGGTCGTTATGCAAGTCGATTTCGACCGGGCATTCGCTCCACGCTAAATCAAAAAGCATTTCAGTTTAAAGGTTGTGGCCGAGAAGTTATGTGCGATCTAGTACTTTGGTGAAAGATACCCGAGAAAGATAGATGTGGATCGATGACGGTCCCCAACCGTCGCCGGTGATGTTCGGTCCGGGACCGAAACACCCAACTTAACGACCGACTACGGCGTCTTAAGAGGCTATCGGTTCAGCCCCGCACGCCGGAGCAGGTCGGAAAAGCGAGGGTCGTCGCGGAGTGATTCAAAAAAAGAAGGAACGTTGAGCATCGGAATCTCGCCGTTGCGTTCCTGGTAAGCCTTCTCCAACCATGCAAGGGTCTGATCTTTGTCTCCGAATCCCGCGTAGATGATTGCCATGTCGGACGGTGAGACGTAACCGGTGGCCGACTTCTTTTTCAGTTCTTCCAGAATTCGGTTCGCATCGTTTATTCGTCCCGCCGCGGCGTAGACGTGCCCCAAGCTCGAGACGCCTTCCATGCCTTCACCGCGAAGCGAGTATGTGATTTCCAACTCGTTGATCGCCTCGGTGTATTTTTGTTGTCCGTACAAGGCCAAGCCTATGAAATGGTGGGCGCGGATGTAGTTCGGCGACATCTCAAGTGTCTTACGGCCCTGAGCGATCGCTTCGTCGTACTGACGCGCGCGAAGATAATGCCATGCAAGATGAACGTTCATCTTCACCGAAAGCGGTTCAAGCTCGAGCGCTGTTTTGCTTTCGCGTAGGGAGTCGTCGGTCCGGCCCATCGCCATCAGGAAATGCGAGAACTCGTGATGGGCCGGCGTGTAATTTGGATTGAGTTCGATCGCGCGGGTGAATTCGCGTTCCGCGCCGGTCCAGTCCCAGTCGTAATAAAAACGCACAAGGGCGATCGACAAGTGTGATTCGGCAAGTGTGTCGTCGAGCTCGAGCGACTTTGCGGCCGCCGCACGACACTTCGCCATGGTTTCGCCATAGGACATCTTGTCGTCCTGATCGGCAATTGTGAAATACGCATCGGCCAGTCCCGTGTACGCAAGGGCATAGTTAGGATCCCTTGCGACGGCATCTTCGAAATAGCGAATCGCGAGATGAGCTTCGTCGACCGTCTTTTTTTCGAGAATGAAACGGCCCTTCACATACGACTTGTACGCCTCAGCGTTCGTGGTGAAACTCTTCGTCAAACCTCGCTGTTCTTCCGAGGTCAAGTCTTTCGATATCAGACCGGCGACGTGTTCCGATATCGCGTCCTGAAGCGCAAATATATTTGCCGCTTTCTCGTCAAATTTTCCCGCCCATAATGCGGCGCCATCGCGCACATTTATCAGTTGCACATTAACGCGGAGGGTTTCGCCCGATTGTTGAATCGTGCCGTCCAGCACCGAGTCGACTGCCAGGTCGCGGCCCACGGTGGCGGCGTCGACGTTTTTACTGCTGTACTGCTGGACGGCGCTTGTTGGCCGTATGACTACCCGGTCGAGGTTACTCAGCCGAGTGATCAAGGCGTCGGCGAAACCAAGACCGAGATATTCGTCTCCGTGTGGCTCCCCTATCTCTTTGAACGGGAGAACGGCAAGCGTCTTGATCTCGCCAGCACCGCCGCGGGCCGTCATGCGCGAAACAGAGAAAAGAGCGATTCCGGAAATGGCGACAAGTAAGGCTACCGCGAGCCCTACCACTAAGGCCGGGCGGACCCCGCGTTTCGTGCTGCGTGGGTCGGCGTCGAACGACTCTTCTTCGGACAAGATGCTCGTGCGAGTGAACCTCTCAAGGACGGCAGTCGTGCCTCGATCCGCGGAAACCACCCCGGTAAATCGATACCCTTTCTTCGGTACCGTCTCGATGAGATCATTTTCACCCAACGCCTTTCTGAGGGTGGATATATTTACATTGAGGTTGGCTTCTTCAACGAAGCTGTCGGCCCAGACGCTTCGCATCAATTCATCTTTTGTCACCAGTTGGCCGTGGCGTTCGACGAGGGCGACGAGTACGGCGAAGGCTCTCGGCGTTAGGGCAACGGGCTCACCGTGGCGAAGCAAGCGACTTTCATTCTTTTCTAATCGAAATTCCCCGAATTCGTAGGTTTGGTTATCTGCTCCAGGCATTTTACTTAACCGGCTCTTACAAAACTTTTAGGTATTTTTTACAAATCCTTAAAGACGTCTCGAAGCGTCTGCCGCTAGCTTGTGTGCTACCGGAAAGAGGACGTTTCATATCGCACCAAGTATAGGCGATTACCCCGAGTACGGCGAAAGTTTTTCTAAACCAAAGGAGTTTCAATATGCATACCAAAAAGCTAATCGCATTTTTGTCGATCGCGGTGATCGGCCACTTGATTTTCTTCAGTTACAACGTGCCGGCCCAGACAAAGTTGAAGGGCGTGAGCGGAACATTGTGGGCGACGAACAAAACCTTAAACAATGTCGCCGTCTTCGACGCGTCGACCGGCGAGGTCATCGCCACGATACCCGTCGGAGTGATGCCGATCGGCATTATCGCCGCCCGTGACACCGGCAAAGTATATGTTTCGAACGAGACTAGCGGAACCGTTTCCGTCATCTCGAAAGAAACGCTGTCCGTGATATCGACGATAAACCTTGGACCGACGACGAAGCCCCATCACATGAATGTTTCCAGCGATGGGCAATACGTTTTTGTTGCGGAGTTTGGCACAAACAAGATCGCAATGATAGACACCGCGACCGATACTTTCACTTTGATAACCGCAAGCAGCTCGGCTGCAGCGAGGACACATGCATGTTGGATCTCGGAAAGTGGCCGGCTTTATGCAGCTAACACGGTTGCAAATCAGATCGCCGAGATCGATGTCGCCAGCGGTACGATTTTGCAGGAGATAACGGTAGGCTCCAATCCATCGGAAGTCCTCGTCACCGCGAACGAAAAGATCGCGTACGTGTCGGTTAGAGGCGAGAATAAAGTGAAGGTTGTCGATCTCGAACTCGGCGCTGTGGTGGACGAAGTGGTCGTCGGCACGCAGCCCGACACTTTGCGGCTGACGCCCGACGGCAAGACCCTCGTGGTTACGCTCCGCGACATTACTGCGGCACGAGTTTCGGTCGTAAACGTCTTCAAAGGTTTATCGGTCAATACGGTGACGATCACTCCCGGGGTAACGACCGGTCACCACTGGCTGTCGCAAAGCGGCCGCTACTCGTTCGTCGCTGTGGAGCGTCCGGGCGCGGTCGCGGTCATCGACAATCGAACGCTCCAGGTCGTCGCCAATTATGTGTATCCGGGAGCGCAGACCGACTCGCGTCCGCACGGAATGTTTTACGAGCCGGAGCCATTGAAATGATAGGTTGAGGTTTCAGTGCGAGTAAAAGCATGTTTAGAAGAAGGCGAAAGCATGTGCTCATCGAGACGTACGAACGAATGATCCTCCACGGCTCGCTCGCGGTTAGTTCGGGTTGTTTGGAATGTCTCGATATCTCGGAAATGGTTTCGCCCGAGATCGGCTCTCGAATATTCGGTGTAACGCAGAGAGAAATCTTCCGCTATATCGAATCGGGGGCCGTTCATTTTGTCGAAGACAGAGGATCACTGCTGGTGTGCCTCCGATCTTTGACGGTGGCTGTGAGTCACAAAGATTAGTTGCGATGTGGCCGCGAAACCGTTAGTGTCGTCGCGGGTGGGCCGCCATCATGATAATTTCGTCGTGAAGGTCCGCATCATTCTTGAGCAGGCAAGCCGCCTGGGATATCTTTTAGTGCCCTGAACGTAACGGCCAGCTCAGCGACGGCAAGGAGTGCTTATCGAACAAACCATCTCCCATTACCGGCTCCTCAGGAAGCTCGGCGCAGGCGGGATGGGAGAGGTTTACCTTGCCGAGGACGCAATGCTCCATCGCCGGGTTGCTTTCAAGCTGCTGCCCCAGGCGACAATTGCCGATCAGCACGCCAAAAAACGCTTGTTGCGCGAGGCACAGGCAGCTGCCACGCTCGATCACCCGAACATCTGCACTGTTTACGAAGTCGGCGAGGCGGAAGGGCATAGCTTTATCGCGATGCAATACGTCGAGGGCGCGACGCTTGCCGACGAGATCAAGAAAGATCCTCCCGAGTGGCGAAACGCGCTCGACGTTGCCGTGCAGATCGCCGACGCGCTCGCCGAAGCGCACGCACACAATGTTATCCATCGCGACATCAAGCCGGGTAACATCATGCTCACACCACGCGGGCAGGTGAAGGTGCTCGACTTCGGCCTGGCCAAATTTCTGCACGCACCTCAGAACCTGAACACCGAAGCTGATACAGAGGAGTTGCTCAGCCGAGCCGATACGATCGTGGGCACACCACCTTACATGTCGCCGGAGCAGCTGCGCGGCGAGGTCGTCGATACGCGTACGGACATCTTCAGCTTTGGAATAGTGGTTTACGAGATGCTGACCGGGCGACAACCATTCAGCCGCCCGAGCCGGGCCGAAACCGCCGCGGCTCTGCTGACGGAAGAGCCAGCGACGCTCTCTACTTACGCACCCGAGACGCCGGTAGAGTTTCAGCGAATCGTGCGCAAGTGCCTCGAGAAAGACAAGGCGCTGCGCTACCAGACGATGCAGGATGTGGCGACCGATTTGCGCCAGCTTCAACGGGAGCACGAGGTCTCGGCACCGTCCAATACCCCCTCGATTGTGAGTCCAACCGCAGTTACATCCGGTCGCTCACCGGCGCGGTGGATAACAGCAGCGGTGGTTCTTTTGCTGCTGAGTGCCGTCGGCGTCGGGCTCTACCGCTGGCTGATTGCTAATCCCTCTACGGCCGTCACTTCGCTCGCCGTATTGCCGTTCGCGAATCTAAGCGGAGACCCTAACACGGAATACCTCAGCGATGGCCTAACTGAAAGTTTGATCGACAGACTGTCGCTGCTTCCTGATTTGAAAGTGATGTCGCGCAGCTCCGTCTTTCGTTATAAAGGCAAAGAGGTAGACGCGCAGCAGGCGGCGCGTGTGCTGAACGTCGGAGCGGTATTAATGGGACAGGTAACGCACCACGGCGACGATCTCACGATCAACGTCGAGCTCGTAGACGCGCGTGACAATAGCCGACTCTGGGGAGGGCGATACAATCGCAAGATCGCCGACATCTTGACCGTGCAGCAGGATATTACGAGGGAAATATCCGAGAGCTTGCGCCTGAAACTGACGGGTGAAGAGCAGCGACAGATCACGCGGCGCTTTTCCGAGAATCCGGAAGCGTATCAGCTCTACCTGCGTGGCCGCTATTTCTGGAATCGGCGTACGGAAGACGGCTTGAGAAAAAGTATCGAATACTACGAGCAGGCGATTAAGAGTGATCCGAATTACGCGCTCGCC
>DATLCA010000057.1:0-12710 GCA_035526605.1 Pyrinomonadaceae bacterium | reverse complement strand
GGTTACTCACCGTTGCGATGCTCATGAAAAATACGGTCGAAGCGGCGAGGATGAGACGAAAGATCTAGCGACAAATCTTGCCAGGCCGTACGCGGAGTTATGAAAAAATATTATCGTTAAGCCCTCGGTCTTCGACGGACGCCGCGCGTGCAAACACGGGGCGCGGTCGAAGACCGAGGGCTTAACTGGCAACAATTTATGACGTTTGAAGATTATCAAGCTGAAGCGAGCGCGACGGCGCTTTATCCGAACCGATTTAAGAACCTCGAATACCCGACTCTGGGTCTGGCCGGTGAGGCGGGCGAAGTTGCGAACATCGTCAAGAAGATCCAACGCGATCACGGAGGCGTGATAACCGACGAGGTGCGCGGCAAACTTCAGGACGAGCTCGGTGACGTGCTCTGGTACATCTCCGCCTGCGCCGACGAACTCGGACTGACGCTTACCGAGATCGCCGAGTTCAACGTCGACAAGCTGGCGAAGCGGCACGGGAGGTAGAGGTAAGCGGTAAGTGGTAAGCGGTAAGTTCGGGGCACGCGTGATGAATTTTAGCCAGGCGGACTTACCGCTTACCACTAGTTCTTATGCTAAGGATTGGACTCACAGGCTCCATCGCCGTCGGCAAGACGTTTGTGTGCGGGATCTTCCGCGACCTGGGCTGCTACGTGATCGATGCCGACCAGATCGCCCGCGACGTGGTTGAGCCGGGAACTGAAGGGCTCCAGCTTATCGTCGAAGCTTTCGGGGAGTCTGTGCTTAAAGCAGACGGGGCCCTGGACAGGGTAAAGCTTGGATCGATAGTTTTCGCCGACACCGAAAAGCGGCTTTTGCTGAATTCGATCGTGCATCCGCTGGTCTTCGAGGCTCAGGATAAATGGATGCGTGGTCGCGAAGCGGCCGATCCCGACGGGATCGCCATCGTCGACGCTGCTTTGATGATTGAGTCGGGCGGCTACCGGCGGTTCGACAAGGTCGTTGTTGTGTGGTGCGAATCTGAACTACAATTGCAGCGCCTGATCGCGAGAGACAGTCTCAGCCGAGCGGACGCCGAGAAGCGGGTCGCGTCGCAGATGTCTCAAAACGACAAGAAGCGGCACGCCGATTTTCTGATCGACACATCGAACGGCTTCGAAGACACTCGTCAACAAACGGAAGTGGTGTTCAGGCAGTTGAAAGCCTTGCAGTAGCGTCTAATAGTTTCGTGCTCTACCTTGAAGTAAATTCAGATCGGAACCGGCGTCGCAGATCTTCGGCGTTATGGCGGCGAATTGCGATTCACGGCCTGATCGCGCTCCAGATCATCGGCTCGGCGTGCAACGATCTTGAAAAGCCAAAGCCCGAACCGTATTACTCGGGGACCACTCCGACGCGAAAACAAGAGTTTCGGTGGAGCAACGGCAAGCCTCCGAAGAGTATGGATCCCGCGCGTGCGGTGGCTCCGCCGGAGACCGATCTTGTCCGCGCAGTTTATGAGGGCCTCACCGATCTCGACGCGAAGACGTTGACCGAAAAGCCGGCGGCAGCCGAAAGTTGGACGGCCGGCGATGATTTCAGAACGTGGACCTTTCACCTACGCTCCGATGCCCGATGGACGAATGGAAAGCCCCTCGTCGCCCAGGATTTCGTGCGGTCGTGGAAACGCCTCGGTGAAATAGGAGATGCCATCGCCCACCGCGACCTGCTCAAGAATATTGTCGGATTTCCTATCAAGAGAAAGGAGACGGTCGCGCCGACTTCGGAACTACTTCAAAGTGTGAATCGGCAAGTCGGGCTGGAGCCGAGCCCGTCGCCGCAGACGCGCCAGCAATCAACAGCTCAAAATTCGACCGTCCCCACCGAGGTCGGTCCCGCGCTTCCTTTGTTTGGCCTCTCGGCCCCCGATGCCCGAACACTGCGGGTCCTGCTCATCGCTCCCGATAAGGACTTTGCGAAGCTTGTCGCGCATCCTTTGTTCCGGCCCATCTTTGACGCCGGGATGGATCTCGGCGATCGCCAGCCAGGACCGGGAGTTGTTACAAACGGAGCTTTCAACATCGCGGAAGTGAGTGCGGCAGGCATCACGCTGGAGCGCTCGCAGACATATTGGAACCGGGAAGCGATCAAGCTCGAACGGGTGCAGTTCGTGTCGACCGAGAATGCCGAGCAGGCCCTGAAGGCGTATAAATCCGGCGAGATCGACGCGGTCACGAATGCGGATTTTGAACCGCTCGCCCTAAAGCTGCTCGAGCCGTTCGAAGATTTCCGCCGCTGGACGCACGCCGCGATAAATTTCTACGAGATCAATCACGAAAAGCCGCCGTTCGATGACAGGCGAGTTCGCGAGGCACTGGCGATCTCGATCGAACGCGAGCGCCTCACCGAGGGCGAGATGGAAGGCTTCACACAGCCCGCCTGGTCGTTTCTTCCGTTTGGGGAAGATTCCGAGGTGAAGATAATTCAGGACAAAGACAAGGCGGCTGAGCTGCTCGAAGAAGCCGGCTTTCCCGGCGGCAAAGACTTTCCGGTTATCAGGCTCGTGGTCAATCGCAACGAGACCCAGCAGCGGGTTGCGAAGGCCGTGGCTCGGATGTGGAAGCAGAACCTGAATCTCGAGACCGAGATCGTCGTCAAAGAGAACGCTGAAATTGAATTGGCGCGAAACGATGGCGACTTTGATCTCATCCGCCGCGGTGCAGTTTTTCCAACCGCCGATGAGCTGATGGGAATTCTCACGATCCTTAAGCCGCCGCAGCGTCCTTCCGAACCAAAACCGGGTGGCACGAACGAGATCGGGGTCGAAGCACTGGACCCCCAATCCGACGCCGCGCACAAACTCTTCGAGAGGCCCGCGGTCGAATCCCCGGACGTCACGATGTCGGAGGCGAATGCGGTTTACGAGCTCTGGGCGGTCCCGCTTTATTTCCCGACTTCCTACTCCCTGGTCAAGCCGTATGTCAGCGGTTTTGAAATGAACAGCCTTGATGCGCCGGCGCTCAACGACGTCTCGATCGACGCGGATTGGCAACCGAAATAGGTGAAAAACGAATCCTAATTCTGCCGTTTGCGTGGTAATCTTTTTGTACTCGGCAATTTCCCCTTTGCTCTCCTACGGCCCGTCGAAGGGCTTTCAAGATTTCAGAACGACGGAGTACTGCTATGAAAAGGGCGCGGCTCATAACTCTTCATCTCGGTTTCGCAATAACGGTCGCCTGCCTGGTAACGGGGTGCACCTCTTCGGCAAAGAACCAATTTTTCGGGCAGACGGTCGCACCTTCCGAAAACGCTCTGCGTTATGTGACGGGTTCGGAACCCGAGTCGCTTGATCCGATCGTCCCCAACGGCCAGCCCGAAGCCCGCATCCTGATGGCTTTGTACGACGGCTTGATCGAGTATCACCCGGTGACGCTTGATCCGATACCGGGAGTCGCGGAGAGCTGGGAAATTACCGAAGGCGGAACGGAATATGTTTTTCATCTTCGGAAGAATGCGAAATTCTCGAACGGCGATCCCATCACCGCGAACGACTTTGTATATTCGTTCCGCCGTGGATTCAAACCGGAGCTCGCTTCGCGGAACGCGAGTCTCGGCTACTACATAAAATATTCGGAAGCCTACAACTCCGGTTTTGCGTTCGTTAAGGGCGCCGATGGGAAGTTTCTTTTGAAGAAGGATTTTGTCGAGATGGTCGAGGCAGCTTCGCCGCAGGCCGCGACCCCTTCCGGGGACAGCGCATTTCATAAATTTTTGGACGAGCCTGAGCGCCTTTCGGTTCCGACATCCGAAAAGGACCGGCAAAAACTTTTAGATAGCGATCCGAAGCTTAAGGCCGCGCTCGACGGGAAAGAGCTTGTTCCCGTGAAAGCCGAGGACATCGGTGTTGAAGCCGTCGACGATTACACGCTGCGCATAAAACTTTATCAACCGGCGCCTTACTTCATGGGCTTGCTCGGACATCAGTTCTTTCGGGTGGTCGATCAAAAGGTAGTCGAAAAGCTTGGAGAAAGGTGGTCCCGTCCGGAGAACATCGTAACCAGCGGTTCGTTCAAAGTTCTCGAGCATCGCCCCTACGACAAATTGGTCGTCGTCAAGGACCCGCAGAACTGGGACGCGGCCAACGTCAAGCTGGATAGAATCGAGTTTTACCCGCTCGACGAGCAGACGACGATGATGAATCTGTACAAGTCGGGGCGCGTGGATGCGATCTACAACCACACGGTGCCGGCGCCTTGGTTCGACGACGTCAGCCGGTACAAAGACGAATACCTCTTGCACCCGGAAAATGCCAGCGAGTTCTATGTCATCAACGTCAAAAAGCCGCCGATGGACAATCAAAAGGTCCGCGAGGCATTCGCACTCGCCGTCGATCGCGGCGCGTTCGAAAAGCTGAGGCGGACGTACAAGCCGCTGGTGGATTTCGTGCCGTTCGGTATTTTTCCGAAGTACGAGGAGGCTCGCGACAAAGTCTATTCCGAGGAACTGAAGAAGCAGGGAAGCTCACTCGACGAGTGGAAGGCTCGAAAGTTTAATCCCGAAAAGGCGCGCAAGCTCATGACAGAAGCCGGGTTCCCGGTGCAGCAATCCGGCAGCGGGTTTAGCTGCCCGACGTTCCCGGTGGAAAGCGTTTCGATTACCTACAACACTTCCGAGAGCAACAAGTCGACGGCGGAGTTCGCCCAGGCGCAGTGGAAGCAGAATCTCGGTATCACGGTGCCGATCAAGAACATGGAATTCAAGACGTTCTTGCCACTGCTGAACAAAGTGGATTACGAAGGGTTCGGCCGCCGAGGATGGGTCGGCGATTATATGGATCCGTACACGTTCCTCTATTTGTTCTATTCGCCGAACAACACCGGGGCGACGGGATGGTGGGATCCGAAATTCGACCGCATGCTCGACGAAGCGAACAACACGGTCGACTCGCAGCAGAGGTACGAAAAACTCGCGGCCGCGGAGCTGTACATGATGCAGAAACAGATCGTGATACCGCTCGGCGTGCCCGGAACGAGCTGGCTGAAGAAGCCATACGTGAAAGGGCTGTACCCGAATCCGGGAACCCTCCATCCCTGGAAGTTTGTTTATATCGAGCGCGATCCGGCAAAGTGGGATCACGACGTCGACAATATGATGAGCGAGAAAAACCCGATCGTCGAAGATCAAGCTGCGGCGATCATGCGGACGCAAGAGGAGTTTTTGAAATCGAAGCCGGCAGACGGCAAAACCGCTCCGGTCGAATAGCGATATGCTGATATTCATTCTCCGCAGGCTTCTTCTCATCATTCCGATGGCGTTGCTCGTGGTGACGTTGACGTGGGCATTGATCCGCGTTGCACCCGGGACGTTTTACGACAGCGAAAAGAAATTACCGGCGGCGATCGAGGCAAACATCCGCACGAAGTACGGCCTCGATAAACCCTGGTACACGCAGTACTGGTTGATGATCTCGAACGTAGCCGTCGGGGATTTCGGGGACTCGCTCAAATACATCGGGCAATCGGTCAACGAGATCATCTGGCGCCATCTGCCATATTCCGCGACCATCGGTGTGCTCGCGTATTTGCTCGCTCTTTTCATCGGGCTTTCCTCCGGAATCATTGCCGCCCTGAAACAAAATTCCCGATTCGATTACGGTGCGATGGCCGGCGCGATGCTCGGCCTATCGGTGCCGAATTTCGTACTCGGCCCGATTCTCGTTCTCGTATTTGCTCTCGGTTTATACATCTTGCCGCCGGCGCGTTGGGACGGGATTTCGGGCCTCGTCTTGCCCGTCATCACCCTTGCCGCGATCTACTCGGCCTACATTGCCAGGCTTACGAGGGCCGGGATGCTCGAGGTGATGCGATCCGACTACATTCGCACGGCACGGGCGAAGGGCCTTGATGAGAAAACTGTGTTGCTGAAGCACGGGCTTCGTGGCGGGATCATCCCGGTCGTTTCGTATACCGGGCCCGCACTCGCTGCGTTGCTCGCGGGCACGGTCGTCGTGGAAAGAATTTTTTCAATTCCCGGTCTCGGGAATATTTTTATTCAGGCGGTGCTCAACCGTGACGAGCCGCTGGTCCTCGGGATCGTCGCTTTCCTTTCGATCCTGATCATGATCTTTAATTTGATCGTCGATATCTCGTACGGATTCCTGGATCCGCGGATCAGGTATGAATGATAGAGCGAAAATTCTTTTCACGTGTGTTTCGCGGTCAGGTTTAAGAAAAGCGGAAACCCCGAAACACACGAATCACACGGAAAGAAAACGAAACTTGGCAGAGCATATAAAGGGGAAGAAATTGAACACCAATGCTTAGGGATCTTAGTTGTCCAAAATGTGGTGCACCAGTCACGCTCGATAGCGCGGAGCAAAAGATCGTCATTTGCAGTTTTTGTAATGCGACTTCGGTCGTCGAGCTGGACGCGCAAAAGGCGCCCCAGCTAACGCTCGAACGCTCCGACAAGGATTCCGCGCCAGCCATCGTAGGTACATCGCTTTGGCGTGACGCGTGGCGTCGGCTATTGAAGAACAAGCTCGCCGTGTTCGGGATGATCGTGCTGGCCGTGATGGTCGTGCTTGTCGCGATCGGCCCGGTGATCTGGAGAATGATTACGGGAATCACGGCCGATTACATTCCGGCGAACGGCGATCTCATAAAATCCTTTCCTCCGTCACGTCTACATCCGATGGGAACGGATGAACAGGGCCGCGACATCTTCGCACGCGTTCTGCAAGGCGGACGAATCTCGCTGGCGGTGGGTGTCATCTCGACGATCGTCTCGCTCGCTGTCGGAGTTTCTTACGGCGCGATCGCGGGGTATCTTGGCGGAAAGATCGACAACGTGATGATGCGCATGGTCGATATCATTTACGCGATCCCTTACATTCTAATCGTCATCGTTTTGCTTTCCGTCTTCGGCGGCCCCAATACCCAAGTGCTGATCGCCGCATTGCCGGCGATACTGGCCGGCCTGATCGTCGGAGTTGTGGGGATACTCGTGGCGGTTAATATTTACAGGCGAATCTTCGGCGAAGACGTCTCAGTTTCGTTCGGGGATACGGTCAAGCGGGTCGGGCTCGGCTTGCTGGAAGCCGCCATTCTTATCGGTCTGACTTTTCTCGCGGTGAGTCTTGTTTCGCGGACGGGGTTCGGATCCTCGATCGGCGAACGCTACGGGGCCGTCGTAAGCCTCGGGATGAGCCAGATCTTTCTCCTGTTCTTTGCACTCGGCCTCGTATCGTGGCTGACGATGGCTCGGGTCGTCCGCGGCCAGATCCTAAGTTTGAAAAATCAGGAGTTCGTGACGGCGGCGAAGGCGACCGGAGTATCGACATTCGGAATAATCTTCCGCCACCTCGTGCCCAATGCGCTCGGCCCGGTCATCGTCTACGCGACACTAACCGTTCCCAGTGTGATGTTGTCGGAGGCGTTTCTTTCATATCTCGGCCTCGGAGTTCAGGCGCCGTACGCGTCGTGGGGTAGTCTCGCCGCGGACGGCGTGAAGAACATCGCGATCTTCCCGTGGCAACTGATTTTCCCCGGAGTGACGATGGCGCTCACTTTGTTCTCCCTAAACTTTTTAGGCGACGGTTTGCGCGACGCACTCGATCCGCAGACGCGGAAGTTTTGATTTGAAGGAGGCGACGATGAGATTTTTGAGTTTCGTTTCAACCAAACGTTTCCGCGAAGGATTTGCGATCATTTCCATGCTCGCCCTCTTTCTGTTCACCGTGTTTGCCCAACAGGCCGAAATGACTGTTATGGAAGGGGAGCGTGCCGATAGTATCAATATCGGTGAATCGACGGAATCAGATGTCGTGGCTTCTTATGGTACGGACTATAAGCTTATCGAACATGGAAAGTATTCGTATGAGATGCTCTACAAAAATCTTGGCCTGAGTTTCTATTACTGTTCGGCGGACCCCAGCAAAGAGATATTTGTGGTCGAGATGGAGGCGCCGGCAGGGGCTTTGACCAACAAAGGAATCCTGCTGGGCAGTAGCACGATCGACGACGTCTTGAGAGTTTACGGAGAGCCCGAGGAAGAGCTCAAGGAAGGATCCGGCCTCGAATACGAAGGCATTTATTTTTACGCGGAGGAAGATACAGACAGCGACGACGCCGAGGACGCTCGAACGGCCACCCCTCCCGCTGAATCAAAAGACGTAGAAGCGTCCACGCAGTCCGCGAGTTCGCAGGCCGATTATTCGAACATTTCGGTGGTCAGACTTAACACCCTGGAGTACTTCGACCGAATCGACAAGGCCCCGGAGGTCGAGATCTCTACTGGAGATTCCGATGAGGACGAGACCGAAGCCAAATCCAAGGACTCTGATGGACCGAAGATTGTGCGACGTATTGAGCTCATCGAGAAGTCCGGCCTAAGGCAATGCGACAGTAAGTTTGGAAAATTGAGTAAATGACCAACAACGGCACAATTTTATCGGTTCGCGATCTGAAGACTTATTTCCAAACCGAAGACGGGATGGTGAAGGCGGTCGATGGTATCTCGTTCGAACTTAAAAAAGGCGAGACCCTCGGCATCGTCGGCGAGTCGGGTTCGGGGAAATCGGTGACGAATCTGTCGATCATGCGTCTGATCCCGGAGCCGCCGGGAAAGATCGTCGGCGGAGACATCATCTTCGATGGCACCGACGTCCGTGCGCTCCCGATCGATGACGTGCGAAAAATTCGCGGCAAGCGTATGGCGATGATCTTTCAGGACCCGATGACGTCGCTCAATCCGTTTCTGAAGATCTCGACGCAATTGATGGAGGTCACGCAGCTCCATCTCGGGCATACGAAGAAGCAGGCGTACGACCACGCGCTGAAGATGCTGCAAACGGTCGGCATCCCTGAGGCGCACGAGCGGATCAACAATTACCCGCACGAATTTTCGGGCGGCATGCGCCAGCGCGTGATGATCGCGATGGCCCTATCGTGCGACCCGGAGCTTTTGATCGCCGACGAGCCGACGACGGCGCTGGATGTGACGATCCAGGCGCAGATCCTCGAGCTGATAAAAGACTTGAAGGCGAGAATGGGGACCAGCGTGATCCTGATCACGCACGATCTCGGCGTCGTAGCCGGAATGACGGACAAGATCATCGTCATGTACGCCGGCAAGGTGTTCGAGCACGCGCCCACACGAGAGCTTTTCAATACGCCCGCGAACCCCTACACGAAAGGCTTGCTAAAGAGCGTGCCGGACCCAGCCCACGAACAGGGAACCGAGTTGTATCAAATCCCCGGCCTTCCCCCCGACGTCGCGCATTTGCCGCCGGGCTGCCCGTTCGCCGAGCGCTGTTACAGAGCCGAAGAGATTTGCCGGACGGAATTTCCGCCGTTCGTGCAAATAAATGAGAACCATCATTCGCTGTGTCATTTTGCGGAAGAGGTTTACGAAGATTCGAAAATCAATCCGCCGACGACGGCGGCTAAAGCGCACAAATGAAAAAAATCACCCCAGTGCTTTTGGTTCTACTGTTCGTGGTGACCGGCTGCAAGCTTCCAAGCTTTCTGACCGGCGGGGCGAAGGGCTCCGCGACGGGCGGCTCCGATGCCAAAGCGGACGTCGTTGCGGCGTCCAAGAAATTTATCGACCTTCCGTTCTTTACAGCGAACATGGAAGGTGTCGGCCAGACCGAGATCAAATCGCAGGTCCAATATGCCGCGCCGGATCGCTATCACGTTAAATATCTCGGCGGCACCGGCGCAGGAATGGAACTGACCTGGGTCGGTAAGGATTCGTACATGAACTCGAACGGTAAGTGGACGAAAATGCCGTCGGCCAATTCGTCGATCCCGACATTACGCGATTCGTTCACCGAGGAAGGATTGAAGACACTCACGGACGTCAAGTTCGAAGGCGAAGACACCGTCGATGGCAAAGCGGCCCTCCTTTACACTTACAAAAACGTCACGCCGGTGGGAAATTATCCGTTCACGTCGAAGATGTGGATCCGACAGGACACGGGCGTCCCGATGAAGGTATACGTCGAATACACCAACGGTACGCTCAAGAACATGACGGTTAATTACGACACTGAATCTAAGGTTACAATCGAGCCGCCGGCAATATAGATGGATACTCAGGGCAATACAATAATTTCGCTCGACGGGCTTCAGGTTTACTACCGCATCGGCGGCGGGCTTTTTCGCGACGCGAAAAACGTCAAGGCGGTCGACGGCGTTTCCCTCGATATCCGGAGAGGAGAGACTCTCGGGCTCGTGGGCGAATCCGGCTGCGGCAAATCGACACTCGGGAAGGCCATCCTGCGACTTACGGAACCAACCGGGGGCCGCGTTTTTTACAACGGGAAAGATCTCGCACATCTTCCGCAAAAAGCGATGCGTGAACAGCGAAAGCATCTGCAAATGATCTTTCAGGATCCTTACGCCTCGCTTAATCCGCGGATGACGGTCGGGAATATTATCGGCGAGCCGATTCGCACATTCGATCTCGCGAACGGCCAGTCGGTGAACGAAAAAGTCGAGAGCCTGATGGAGACGGTCGGCCTTAGCCGCCGGTTCATCAAGCGTTACCCGCACGAATTCTCCGGCGGACAGAGACAGCGCATCGGCATTGCGAGGGCACTCGCGGTCGATCCGGAATTTATCGTCGCCGACGAACCGATCTCCGCCCTCGACGTTTCCATCCAGGCGCAGATCATGAACCTGATGGAACGCCTGCAGGCCGAGAAAGGCCTCACTTACCTATTTATCTCGCACGACCTACGTGCTGTTCGGCATTTGTCTGACCGCGTCGCGGTGATGTATCTCGGACGGATCGTCGAGCTCGCCGACGGAAAGGAAATCTACGCCGAGCCGCTGATGCCTTACTCGAAAGCGCTCATTTCCGCCGTGCCTGTCCCGGACCCCGATATTGAAGCGACGCGCGAGCGAATCATTCTTAAAGGCGATGTGCCTTCGCCGATCAATCCTCCGTCCGGTTGTCCGTTCCATACGCGTTGTCCGTTCGCGATCGCCGACTGCAAGGAGCTCGTCCCTGTACTCGCGGAGATCAAACCGCGTCACTTTGCGGCCTGCATTCGAATTAATCCGGAGCATCCGCATATCGAACACAACGACGGCATGGGCGCTATCGGCGCCGGGAGTAAGTTAACCGAAGACGCCCATTGATGGGAACCGTTTAAGGCGAATCTGAATCCCATAAGTGGATTTTTTCTTTTTTATTTCCTCAGACTCCGTTGTTCCCGGCTGCCGTAAGAAACGGAACTGCGAATCACACAAACAGAAGACGGCGCGAAAGAAAACTCCCCCGTGTAACGAGGCGAGTCTGCCTTATTTCCCCAGGTGGGTGCGGAGCTCAAAAAAAGGCCCGCGAAAACCGCGGGCCTTCTTAACAACAAGCCGAGATATGAAGGTTTGATTTAGTAGCTTGTTGAAGCAGTGTTCGAGCGATCGTTCGTCGTGTCTTCGGTGTTTCCCGACATCGCGTCGCGGAGCGCTTTGACTCGATCGTGAGCGGACTGAACAGCAACGTACTGGGTCTGGATCGTTTCCATCACGTTACCGGGCAGTGCTTCCTCGAGCGCGCTCTTGTACGCACCCTTCGCCGAATCTTCACCGCGTTCGCATTCGTTGAGGATCGCAGCTTCATCCTTGCCGGTGACGGCGGACTTGATATTGATCCATCCGCGATGGAGTGCGGCACTCATACTTCCGGAGTTTGCCGGATCACCACCAAGCGATTGAACCAGCGACTGCAGCTCGCCCGAGAACTGTGCACGCTGCTGCGAGAATTCGTAGAAGAGCGATTTCAGATCCGATCGCTCGACGCCCTCGGCGGCAACCTGGAAACCGTTCTGTCCGTCTTTGCATGTTTCAATCAGGCCGTTCAGTGTCGAGATGACCTCGCTGTTCGACGCCGTTGTCGAATCGAAAGTCGCATCGCTTGTAATAGGTTTCGTGTTTTCGTAATCGTTAATCATGAAATTACCTCCGTCGAAATGAAATATCTGTAAAAAAATAGCTTCTGTATTCCCGTTAACAATCAACGTGCCAAGAGGGATAACACCAGTAATAAAGGGGATTTTGGATTTTCGGGTATCGCATATCGATTGGAAAAGGGTGAATGTGCATGAAAGTATTGCACCCGGTTGAGGGCGGCGGGACGTGGGCCGAAGCGTATGGCATAATCCTTAAAAAACGCGAGCGCTTTCGTGAAATCACGCAGACATTGAACCTATTAATGCACAGAAGCAAAACACTGAATGATCGGGAAGCCCGCAAACATCACGTTTGAACGGTCGTGCCGTATCCGATTTGAATGAGCCCACAAGCAGGTAAAAAGCAGAGAAAGCTGGACCGCGTTGCCGAGGAAAACGGCGTCGCGATCGTCGTGCTGGACGAGAACTCGCAGGAGGTGTCGGTGTCGAATAACAACTCGATCTGTTCGGCCCTGACAGCGTCCCACGAGTTTCGGCCGCGATGCGCCGAGTTCTGCGGCGCGGCATTTCAAAACACGCGCAGCGGCGACACGTTCGAGTACGAATGCTATGCCGGTCTCACCTGTAAAGCGATTCCGGTCGCCGACGGCGGAAAGCAATTCGTCGCGATCCTGGGGCGCATCTTTACCGAAGCTGAGCAATATCGCCGGGCAACGGATTTGGCGATCTCGGGGGATTGGGCGGGCTTTCCACCTAACGAGTTTTTCGGAAATGTTCTCATTGCCGGGGCCGGTTCGAAGATCGATAACGCCGCGAAGGAGTTGTCGAGATTTCGTGC
>DATLCA010000056.1:0-6387 GCA_035526605.1 Pyrinomonadaceae bacterium | reverse complement strand
GCTCACCGGCCCGGCCCACATTTCGTTACGCCCTTTTCGCTGATCCAGGAACGCCGAGTAAACCGCGCGGCCCGCAAAGTGCGGGCCGTCGATTGACCATTTACCGTTGTTGCCGCGAAGGATGAAGAGACCTTTCGCGGTCCCGACCGTGAGGAGTAGATCGTTTTTATTCATCTCTGTGTAAATGCGGAATGCGGAATGCGGAATGCGGAATTCGATGTGCCAGATATCGAGAGGCCCGTGCGATTTCTTGAAGTCGCCTCATCGAATTCCGCATTCCGCGTTTCGCATTTCTAAAACCAACTGCTCTTAGATTTCGATTTGCCGCCAAAGATACTTCCGAGAACACCACGTACGATCTGTGTTCCGATCGAACGGCCGATGCTGCTGCTCGCGGAGCGGACGACACTTTTCGTAATCGATTCGGTCAGCGAATCCGGTGCGCGAGCCGCAGCGCGTTCCGCCTTCGCCTGCTTCTCAGCTTCTTTCTCGGCGTCTACTTCGGCCTTCTCTTCAGCGGCGGCAGTCGCGCGTTCCTGGGCTTTCTTGGACAAGATCTCGAACGCAGATTCGCGATCGACCACCTGCTCGTACTGCCCGGCGACGAGTGAAGTACTGATCAACTGCGCCCGAACGTCCGGGGTCACGGGGCCGATCTGACTGACGGGCGGAACGACGAAAGCGCGATCGACGATTGTCGGCACACCTTTCTCATCGAGTGTGGAGATGAGCACTTCGCCGACGCCGAGCTCCGTGATCGTCTTGACCGTATCGAGGTTCGGATTCGCGCGAAAGCTCTTTGCCGCGACGTTCACCGCTTCCTGCTCTTTGGGCGTGTAAGCACGGAGCGCGTGCTGAACGCGATTACCCAGCTGAGCGAGTACTTTGTCGGGGATATCGGCCGGGCTCTGCGTCACAAAATAAACGCCGACACCCTTTGAGCGGATAAGCCGAACCACTTGCTCGATCTTTTCGACAAGCGACGCCGGAGCATCGTTGAACAAAAGGTGCGCCTCGTCAAAGAAGAAAACTAACTTCGGTTTGTCGAGGTCACCGGCTTCCGGCAGCATCTCGAAAAGTTCGGACAGGAGCCAGAGCAGAAACGTCGAGTAAAGTTTCGGCGAGTTGATAAGATCGTCGGCGGCGAGAAGATTTAGAACTCCCTTGCCGCTCAGCGTCTGGATGAAATCGTCCAGCTTCACCGCCGGCTCGCCGAAAAATTGTGCCGCACCTTGCTGCTCTAATTGCAGCAGACCGCGCTGGATCGCGCCGATCGTCGCTTTGGACACGTTCCCGTACTTCATCGTGAACTCTTCGGCGTGCTCGCCCACAAACTGAAGAAGCGACTGCAGATCTTTCAGATCGACCAGCAGCCATCCGTTTTCGTCCGCGACCTTGAAGGAAAGAGAAAGCACGCCTTCCTGCGTGTCGTTGAGTTGAAGAATGCGTGAGATCAACAGCGGCCCCATTTCCGAGACCGTCGCTCGAAGCGGGTGGCCTTGTTTGCCGAAAACATCCCACAGCGTAACCGGCGAGCCTTCGAACTTGACGTCGGTCATCCCGAGCAGCGTCATCCGCTCCCCGATCTTTCCCGACAACGACCCGGGCTGACTGATCCCGGTAAGATCTCCTTTGATGTCCGCCATGAAAACCGGTACGCCGCGCGAGCTGAAGTTTTCAGCCAGTCGCTGCAGGGTCACGGTTTTGCCGGTACCGGTCGCGCCGGTGATAACACCGTGACGATTGGCCATTTGGGGCAGCAGGAAGAATTCCGCCGCGTCTTTTTTTGCTACTAAAATTGGTTCGGTCATAAGGTAATTTGCGATTTGCGATCTCGGATTTTCGATTGTGCGGGGACTAGCTTCTCACTGCGACCGGCAAACTGATTGCGAGGCGGTCGCAAATCGAAGATAAAATTTTATGCGCCCGCCTTGGCCTGTTCGTCGCGAGGCTTTTCGATATTGAACATCCAGTTGATTCCAAACTTGTCGGTTAGCATTCCGAAGCGCTCGGCCCAAAATGTTTCCTGCATCGGCATCGTCACCGTTCCACCTTCGGAAAGGTCGTTGAACATTTTTTCGGCCGAAGAGGCGTCGTTTCCCCCAATCGCGAGCGAGATGTTGTTGCCGATGGTTGTCGGATTCTGATTTTCGAAAACATTGTCGCACGCCATGACGACCGAGTCACCGATCTTGATGCTCGTATGCATGATCTTGTCGTCCGGCCCTTTTCCGGCCATCGGCGATTCGCCGTACCGCTGGGTGAAAAGAACTTCCGCACCGAGTCGGTCCCTGTAAAAATTGATCGCCTCTTCACAATTCCCCTTGAACGCGATGTATGGTTTTACGCCGAGCATAATTCTCTCCTTAGCAGTTTTCGTATTTCCAATTCCTGCTTTTACCTTCGGACAGCCATTCTACGGTCGTGGCCAAACGCTTGTTTCGAGTCGGTTCGGTCTTCGCCTCCTCGATCCATTGAACGTATTCTTTTTTGTGACTGTAGCTGAACTTTTCGAATGCGGCTTTCGCAGATTTGTTTTTCGAAAGTGCCGACGCCAGGTCTTTCGGAACCACGAGCTCCTTCTTCTCGACCGGTTTTTTCTTTGCGATCTTTATACCTTTCTCATTCAATTCAACGGCCTGTCGGATGAGGCTCGTCATCACTTTGTCGGACGGAAGATCTTTGACGGATGTGATTCGGCCGAAGCTCCCCATCGCCGTCTTCTCGGCGGGAAATGCACCCTGCTCCAAAAGCGATTGCTTCCAAAACCCAAAGGCACAATGTTGCTTGAACGAGGCCATGCTGCAAACCGTTCCCTTGTGGTCGAAGTGCGGAAAGCTCCACTTCATGGTCTCCCGAATATCGGGAAAGGCTTTGTGAACGAGCATTCTGATGTGCGTCAGGACCGGTTTTGCAAAGTCAGCGGACTTTTCGATATAAGCGTCAATTCTGGGATCGACGGAAGGCATATTTTTGAGACTCCTTTGGGATTGAGTGTCGGAATTATACTCGATTATTCTCGCGATGCAGAAGCCCCGACGAAGGTAAGGGCGACCTGCTCAATGTTGTACGTGTCGCTCTAACTTCGTGCGGGCTTCTGCGTCAGGAGCGATTCTCCTTCCGAATTACCAACTTCAACCCGGACCAATTGTCGTCGACCGCGCAGACTTTTACATCTACAAGACCGAGAGGCAGAGCGGCTTCACGCACGGTGTCCTCCGTGATCTCGGTCGGGAGCTTCGCCGCGCGCTTGTACCATGAGACCCAGATGGTGCCGTCCTGTTTTATGAGGGTTTTGTACTCCGCAAGCTTGCGGAAGAGGTCGTCTCTGCTATTCGTAAATAGGTGAACCATGTCCGCCGGTCCCGTAGAACTCTTAGCCCTTACGGAGGGACGGTCCCCCGCTTCCACGATCAGGACATCCTCAGGAACGGCCATGAGCAGTTCGGCGTAATTACTGGGAGCACCGACCGTAACGACCATCATCCCGGCTGCGATTCCCAGTTTTTTCGAAAGAGGTTTTCCAGAGTATCCGGGCGTCATATATTTTGAGTTTGATTGTTCAGCGGATAGTTATTAGTGATAAGAGGTAGTGCGATCTAACTCGCAGTTTAATACCTATCCGCGGAAGATCCACGGCCTAAATATTAATGATCTGCACTCCTACCTTTCTCTCCCGCGGCCCATCGAACTCACACAGATAGATCCCCTGCCAGCGTCCGAGCAGGAGCTTTCCGTCCGCGAACGGGATCGTGACGCTCGAACCGACCAACGATGACTTGATATGTGCGTCGGAGTTGTGCTCGAAGTGTTGGAAGTTCGGCTCGTATTGCGGGATCAGCCGCTTAAGAAATCCCAGCATGTCCGATTTCACATCCGGGTCGGCATTCTCATTAATAGTCAGACCGCAGGTCGTGTGTTGCGTGAAGCATACGCAAATGCCCTCCGTATCTTTCGACATAAGCTTTCCAACCTCAGCGGTGATGTCGATCATCTGCTCCCGGCTTTTCGAATTGACTTTGATGAAATGCACTGAGAAATCTTACCGCAGGCACGAGGGAAGGGCCGAGATGAAAATAGGATACTCGGGCCGGGGCCTCACCGTCTCAGTACTGCAAGTGACATTTTACCCCGTCTTATTTGTTAAATACTTACCATTTGTTGATAATCAATAGCTTTGGACATCGGCTAGAATTTTAAGTTTTTGTACTGGTCTACCGCGGTCATCGTGTCCGAGGCCTTCGCGGACCGGCAAAAACAGACAACTAAGAACAACATGAACAATTACGTAATTTACTTGGTGCCCGCTCTCGGGATTTTAGGATTGGTGGTGATGGCATTTAAGTCGGCGTGGGTTAGTAAGCAGGATCCGGGCGACGCAAAGATGCAGGAGCTCGCCGGCTATATCGCCGACGGAGCAATGGCGTTTTTGAAAGCTGAATGGCGCGTCCTGAGCATATTCGTTTTGGTCACCGCGGCACTGCTGGCTTATTCGGGAACGATTCATTCAGTGAATGGCAGGGAGATCCACTCGAGCTGGGTTATCTGTATCGCCTTCATCATCGGCGCGGTGTTCTCCGCGACCGCCGGTTATATCGGGATGAAGGTCGCGACGAAGGCCAACGTCCGCACCACGCAGGCTGCCCGAACAAGTTTGAAGCAGGCACTTAAAGTTTCATTCACGGGCGGAACCGTGATGGGCCTCGGAGTCGCCGGCCTGGCGGTTTTGGGGTTGGGAGGTTTGTTCATTGCATTCCTAGCCCTCTTTGCGGATCTTGGCGCGAATCAGGTGAGGACGGCGATCGAGGTATTGACCGGCTTCTCGCTCGGAGCCGAGTCGATCGCGTTGTTCTCACGTGTCGGCGGCGGTATCTACACAAAAGCGGCTGACGTCGGTGCCGACCTGGTCGGAAAAGTTGAAGCGGGAATTCCCGAAGACGATGTCCGCAACCCGGCAACGATCGCGGACAACGTCGGCGACAACGTGGGCGACGTCGCAGGAATGGGCGCCGATCTATTTGGTTCGTATGTCGCGACGATTTTGGCGACGATGGTGCTCGGTCAGGAGATCAGGGTAAACGATGCGTTCGGGGGCCTGTCGCCGATCCTTCTGCCGATGGTGATCTGCGGCTTGGGAATTGTATTCTCGATCATCGGGACCTTCTTCGTCACCATCAAGGACGACAAGTCGAGCGTACAGAATGCGCTCAACATCGGAAACTGGACCTCGATGTTGCTGACCGTGGTCGCGTCTTATTTTGTCGTGATGTGGCTGCTGCCCGACGGCCCGATCACGTCGCGTACGAATACGTTTAATAAGAACGGCGTCTTCGCCGCGATAGTCGTCGGCACGATCGTCGGAGCGATCATGAGCTTCGTGACAGAGTATTTCACGGCGATGGGCAAGAAGCCTGTGATGTCGATCGTCCAACAATCTTCGACCGGACATGCGACGAACATCATCGGCGGCTTGTCGGTCGGAATGAAGTCGACCGTGATCCCGATCCTGACATTGGCCGGCGGCATCATGGCTTCGTACTATTTTGCCGGGTTGTACGGCGTGGCGATCGCCGCGGCCGGGATGATGGCGACGACGGCGATGCAGCTCGCGATCGACGCGTTCGGACCGATCGCGGATAACGCCGGCGGCATTGCCGAGATGAGCCAGCTTCCGCCCGAAGTTCGCGAGCGAACCGATAATCTGGACGCGGTCGGCAACACCACCGCGGCGACCGGAAAAGGATTCGCGATCGCATCGGCGGCGTTGACGTCACTGGCCCTGTTCGCCGCATTCGTGGGCATCGCCGGAATTCAGCATATCGATATTTATAAAGCCAACGTGCTCGCAGGCTTGTTCGTCGGCGGCATGATCCCGTTCATCTTTTCGGCACTTTGCATCCAGGCGGTCGGAAAAGCCGCGATGGATATGGTCAACGAGGTCAGGCGCCAGTTCCGGGAGATTCCCGGAATCATGGAATACAAAGCAAAGCCGGAATACGAGAAATGCGTCGCGATTTCGACCAAGGCTTCGATCCGCGAAATGATGATGCCGGGTGCGATCGCATTGATCACTCCGGTGCTGGTCGGGTTCATATTCGGTCCCGAGGTGCTGGGCGGATTGCTTGCCGGCGTTACGGTGTCCGGCGTACTGATGGGAATCTTTCAGTCGAACGCGGGCGGTGCGTGGGACAACGCGAAGAAATCGTTTGAAAAGGGTGTGATGATCAACGGCGAGATGGTCTTCAAAGGATCGGAACCGCACAAGGCCTCAGTCACCGGCGACACCGTAGGTGATCCGTTCAAGGACACATCGGGCCCGTCGATGAACATTCTTATCAAACTCATGTCGATCGTCTCGCTGGTGATCGCACCGTATATTTACGGGAT
>DATLCA010000055.1:0-34105 GCA_035526605.1 Pyrinomonadaceae bacterium | reverse complement strand
TCGGAGACGCCGCCGAAAACCGAGCTCGGGGACGTCGCGTTTCCCATCGCGTTCGAACTTGCCAAAAGACTCAAACAAGAAACAGGCGAGAAGCGAAATCCAAGGGAGATAGCCGAAATACTTAAGTCATCGCTTGAAGAATTTGAGTTCGTCGGCAAAGTCGACGTCGCCGGGGCAGGTTACTTAAACGTTTACCTTAACCGGCCTCAGTTTGTTGCGGCACGCATTTCGGCTCCGCCGCTTCCCTCGCTCGGCAAGTCCGCGGACGCGTCCGCCCCAAAGGTTTGCGTCGAGCACACGTCGGTCAATCCCAATAAGGCAGCCCATATCGGGCATGTCAGGAACTCGGTCCTTGGGGACACGTTCCAGAGGATCCTGAAGGCGACCGGAAAGCGCGTCGAGGTACAAAACTATATCGACAACACCGGAGTTCAAGTAGCAGACGTCGTTGTTGGGTTTATCTATATAGAAAATAAAACTCTTGCCGACATTAAGCTGCTCGACGCCGAACTGTTGGCCGCAGGGAAAACTTTCGACTATTACTGTTGGGATCTTTACGCGAAGGTCGGTCAGGAATACCAGACCAACGCGGAATTGAAGCAGAAGCGCGCGGAGGTTCTGCACCTTCTCGAAGAAGGCAACAACGAGATTGCGGATCTTGCCGAGTACGTCGCCACCAGAAACGTCGAATGCATCATCGACACGATGCAGCGGCTGTCTATTCGTTACGATCTCCTGCCTCGTGAATCCGAAATACTCCACTTACATTTTTGGGACAAGGCCTTCGAGCAGATGAAGCAGCTCGGAGTTATTCAGTATGAGACCGAGGGCAAAAATTCAGGGTGCTGGGTGATGCCGTTCGAATCTCACGCCGGCACCGACGAGCATGAGGCGGACAAGATCCTTGTTCGCTCGAACGGAACGGTGACTTATACGGGCAAGGATATCGCCTATCAGATGTGGAAGCTCGGGATACTCGGCATGGATTTTTGCTACCGGCCATTTCATAAATATCCGAATGGGCAAGATGTGTGGATCACGACATCCGACCCGGCCGCGGACCAGGACTCGCCCGGCTTCGGGCACGGCGAAACGATCTACAACGTCATCGATTCGCGGCAGTCGTACACACAGGATGTCGTGAAGAAGGGCGTCGCCGCTGTTTCTCCCGACCGGGGTGAGCGATCAAGTATCCATCTCTCATATGAAATGGTCGCCCTTTCTCCTTCCGCGGCGGAGGAGTTGGGATTTGTAATTTCGGACGAAGACAAAGCGCGGTCGTTTATCGAGATGAGCGGGCGGAAGGGTCTCGGCGTTAAAGCGGACGATCTCATCGACAGACTCGAAGCGAACGCGCTCGCCGAGGTCGAGGCCCGTCATCCGGACGAACCTACGGAAGAGAAAAAAACGATCGCACACAAAATCGCCGTGGGTGCGCTGCGTTACTTTCTTCTCAAGTTCACTCGAAATACGGTTATCGTTTTCGATTTCAAAGAAGCGCTTTCGTTTGAAGGCGAGACCGGATGCCTCTGCCAGTACTCGGCCGTCCGGGCGAATTCGATCTTCCGAAAACTTTCTGAAGGCGGAGAGAATCTGGATGATTTGCTGACGGTCGTTTCCGACCCGAGGAAAACCGCACAACTTTTTTCCGCCGAAGGCGGCGACGAAATCTGGTCTATGTTCATGCTCGCATCGAGACTGGAGGAAACCGTAGCCCAAGCCGCATCGCAAAACGAGCCGGCGATTCTCGCAAAATACGCGTTCAATCTGGCGAAAGGTTTTAACCTTTTCTATCACAATCACAAAATTTTGCCGGAACCGGATCCGACCAAGCGCGCCCTGCTGCTTTGCGTCGCGGATACCGTCAGGCGATCATTGACGGCCGCTCTCGATACCATGGGAATCGAAGTACCAGCCAAAATGTGATTGACATTAGTCGAATAATTTTGCTACAAGTTTCCTTGCATGAACTTTCAAGCAAACATCGCAGTTACCAGTTGGCCCGCCGATTCGGCTTGGCGCTGGCTGGGCTCCGCGGTGTATGACTTGAAAGGAATTTGATGGGTTGAGTCCGTTAACAATTCCAGAGTTTGAGTCTTTAGCAACGCCGCCTTTATCAACGAAGGCGGCTTTTTTTATGCAATGAAGGATTCGGAGAAAAGCGAAATCAAGCGGCAGGTGATACCGGTTATCGAGACGATATCGGCAGATCTGCTCACGCCGCTCGCGGTTTATCTCCAGCTCGCGAAGCGGAGCCGGAATTCTTTCCTACTCGAATCCGTCGAGGGCGGTGAGTCTCTGGCGCGTTATTCGTTTATCGGCAGCGAGCCGGAAATGATCGTGTCGGGAGATGCCTTCGAGGTCACCGTTCGCGACGCTAACGGGACTCGAACGGTGCAGGTGCCGATGCTCGACTATCTGCGTGAGCACTTTGCCGAAGCCCACGTTCTCACCGACGAGGAGCTGCCCGCATTCATCGGTGGAGCGATCGGTTATTTCGGTTTTGATTGTGCCGGATGGTTTGAACCTTCTCTGCGTGATCGGTCGTCGAGGTATGGATCCGCAGCAACTTTCATGTTCTTTAGGTCCGTCATCGCGTTCGATCACGCAAAGCAGGTGGTCAAGATCTGCACCTTGGTCTTTCCGGAAGAAGCCGGCGAGGAAGCAAAGCCGGAGCTGTTCCAAAAGGCCTCGATGAAGAACGCATCGATCCGCCGCGTCCTCGAAACCGAGCCGGTTGAGCTGCCGCCGCGCGGCTCTGGAGCGTCTGACGCATCCGTGTCGTCAAACTGGACGCAGGACGAATTTGAGAAGGCCGTGCTTGATATTAAAGAGCTCATTCGAGCCGGGGAATGCTACCAGGTCGTGATCTCTCAGTGCTTCACACGCTCGACGGTCGCCCACCCGATTTCGATCTATCGCGCGATGCGTTCTTTGAATCCGTCACCTTACATGTTCCTACTCCAGATGCCCGACAGTTGTATCATCGGTGCCTCGCCGGAAATGCTGGTCAAATGTTCCGGGCGCAATCTCGAATATCGTCCGATCGCCGGCACTCGACCCAGGGGTAAGACTATCGAAGATGATTCCGCGCTCGCGAAAGAAATGCAGGCGGATCAAAAAGAAGTTGCGGAACATCTAATGCTTGTCGACCTAGGGCGAAACGATTTAGGCCGCGTCGCCGAATACGGAAGTGTTAAGGTCGAGAATCTGATGAGCGTCGAAAAATATTCCCACGTCCAGCACCTGGTGAGCAACCTTTCCGCGAAGCTGCGCGCAGGCCTCGACCGGTTCGACGCGCTCGCGTCGTGTTTCCCCGCCGGTACGGTGTCGGGCGCTCCGAAAGTCCGGGCGATCGAGATCATAAAGGAGATGGAGCCCACGGCTCGAGGCGTCTACGCGGGCGCGGTCGGATATTTCGATTATGGTGGGAACATGGACACTTGCATCGCGATCCGCACCCTGCATTTGAAGGACGGGATCGCCCACGTCCAAGCGGGGGCGGGTATCGTAGCCGACTCGGTTCCCGCGCTTGAATACCAGGAGACGGTGAATAAGGCCCGCGCGCTTTTGAAAGCGATCGAGCTCGCGGAGACGCACGCCTCATGAGCATCCTGCAAAAATATATCAAGTCGTTCGTCGACGGTGCGGACCTTGTCCCCGGCGACGCGGCGTCATTTCTCGACGTTTTGATAAGCGAATCCGATGAAGCGTTGCTGGGCGACGTTTTCCGGGCGTGGGATCAAAAGGGCATAGCTGCCGACGAGATATTTGAGGTCGCGAGCGTGATGCGCCGACGGTGCAAACCGGTCGTCTCGGCGCACGAAACATTTGTCGACATTGTCGGTACCGGCGGGAGCAGAAATAAAACTTTCAATGTCTCGACGGCCGCCGCATTCGTTGTCGCGGGTGCCGGCGTCCCCGTCGCCAAACATGGCAACAGAGCGGCGACGAGCAATTCGGGGAGCGCGGATGTTCTCTCGGCCCTCGGCGTCGAACCGGCGGTCGATGCGGCAACCGCGGAGAAGTGTTTGAAAGAGATCGGGATCTGCTTTATGTTCGCGCCCAATTTTCACCGACTCTCGCCGACGCTCGGAAAGGTTAGGCGCAGTTTGGGATTCCCGACGATCTTCAATTGCGTCGGGCCCCTGTGCAATCCCGCAAACGCGCCTTATCAGTTGATAGGTGTTTGGAGAGAAGATCTTGTATCGAAAATGGCCGATGCATTGGCGCGACTCGGAACCAAACGGTCTTGGATCGTTTATGGCGGCGACGGCGTTGACGAAGTTTCGCTTCGCGCCGCGACGGCGGTCGCTGAGGTGAATGACGGCGTCATTAGAGGAATGGAAATTACAGCGGGCGACTTTGGAATCCCGGACGCCGGCTCGGAGGATTTAAAAGTAAGCTCGCCCGAGGAGAGCGCGGATTTGATCCGCGGAATTCTCAGCGGCAAAAAGAAAGATACATTCGCAGAACGAATTCTGCTTTGCAACGCTGCCGCGGCGATATTCATTTCAGGAAAAACGGAAACTCTTTCTGCGGGGCTTGGGGCTGCGAAGGAAAGCATTAAGACCGGAAGCGCACTGCGGAAGTTGACGGAGTTGGCGGCGGCAACCAAAACATGAAATCGATATTGGACGAAATTTTGGAGTCGACGCGGGCGAGGGTCGCCTCCGCGCGGAAGGCGGTCGATGTCGCCGAAATGCGGGTGCGTGCGTTGCAGAAACGTTCAGCCGTTTCTTCCCATGCTTTTCTCTCAGCGATACAACAGCCGGATCGACTCAACATTATTGCCGAATTCAAGAAGGCGTCGCCATCCAAGGGCGTCATTAACGATGTCGCGGATCCGGGCGCTACCGCCCGGTCTTACGAAGCGTCGGGCGCGTGCGCGGTTTCTGTTCTTACCGAACCCGCCTTCTTCAAAGGCCGTTTGGAAGACCTCGCAGCGATTCGAAACGCAGTTTCACTCCCGATCCTCCGCAAGGATTTCATCGTCGACGAGTTTCAGATATACGAAGCGGCCGAAGCCGGCGCCGATGCGATCCTTTTGATCGTTGCGGCGTTGAGTACCGAACAGCTCCGCAGATTTCGATCCGTCGCTCAAGACGAACTTGGGATGGACGCGCTGATCGAGGTTCACGATTCGGAAGAAATGCGGATCGCGAACGAGATCGACGCGAAGCTCGTCGGGGTCAACAACAGAAATCTTCGGACATTCGATGTATCCCTTGATGTGTCGCGGGAACTCGTGACAATCGCTCCGCCCGCTGCGTCGCTTGTTTCGGAGAGCGGATTAAAATCACGCGGCGAACTTTTAGAATTGCAAAGTCTTGGTTACTCGGCTTTTCTGATCGGCGAGACGCTTATGCGTGCCGGCGGTTCCGGTTTGAGTAAGGAGATGCTGCGATGACGAAAGTAAAGATATGCGGCATAACAAATCTAGATGACGCGCGCCGGTCGATGGAGTTTGGGGCGGACATGCTCGGATTTAATTTTTATTCGAAAAGTCCCCGCTGCCTATCACCGAGCGCCGCTCGAGAAATAATTGGAAGCCTCGGCACGGACGTATCGATGGTAGGAGTTTTCGTTAACGAGACCGTTGAGCACATCGTCGAGACTGCTCGGTTCGTCGGACTTGATTCGATCCAGCTCCATGGTGACGAGTCGACACAGTTTGTCGACGATCTCCGCAAGGAAACGCACTGTCAAATCGTAAAAGCTGTGCGGGTTTCAGATCGATTCGAGTGGGAGGATGCTCTCGACTATAACGTCCACGCGATACTGCTTGATTCGTTCTCTGCAAAAGGGCGGGGTGGCAGCGGCGAAACTTTCGACTGGGAAATAGCAAATTCCCTTTGGACGATGGTCGGAGAGTTGTGGCTCGCGGGAGGGCTGACAGCGGCAAATGTGCGGCCCGCTATCCGCGCTGTTAGACCGTATGCGGTCGACGCGTGCAGTTCGCTCGAATTGCGCCCAGGCTTTAAGGACCCGGAGAAACTTCGGGAGTTCATCACAGAGGCAAAAAAGAATGATTAGCTACGAACCTAACGATCGCGGATATTGGGGCGAGTACGGCGGAAGGTTTGTTCCCGAAACGCTGGCCGCTCCTCTCGACGAATTGACGGCAGCATATTTGGCGGCACGGGACGACCAAACTTTTCATCACGAGCTCGATTCCCTCTTGAAGAATTATTCCGGCAGGCCCACCGCGCTAACCTATGCGGGTCGACTGTCAGAGATGTTGGGCGGCGCGCGGATCTATCTGAAGCGCGAAGACCTGAATCACACCGGGGCCCACAAGATAAACAATTGCATCGGCCAGATCTTGTTGGCCCGCCGAATGGGAAAGAAGCGCGTCATTGCGGAGACCGGCGCCGGGCAGCACGGCGTCGCGACCGCTACCGTGTGCGCTCTTTTCGGTATCGAATGCGTCGTCTACATGGGCACCGAAGATATGCGGCGGCAGGAGCTCAACGTCTTCCGAATGCGTCTGTTGGGTGCGGAAGTCCGCGGGGTCGATTCCGGCTCGTGCACCCTGAAAGACGCGATCAACGAAGCTCTTCGCGACTGGGTGACGAACATCTCCACAACATACTACTTGCTTGGATCGGCGTTGGGGCCGCATCCATATCCGGTAATGGTGCGCGACTTTCAAAGCGTGATCGGGCGTGAAGCCCGTGAACAGATCCTCGCGGACGAAGGCCGTCCGCCCGACGTTCTCGTTGCATGTGTCGGTGGTGGATCGAATTCGATCGGCTTGTTTCAGGAATTCCTGAACGACAACACAAGGATGATAGGCGTAGAGGCGGGTGGCACGGGATCGCAGCTTGGCGAGCACGCGGCGCGATTTATGGACGGGGGAAGCGTCGGAGTATTGCAGGGCACGAAGAGTTACCTACTTCAGGACGGGAGCGGGCAGATCGCATCGACACACTCCATCTCGGCCGGTCTCGACTACGCATCCATCGGTCCCCAGCATGCCTACCTTCACGATCTGGGAAGGGTCGAGTATGTGTCGGTATCCGACGACGAGGCCCTCGAGGCTTTCCAACTTCTATCGCGAACTGAAGGCATAATCCCGGCCCTCGAATCTTCCCATGCCATCGCGCACACGGTGAAGATCGCGCCGGACCTGCCGCGCGAATCCATAATCGTCGTCAGCCTTTCGGGTCGCGGCGACAAAGACGTGAACACGGTCGCGGAACTTTTGGGAAATACAAAATGAGCAGGATCGCTGAAGTATTTCAGAACATCAGAGCAACGGGCCGTAAAGGTTTCGTCCCGTTCGTCACCGCCGGTGACCCCGACGAGGAGACTTCCCTTTCGATAATGTTGAAGCTGGCGGATTTTGGCGGCGACGTAATAGAGATCGGCGTACCGTTCAGCGACCCGATGGCTGACGGTCCGACGATCCAGAGATCGTCGCAGCGGGCTCTGGCCAAGGGTGTGAACGTGGGTTCGGTTTTATCGATCGCCAAACGGTTCCGGGAGAAAAGAGAAACGCCCGTCGTGCTGTTCAGCTACTTGAACCCGCTGCTCAGTTACGGGTTCGAGAAGCTCGCTCGTGATGCCGCGACGTCCGGCGTCGATGGGATCCTGATAACCGATGCGATCGACACCGAGGCTATGGAATTTTCATCAACGCTTCGCGACTCCGGTCTCGACCTCATCTCGCTTATCGCGCCGACGACGACCGACGAACGCCTGGAAAGCATCGCGAAGCGCTCAAGTGGTTTCTTATACGCCGTTTCTCGCGCCGGGGTCACGGGCGCCGCGGATAATGTCAGTGACGAAGCAGCCAAGCTCGTGGAGCGCGCGCGGAGATTTTCCGACTTGCCCATAGCCGTCGGGTTTGGTATTTCGACGAGGCAACAAATATTGGATGTTTGGGAATTCGCGGACGCGGCCGTTGTGGGGTCGGCCATCGTTTCGGAGGTCGAAAGATCTGCGGTCGGGGATCCGGCAACGGCGACCGAGAACTTCATTCGCGGGCTTTTGCCGCAGTTTGCAAAATCAGAATCGGAACTTTAGAGTTTTAGTTTTGCCGGGTTGTAGGGGATTACTTTTTTATGCTCATCGTAATGAAATCGGATGCGACGCAGGCGGAGATCGAACGCGTCGTTGAAGTAATTAATGCACTCGGCCTTCGCGGACACGCCATGCCGGGGGAGAACCGCACGGCAATCGGCGTGACGGGCAACAAAGGCGCGGTCGACCCAGGTCACTTCGAGAATCTTCCCGGTGTGGCCGATGCCATCCGGGTCACAAAGCCGTACAAGCTTATCTCGAAAGACCTGCGTCCGGAGAAATCTGTCGTTAAAGTTGGGAACTCAACAATCGGCGGGCCCGAGCTCGCGATTATCGCGGGCCCATGCGCGGTTGAAAATACTAAACAGGTCCTCGCAGTCGCCGAAGCCGTCGCTGCCAGCGGCGCGAAATTTTTCCGCGGCGGCGCATTCAAGCCGCGGACTTCGCCATATGCATTCCAGGGGATGGGTGAGGACGGGCTAAAGATCCTTTCCGAAGTTCGAGACCAGTTCGGCCTGAATATAGTGACCGAAGCGATGGACCAGTACGGCGTCGACCTCGTCGAAAAATACGGCGATTGTATTCAGATCGGCGCCCGCAACATGCAGAACTTTTCGCTGCTGAAGTACGTGGGGCAGATGCGGAAGCCCGTCCTTCTTAAACGGGGCTTATCGGCGACGTTGGACGAATTCCTCCTCGCGGCGGAATACATCATGGCCGAGGGAAATTACGACGTGATCCTGTGCGAGCGCGGCATTCGGACATTCGCCGACCACGCGAGGAACACGATGGACCTCTCCATCGTCCCCGCGGTTCATCGGATGACGCACTTGCCGGTATTGGTCGACCCGTCACACGGCACCGGCCACAATTATCTGGTAAATCCTCTTGCACGGGCCGGTGTCGCGGTCGGCGCCGATGGGCTGTTGATCGAGGTCCATCCGTGCCCTGAAGAAGCGCTTTGCGACGGGGCCCAGGCTCTCACGCCGACACAGTATTCGGAGCTGGTGGGACAGGTCAACAAGATCCACGCCCTTTTGGCGGATGAGATCGATCGTGTCCCGGCCGCCGAGCTCGTTGCATAGCTCTATCACCCTTTAAAAACAAATCCGCGCGTGTTCCCGAACACGCGCGGATTTTCTAACGTTCGACGCCTTTTGCCTATCTCGCCAAACGAAATCTGATCATAGCATAGAACTGCAAGTAGCAGCTGAGCATCGCCGTAACGACCAGCAGCGTCATCGGCAGGAACCTGAAAGCATCCGGAAGTAGTACGCCCAGCGCCTGCTGATACATCAGACCAAGCCCTGCGGCGAACACCGTGATCAAGCTCCTTCCCAACACCCAGCCCATAAAATCAGGCTTTTCTGTTGCCGATGGGAGAAAATACGGCAGTACCAGAAGCATTCCGAGGGTTAATCCGGAAAATATCGTATCGATGCCGGCGGAAAACGCCGACTGCCCGAAATCGATAGCCAGGAAAAATAGGACGAACGTGGTATCGATCGAAAATCGCTTGTCAGATCGTGAATCTTGCATTCTTTTCGCTCCGAAAAACATCCAAACTCCGTAAATTCTATTGAGTATTTCTGTGGAAACGTTCGTACCCGGAACTAATCCTCGCCAGGCTTACTAAACTGCTTGTAAGCGACGCGGAACAGCTCAGAAAGCGCTTTTGCCGTCTCGGGCGTGAGCTTTTTGTCGGCGCGTAGGTGAGCCTCCACGATCTCCGGAGTCGCCTCATGCGGATAGTAAACTACAGGCTCCACCTCGGATGCCGACTTGCTCATGACCCGATCGATCGGCATATCGAGCCAACCGGTCAGCCTGGCGATGTTGTCCGCATCCGGTTTCCCGGTCCCGTTTTCGATCCGCGAAAGCGTCGAAGCCGAAACGTTGGTTACGTCCGCGACGTCTCTCAGGCTCAGCGCCAACTCTTCGCGTCGACGCTTGATCGCTCGTCCCAGTTCTACTGTGTTTATGAAGTTGTCATTCCTATCAGCCATTGTTTCGAAGCCTCCCGACTTAGTGTCATTGGTGCACGTGGCATTTCACGGATAAAACATAACACGGAGATATTTTAAATGCAACACCTAGTTTCATGCTTGCAACAAAGCACGGATCCTGATACAATGTTTCATGGATAGCACACGTGGAGAAAGTGATGAATACTGTAGTAAGTTCAAATATCCAGATGGAAAAGCGGGCTAAAGCAATGGCCGCTATGGGACTTGTTGTGCGCGATGGCGACCACTTCAATGTTTCATCGGCCAGTGTCCGGGGGAATCAGAAGTCGTTCGAAGTGAGGCGTAACGACCTGGGAACTGTTGTGTGCAACTGCGAGGATTTTGAACGGGCGGCCGCCACCGGTTCACCGATCCGGTGCGAGCACATTATGGCGGTCAAGTTCGCTCTCGTAGAGAAGAATACTGAAGCTCCCGTTGAAAAGCCCAGTGATCCATCGGAACCGTCTTCGACCGAAGCGGTCGGGGATAAAACTAATAACACTGAGTCGCGCCCGTCTGAGCGTGGCGAACAGACGAACGAAAACGCATCGGCGAATCAGGCGGCAAACAGACAAGCCGCTTCTAAAAAGGCCGTGCGGGATCGTCTCGAAGATACACAAGGAGACAAAGAAATGAAACGAACAGATCTAATGGAAGCGGACGTTACGGTCCTCGATCCGATAGAAGAAACAGTTGACGATCGCAGCAATGTGCTCGAGTTCACGGCGACACTTCGCGAGTTGAAGAAGCATGTTGATCCCAATCTGGTGAAACAGCGGGAAGGCTGGCGTGACCGAAACGGAAACGTCCAGATGGTCGATTATGTCGAGTGGCACACCGTCGCAGACATCTTGGACGAAGCTGCCCCGAACTGGGCCCACACCGTAAAGGACATTCGGCAGATCGGTGAGCTCATGACTGTCACGGTCGCGATCACGATCGATGGTGTCACACGCGAAGGGATCGGGACCGGCGTGGCACAGAGCGAGATGGGAATCAAGAAGGCTGAGCATGATGCTCTCAAGCGTGCGGCTGTGAAGTTCGGCATCGCTCGTGAGCTTTACAAGAAGGAGTCTGACGCGATCGAGCGTGCCGCAACCCCATCGGGCGACGATGGAGACGACTTCCCTACCAATCCTGTGGCTCGCAGCCTCGGCGAACTGGTAACCGCGAAACAGCTGGGAATGATCCGTGCGATCGCTCGGGAGTTGAATATCGATCCGGATGAAGAGTGCAGTTCCGTGATGAATTGCTCGACAGATGAACTGACGAAACGAGCCGCTTCCTCGCTCATCCAGCACCTGCAGGATAAGCAGGGAAAAACTGATTCCTCGGCTAAGCCGCCACTTCGACGGGCGAGCTGATAGCGAATAGGCTTCTCCCACACCACCATGTTTTGAGTTGTGATCAAACCCGTCCTGCCTTCTCCAAGAGGCAGAAACCTCACATCACAACTCAAAACTCCCCTCTTATCTCCGCTGCCGTTTCTGATTCCGATTATCTCAGCAACGCTTTTCGAGAGCCTCTAGCTGGTTCGTTTTCCTTCGAAGGAAAGTGAATCCGGAATTATCGGTGCGGAGAGAGTCCCGCTCATCGAGTCCGATTTGACCGATCCGGTTATTGAAAATTCGACGGACTGTCCCTGGATCTCCGTATTCGCGGTCGCGGTAATCCGGTCACCCTTCACCGTTCCGTCGTCTATATTTCCGCTCCCCAGTACCGTTTCGATCTTTCCCGAAATCCGTTCGCCGTTTTGTTCCAGCGTCAGTGTGACCGGAAGTTGCTGCCCTTGAAAATCAAGGCTCAATTCCCACGTTCCCGCAACGTCTACTTCTTCCGCGTTCGGGTCTTCTTCATAACTCGCGAGGTCCATTTTGTTTCCTACCGTATCGAGAATATTTATCTGGTCTGTGTAGCTTCGCACTTGGGGCAAAACGTCCTTTGCGTCGCCGACGAGGACGATCGCAAGGCTGTCGGGCTGGATGTACTTATTCGCAACCCGCTCCACGTCCACCGCCGAAATAGCTTCGACATTGGCACGATAGGTTTGAAGATAATCAGCGGGAAGATCGTACAACTGCTGGTTCACTATGAGATTGGTCAGGCCTTCCTGAGTCTCGGCCCGGATCGGAAACACGCCCGTAAGAAAATTTTTCGCGTCTGCGAGTTCCTCGTCCGAAACACGGTCCGTGCGGATTCGCTCCAGCTCATAGAAAAACTCGCGAAGGGAGTCTCCCGTAACTTGGGTACGCACTTCCGCCGTGGCTTCGAAGTCTCCCGCCGACCGCTTTGCATCCAAGCGGGTATAGGCTCCGTACGTGTAACCTTTTTCCTCCCGCAGATTCATGAAGACGCGCGACGAAGCTCCAGCTCCCAGGATCTGATTCATGACAAGGGCGGGAAAGTAATCCGGATGGTTGCGCTCGAACGCGATATTCGCAAGCACTATGTTAGTCTGCGCGGAACCGGGACGATCGACGATCGTCAACGACCGGCCCGCCCGCGTGGGCGGCGCTGCGAACGTTGGAACAGGTAGCTCGCTGCCTTTCCATTTGCCGAACTGATCCGCAACTTCACGAAGAAATTCGTCCTTTTCAATATCCCCGACGGCGATCAAGATGGCGTTGTTTGGCAGCAGCTGTCTTCCATAAAACTCCGCGATCGCGTCTCGGGAGAGCTTCTCGATGTCCTCGGCTGACGGGGAGACCCGCGCGTAGGGATGCTCTCCGTAAAGAATACTCGCTACCTGCTCGTTCGCAAGAAAGCCCGGCTGCGACCGCTGGAACTTTAGATTCTCGATCGTGTTGCGCCTGTAAAGGTCCAGCTCGGCTTCGGGGAAGGTGGCGCGGAAAACTATCTCACCAATGAGCTGCAGGATCTCCGTCGAGTAGATGGAGAGCGAAGACGCGGAAACGATCACGAAGTCCTCGCTCGATGAAGCGCCCAGGTGGGCACCAAGCCGTTCCACCTTCTCGGCCAGTTCGAGACTCGAGTAATTCACGGTTCCCTCGGTCAGCATCGACGCCATCGCGGACGTGATCCCGGCATTCTCGCGAGGATCATTTGCGTCGCCCGACAGAAACGCGAGGCGGTAGCTGACCAGAGGGAGCCGCTTGTCCGCAAGGATGACGACCTTCAAGCCGTTATCGAGGGTCGTTATGAACGGTTCGGGAATATTGAACGGGGCCGGTTCGAGAGGGCCGGGAGCAGTTTTTCTCATTGCTTGAGTCATATTTCGAAATGGGTATACCGACTCGGCCGGTTACCCCTTGCCCGCGGGAACAACGTCAAGCAGGGCTCGATTCTCAGTATTCAAGAATTTTTGAACGGCACTTCGGATCTGATCCGGTGTGATAGAGAGTAGTTGGTCCAAGTCGGAATTTACCAAAGCGGGATCCCCGTCGTAGAGCGCGTATTCGGCGATCTGCTGAGCCCGAGTCATCGACGATTGACGCATGCGCACGGTGTCATTGATCAATTGATTATGGAGTTTCTGCATCTCGTCCGCGGTAGGCCCCTCAGTCGCGACGTTCCTGATCTCGGTCATGATGATGTCGCGTATTCTGCTTAGGTCCTTATCCGGTTTAGGGATGGCGCCGACAAAAATGCTTGACGGGCCGCGGCGTTCGTCTGTAAATCCGAAAAGCTGAATCACCGATTCATCGCCCTTCACGAGCTTCTGATAAAGCCGCGAACTTTCACCGTCGTAAAGAAGTTTTCCGGCAAGGTAGAGCGCATTGAATTCCGGCGAGCGCCGCTGCGGTATTTTCCAGCCAATAAGAAAAGCCGGAAACGGAGCTAGCTTGTCTTCCCATTCGCGATAGGTCTCCGCGACCTCTTCCGGCTCAGTTACGTCGAGCCCGGGCGGCTCCGGCTGAGACGGAATATCGCCAAAATAGGTTTCGACCAACTGCTTCGCCGTTTCCGGTTCGAAGGATCCAGAGAGGACGAGAACCGCATTGTTCGGCGCGTAGTAGATCCTGAAAAATTCCTGGACGTCTTCGACCGTGGCGTCATCAAGATGTTCCATCGAGCCTATCGTCGAATGCGAATTCGCGAAATTGCGATAGATCATCTGGTTGATCAGATCAAATATCTGCCCGTAAGGCTGATTATCATATCGCAGGCGTTTCTCTTCTTTCACGGCTTCGCGCTGGTTGTCGAGATTCTCTTGAGTCACCGCCAGCGAGCGCATTCTGTCCGACTCCAGCCAGAGCGCGAGCGGCAGTTGGTTCGCGGGAAGCGTTTCGAAATAATTCGTTCGTTCGCTGGAGGTCGTTCCGTTCATCGTTCCGCCGGCTTTCATGATGAACTGAAAATGCTCGGCTTTTTTCACGTTCTCTGAGCCCTGGAACATCATATGTTCGAACAAATGCGCGAACCCGGTTCGGCCTTCGCGTTCGTTCCGCGAGCCCACGTTGTAGTAGATCGCGAGGGCGACCACCGGCACGGCCTCGTCGCGGTTAAGGACGACGCGCAGTCCGTTGGGAAGCGAATATTCTTCAAGCTCGAGCGGCGGCAGATTAAAAACTTCAGACATACTTTTCTAGATTTTATGAAATCACTTTGCCCGGCGAATTGCAAAAATAGCGCCGCGTTCAGGTATTTGTCGTCTCGGTATGCCGTAGTACAGAAACGTTGTAAACAGCAATGTTACGCTGACTTCGAATTCCTTTTGATTCATCGCGTATCTACAACGCGTTTTGCGGCGCTTCTTTTCTAGGGTGGGAAGCGTCGCTTTTTTTTTCAAACGTGTGTCACGATTTCGCTCTGTTCCGACATGCTATCTCGTATAGCGCCGACTTAACCTGAAAGGGTGTTAGACCGGGATACTTCTCGAGCAGCCGTGCGATCACCCCCACGATATGCGGGCAGGCAAAGCTATTTCCAGTGAGGTTGCGATAACCTCCGTTCGGCCAGGCAGTCCGCACGTTTACGCCGGGAGCCGTAAGCTCGATCACTTCCCCGAATCGAAATCCGAAATTTAGAGGGTCTGTTTCGGCGCTTTTCACTACGGAGATCAGAGAAGACGAGAAGACCGATGGAAAACTCGGCTGAGGCAGATTGTTCGCCGCGGCGACCACGACACACCCGGCCTGATAGGCGCGATCCAGAAGATCATGGAGAGGCGCAAAGAATTGAGGCTTTGTAGTGCCGAGGCTCAGATTGATCACCTTATAGCGATTTTTTATCGCGTATTCCAGCCCGCCGAGAAATGCCTGCCCGTCTCCGAGCCCTTCCGCACCGAGGACCTTAATGCTGTAGATCACGGCCCGCGGGGCAATGCTGGTGACGATCCAGGCGCATGCCGTGCCGTGGCCCGCGGAATCGCCGGCGTCTGACGCCTCGAAAACCACGCGCTTCCCGTCCAAACGCGCTTCCACTGTCTCAGCTATTTTCCCGTTTAGGTCAGGATGGGTCGTATCGATGCCGCTGTCGACAACAGCGACGGTAACGCCATCGCCAGTCGCCGTCCGCCAGCTATCGTCGAGCTCAAAGAACTTTGCCGCGTCCAAAGGATCGATGGGTTTGTTGTCGGGAACAAGTGTCACGTGTTTTGCACACAGGCCGGGCACCGGGGGATGTCGAAACAAACGATGTGAACTATTTTTTCCGCGGAGCCGGCTACAAGCTAAGAAAACTGGTGTCGCCTCGGGACTCTGAGAAGCGGAGAATCGATTCGAGCACCTCCCTGCATAGTGCCCTCTCCGAATCGCCCCGGCTGGCGATTTCCCGAATAAGAACCGCAAGATCCATCATCTCCCGATGCTCGGCCGAATTGCGGAGCTCCCCAAGCCACGAACGTACAGATCCGATTTCCATATCCTCATCCGTACCAATAATTTTTTCGCCAAGATCACGGAAAAGTTTGGCGGACTCGTAAGCATTTACCAGCGACGCTATCCCGTCGGAAAATCGAGCGGCCTTGTCCATCTCTTCGGGCGTGAACGGTTTGTTCGGTGTGTCGCCCGACCTATTGATGTACTCGAGGACACCGATCATTTCACCGTTGTGCCGCAGAGGGGTCGCGAGGATCATCTCGGTCGAGTAGCCGGTCTCGCGGTCGACTTCCGCATAAAACGTCGCTTCCTCACCAACGTCGGAAACAGCCATGGGTTGTCCCGATGACATTACGAATCCAGCGATTCCCTTTCCGGCAGGTATTTTCAGATCCAGCAATTTCGAAGCGACCTCTCCGGTGGCCACGAGAAAACGGAGATCGCCGTCGACCCCGTCGCGGATCAGCACCGATGCTTCGCGGGCGCCAAGCTCAAGTGCGGAAACCCGCAAGACATCGCGTATCGATATCTCCAGCGGCTCCGTCAGCAAGTTTGCAATATCGACAGTCTCGATCAGCCGACGCAGCTTCTTATTCAGGTTTTCGTCGTCAGGCATAGCTACGATTTTACGCGAAAACCACCGTCTTTCAACTCGGACAAACCGCCCTGGAGATTAATGGAAACTCCGTCGCATTAACCCTTTCTCACAATCAAATCCAGTTTGATAGTCCGACGGATCAACCAGGCTAGCGTTGTGCGATGCAATTTTTGTATCATTCGCAAAACGACTAATTTGGTACATCGTCCAGGGACGTACGTTCGGTTGAAACCATGAAGAAGTTTCTAAGTTTCGCATGCGCTTTGTCTATTTTTGCGGTGGTCTCCGCACGCGGGCAAGCGATCTCCCGGGTACCGGGCTCCGATCCCTTTCGCATCGATCAGGGATCGTCGTTTTCGGCGTCGACGAAACGGCGGGCGCCGGTGGCCGATCCGCCGGTCAGCACCGCGGCGGCGGGAAAGATTGTGTCGGATGTCGAGCAAGCCCTGGATCTTATTCGCCGTAATCACGTGGATGGGGAGCGCGTCGACGACGGGCAACTTACAAAATTCGCGGTGAGCGGGATGCTGGCGGAGCTCGATCCTCATTCGAGCTATTTTGACGCGGATGAATTCAGCGAGCTTCTCGGCGAACAGGACAGCGAATACTCGGGCACCGGCTCCACGATTTCAAATTTCGCAAGAAACGGCGTTACGGAAACTTACATTCTCTCGACGCATCCTGACTCGTCCGCGGCAAAGGCAAACCTTCAATATGGCGATCGGATCGTGTCCGTCAATGGTATGCCCGTCAGTGGGCTCGCGTCGGAGATCGTCCGCGACAAAGTCCGCGGTCCTCGCGGAACGTTTGTTCGGATGAGCATAGAGCGCGCGGCAACGGGTCTGATCGAGACAATAGATTTGAGACGCGAACGAATATTTCAACCGACCTTGCCGAACTATTTTATTGTTCGCGACGGTGTCGCCTACATCGATCTTACCGAAGGCTTCAGTAACACGACCTCGGCGGAATTCGCCGCGGCCCTGAGGGAACTTCATCGGCGCGGGATGAGCTCGCTAATTCTGGATCTCAGGGGTAATAGCGGCGGAATTCTGGACCAGGCGGTGAAGACCGCGGAAGAATTCTTACCAGCCGGCAGCACGATAATTTCGCAACGCGGCCGATCTCCCATAGACGATCGCGAGTGGAGGTCGGGAAATAAGAATCCTGAGAATATCCCGCTGGTGGTACTGGTCGACGACCAGACAGCGTCCGCCTCGGAGGTGGTCGCGGGTGCGCTGCAGGACAATGATAGGGCGCTGATCATCGGCCAAACCACCTTCGGCAAAGGCCTTGTTCAAAACGTTTTGGATTTGCCCCTGGGATCAGGGCTGACCTTAACGACGGCGCGTTATTACACGCCTTCGGGCCGCTCGATCCAACGCACATACGCCGGTACCGGAACGTACGATTATTTCAATCATCGGAGCTCGCCCGGCGGTGCGGGACCGGAAACACATACCGTTACAAACCGCATCGTCTATGGTGGGAACGGGATCACTCCAGACGAGGTTTTCCAGTCTGAAAAGTTCGACGCTAAAAAGGCCGCCCTCCTGGATCCGATTTTCTTTTTCGTCAAAGAGCTCGTGAACCAAAAACAACGGACAAAGGATAATTCGATAAGTTCCCGCGACGCGGTCCGGCAATCGATTATTTTTGGAGCGGAGCCGTTGGGAAAGCAATTGCTTCAGAAATTTATCGATTACGCGACACAGCAGTACCCGAATATCTCTGCCCACGCGATAAACGAATACTCCGGTTTCGTTACCCAACGGCTCAACTATGAGCTCGCTCTGGCGACATTCGGACCCGGCTCCGCGAAGCACGCGCAAATCCTGTCCGACGCGGAGATCGCAATCGCCGTCGATGCGCTTCCGAGGGCGTCGCGTCTTGCTGAAAGTGCCCGGCGGGTACGCAATGCCTCAGACAACAAAAAAACCCGCCGGGTCGCATTCCCGACGGGTCAAGGTAGAAACAGGAGGAATTAGAAAGACTTGTTTGCCAATAGGCTAGCCTGTGGCTTAAATGCTTTCTTACTCAATTAACATGATGCACCGGCGCTTGCCCCGGGTTGCTTCAATGAAAAAAACTCAGCGGCACCGTTTCCGGAACCGCTGAGTTTCTTATTTCAAACCGGGCAGGCCTTAGAAAAGGACCCGGAATCCGAATCGAACCGTCCGCGGAGACTGGTAAAGATGCGGAAGTTTATAGCGATTGTCGATCCTATCCGGTGCACCCGCGATATAGGCGAGAATCGGGGCCAGCAACGTTCCCGACGTGTAACCGTTCGCGTAGCCGACCGTCGTGTTGGGAAATCCCAACGCCGGGCCGTTTACCACCGCCGACGACGGGTTCATTGTCGTATAAATTCCCGTCACCGTAGCCTGATCGAAAAGGTTCAGGAAGTTAAGATCGAGGGCCATTGTGATGCGGTCGTCCCTCCCAAATTTGTACCGATGCGTGACCGCGAAATCGGTCTGCGTATAGGTTGGGGATCGGCCGAGGTCACCACGTCCGTAGAGAATCTGCGGGGTGGTCGCGGAAGCTCCGTAAATGGTCGTCGTCTGCGGGGTGCCCGACGTGATCGTTTGGAACGCCGAGAGCTCGGTCGAGTTTGACTTACTTCCAAACCAATCAAATATATAGGCACCGTAAATGTTGAAAACGTGCGGGCGATCCGTCGGCAGCCGGCCGTTGTCTTTTTCACCTCGGGCGGTGAATCCGATAAACGGCAGATCGAAAGCACGCGTCACGCCGGGTGACAATCTCCCGCCCGGCAAGTGCGGCTCATCCGAGCTAACCAAGCCGGAGTAGTTCCCGTACAGACGGCTCAGCGTGTAGTTCGCGCTGAAGTAGAAGTTCCGTGACAAGCGTTTTTCGAAGACGACTTCCAACCCATCATAGCGGCGTTGCGGCCGGGTAGATTTGTTGTATCCGAGTGTCTGGAGCGTCTGGAGATGCAGGCCCCTTCCCGGGTTACTAATGATGTAGGCTTCGCTGTTCGCCGGGTTCCGGACTCCCGCGTCCTCGACGGCTTCGTCCACATTCTTATAGGTGTAACGGACCCGCAGCACGTAATCTCGCCCGAACTGCTGCTCGGCTCCCACCGTGAATTCGGTTTGTCGGAAGGGCCGCAGATTCGGATCGACCGCGCCGTTCAAGAAAGGCGAAGCGGCAGGGTCATTCGCGTCCACGCGTCCGTCGATCTGGCACCGGCTTCGGGCACCGGCGGTAATGAAACCCGTAGAGGGGCAAACGCTGGCACCGGTGAAGCCGTTAACAATATTATTGATATTGAAGAAGCTATAGCTTTCACCCGGGAACAATTCGAAATAGTCATCAAGCACGATATCGCCGCCGAAAAGCCCACGCGGCAGCTCGAACTTGACCCGGTCATAGAAAAGGCCGTAGCTCGCAAAGATCTTCATCCGTCCCTGGCCCGTTACATCGTAGGCGACGCCGAGGCGCGGAGCGATCTTATCGGACCAATCGAAATTGATCGCGCTTGGGAATTCGTTAAAGGACGGCAAGTTCTCCTTCTCGAACCGAACACCCAAATTCAAAGTCAGTCTGCGGAGGGGCTGGTATTTGTCCTGAATGTAAAGGGCCTGGCTAAGGTTTTCTCCAAAGCCATTTGTACCCGACCGGCGAAATACGCCGTATCCGACATTGCCCGGAGTGGCGATCACCTGACCACCGGTTGCGGTGGCGATCGAGCCTCCAAAGTTATACGTGATTCGCCCGGTCGTCGTGTTGCCGGAGGCGACATCGTTGCTGATCACGAAGCGTTGGTAGCCGCCCTTCAACTCGTGTCTTCCACCCGCACTGAAAAGATATGAGCCGGCGAAGTCGTAACTCGTTCTCACCGACACATCCTTTCGCGTAATTGAGTTAGCCGGGCTTGTAAGACAAGGGAAGGCGGCGTTTGCCGCGCCGCAGACGATCTGCGCAGATTCCGGAATGTAGTAATTTCCGTTCTTTTCGTTCAGAAAGCCCCGCGAGTAGCGGATGCTGAACAGGAGGTCGCTCGTGGGGGTGTAGGTGCTGTCGAACGTGACGACATTCGACGACTGGCGCCCGCCTTGCTTGTCCGCGAGCTGATGTCCGGTAAGCGTTCCGATCGAGCCGCCGAAATTTGCGGAGAGCAACGATCCTATGTAGTAAGGAGATGAGGCCACGTTCGTAAACGATATCGGCGAGAACGCCAATGCACCCTTATCTACAACCGGGTTCCAGAGAAAAGTTCCGCTTACTCGCAACTTATCGACCGGCGTCGCGTCCAAACGGGCGAACGCGTATTCATAGGTGCGCGTCCTTCGAAACGTGTCCGTTGCGGTGATAACCCTAGTATCAGCCGGCGCGTTAGTCATGAACTGCGTAGTAGTCTGTGTATCGAAAATCTGCGGGGAGTAGCTGCCGAAAAACCAGAAGCGGTCCTTGACGATTGGACCGCCAAGGTTGGCCGTCGGAAAAACATTCGTTCCCACAGTTTTGGGATTATTGAAATACTCGGTCGTCTGCACGAAGGTCGGCGTGGTTCGGGTGAACCGGCCTAAGAGCGGCCGAGGACTACCGTTGAACTTCGGCGTTTCGAATTGTAAGCCGAACTCGCCATGGAAATCATTGTTCCCACCTCGTGTCACGACGCTCACGACGCCGCCGGTTGCTCCGCCGTAGCTCGCCTCGAAGCCGCTGGATTTTACCTGAACTTCCTGAACCAGTTGTGTCGGGATGTTGTATGCCTCGTTGAGGGTTCCGGTACGATAGTTTGTAACTTCCTGTCCGTCGATCACGAAGACGTTCTCGCCGCCGGATGCGCCGTCGACCGAAAAGCCGCCCGATTTGGTTTCGGGCCGTGTGCCCGGCACCGTCTTCAGAATTCCCGTGAAGCCTGTGCTCCGTGGTATCAACTCGATCTTTTGCGCGCTGATACTTGTTTGAATGGCGTTGTTCGTCGTGTCGACCGGCGGAGCGTCCGACACGCTGACGTCAACGGTGTTGACGTTGTTTCCGGGATTCACCACGATCTCAAGCTGAGTGTTTCTTCCGATCGCGACGGTGACGTTCTCGCGCCTGGCCTCGCCGAAGCCGCCCGTCGCATCGGTTACGATCAAGTAGGTTCCCGGCGGGACCTGAAGAACCCGGAAGAATCCTTCGTTATCGGTGGTTAACGTGCGGCGAAATCCGGAGCCGATCCCTGTCGTGGTCGTCCCGGTTACCAGTTGTTTTGAACTCGAGATATTAATGGTGACATTCGGGACCACGGCGCCGTTGGCGTCCTTTACGGTTCCTTCAATGCCGCCTGTGGTTTCCTGTCCGATCGCCATCGCCGAAACGAAAATGATCGCGGACAGCACCCGCGTCGCAAAGCCGATCTTCTTCATCATCATTTGCTCCTAGTAATCAAGAATATGCAGAGGAATTCCCAAAGTTTTTGGTGTCGATGCGACCCTGAGGAGTATGCACCCACCATATTCAGCACGATCTCTACCTGCCCGGAAACGACGTATTGTTATAAAGATTCCTGATGAAAACAGGACTATCGAAAACGAATGATGATGTACGATAACATAACTTTACAAAAGTGTTAATAGAAAAGCGGGGTTTTTAGAAAAATTGCAGGTGGGTTATTTGTAACTGAGGATCGTGCCTTTCGCACCCACCGCCCATCCAAACTTCTTCGTAACAAAGAGCCCATAGAGGTGGCCGGTGGTGCTGCTTTCCTGTTTGATCCATGTGCGGCCTTTGTCCGATGATCGCAGAACTGTTCCGCCATACCCGACGATCCAACCGTTCTTGTCGTCGGCAAAGTTCACCCGCATGAAATTGAAAGGCGTGGTCGTTATGACTTTTTGCCACGTGAGTCCGCCGTTCTCCGTCCGCAGGACAAGGCCCTTTTCGCCTACAGCGTAACCTTCGTCGTCGTCACGAAAATCGACATTGAAAAGCGCCAGGCGGGTCGTCGAGTTCTGCAGGATCCAGGTAGTGCCGCCGTCGACCGTCGCGAGGATGACGCCTTCGTCACCAACGATCCAGCCGCGGGAGCTGCCATCGTAGTCCACGTGGAAGAGTTCCGTTTTCGAGGGCACGACGACCCGACTCCACGTTTCGCCGCCGTCTTCGGTCCGCATCACTAGTGAATCAACGACGCTGCCCGAACGATTTAGCACAGATCCGACGACGAGTCCACGCCGCTTGTCCGCGAAGCGGATGCTCAGAAACTCGGGCACCCCGTTCTTGAAATCGGCGGGACGATAGATGACGGTTTCCCTCCACGACAGGCCCGCGTCCTGTGTGATAAACATCTTGCGGCCCGCGACCAGGTAACCGTTTTTCTCGTTCCTAAAATAAATCTCATTTATGTCTTCGGCAGTATTGAGCGGGTATGTCTTCCATGTCCGGCCGCCGTCGGAGGTCGACGCGAGGTAACCGTTATCGCCCGCGATCCATCCGGTTTCGGCGCTCGTGAAATACACCGCGACCAGATCGCTGTTGGTACCCGGCGAATTCTTGACCCAGCCGTTTTGCGAGAAGGCCGCCGAAGCATACATGACGATACAGAAAATAGATAAAGCCCTGAAGCCAATTCCCTTCACTCGTAATTCCTCCGAAGCGTAAACAAAAAGATGGTGATTTTCGGCGAATAGGATAACCTTTTATCCGCCGAAAATCACCCCGGGTCTCCGCTTTCGCAGAAGCCTATCTCGTCACTCGATAGACCTTATTCTTCCAAACCACGACCACCTCTTCACCCAGCGAAAAATATTGCGCGAGTTCCTTTTCCCGCGCCAGGACCGCAAAATATTCGTCGCTCGCAAACTTCAGATTAACCTCGGTCCGTTTCGCCTCGGGACGAAATTCCGCGTCTACCCAAACGTTGCTTTGCTGAATGAAGTTCTTGTTCGCGACGAACTGGTTCTGAGCGGAATTGCGGACGATGACCTGTTCCTCGAGACCCGATGCCCCATCGAGAATATACGAATTTTCCTTCATCACATTCTGCTGAACGCTCTGCCGCACCGCGTCGGCCCCGCTCCTCGGGGCCATCTTCTTTGCGGCCACGTCCGACAACGCGCCAAGTTGGCGTGCATTGGTTGGCAGCGTGTTGACGACCGAACCGTCGGTCGCAAGATATGAGGTGTACGGTGTCACGATCCCGTAGCGCGTTCCAAGATCGACTATCTCGTCCTTTAGCTCTTTGGTCTCGCCGTTCGACCGGATCTGCTCTATCAGCCAACCTACGCGTCTGCTCGCCCAAAGCCGCGGAAGGAAATCGTTGTCGTCTTCGCGAATTGGAAAGTCCAGATTCGAATAATTGAACGTCCGATTTTCGCGCCCGGATCTGCCGCGCAGCACAACATTCAAGTTCTTCAAGTCGCTCGCGTTTTTATACCGGCCCATGATCGTCACCTGCATTCCTTTGAAAAGATCCGTGAGTTTGCGCGGGTACATCAATTCGGCCTGGACCTCACCAAGGTCCAATTCGAGGTCGGACAAGACGGGCGAGCTCACACGCGCAAAAAAGTTCGACACTTTTATTTCCAGATCTTCCTTCGGCTGGACGTAATCCGAGATTCCTGAATTCTCGGATCCCAGTTTGTCTAGCAGCGCTGTATTGACGTCGTAGCCGAAACCGAACGGAAATATCCGCACGTCTACCGTTTTCGCTTTTTGGAGATTGCCATTGATCTTGTCGATATTTGTTTCGCCGACGGTCGGCAGGCCGTCCGTCATGAAGACGAGCATCTTCGGGCGGTCGCTCTTGTCGAACTGTTTCATCGAAGCGAGCAAAGAGTCGTTGATGTTTGTGCCTCCGGTAGCGCGAAGTCCCTTTACAAAATCCTCCCCGCGGCGCCGTCCGCCCACGTCCGCGTTTATCATCGCGCGCTCCATCAGGTGTTCCTCGCCGGAAAAGCTGATCACGTTGAAGCGATCCCCATCCCGAAGCGATCGGATGCCAAACAACAGGGCCGAGCGAGCCTTATCCATCTTTCCTTCCTCCGCCATCGAACCGCTCGTATCGAGGACGAAGACGATGTCCTTGTTGACGAGCTCGCGCTCGGCGACGTCGTCCCTTGGCGAAAGCATGAGCAGAAAATATCCATCCTTCCCGGGCTCGCGATGCGTCAGCAGCGTCATTCCGAAATCGTCGTTGGAGAGTCCGTAGAAGAGTTGAAAATCGCTGTCGTTGTTCGACGTCTCGAACGACACCGACGCCGTTCGCTCACTCTTGTTTACGACGTCGATCTTATGCGATGGCGAATAGACATTTCTTAGCGCTTCCTTACCTGTGATCTCGATCTTTCCCGAAACGGTTCCAAATTGCTGTGCCGGCATTGTGCCGCGGGCTGTGTCCGGGACGCCGTTTTGGCGCCAGAGATTTCGTCCGGTCCCCAGAGGATACCGGAACGAGACGGTGCCGGATTCGGCCTTCAAGACCTGCGAATAGACAAGCTCAAGCTTTTTGTCGGAGTTGGGCGGTATCGGGAATATTGATGCCTGAAAAAGATCTTTCCCGGCATATTCCAGAAGCCCGGGGTCGCGCTGCCTTCGGACAATCTCGTCGTATATCCGACGTGCCTCCTCGCGCGACCGGACCTCACCGACCAGCTTCTTGCCGTTTTCCCAAATGGAAAATTCAACTATCGACGCCGTCTCCGGAATCGGGAAAAAGTACGTGCCTTCGAGCGTGTACGGCGTGTCGTTTCTGAAAACCTGTTCGACCCTCGTCGTTGCGATTTGGCCGCTGATCTTTGTGTCGAGCTGGATCGATTTAACCGGGAGCACGTTTGGGAGGGGCAGCGGGCGCGGCATCGGACGCGGCCGGCATGGCCTCAGATCACAAATGATGGGCACGATCACGCCCTGAGCATTTATTTCTGATGAGCAAAAAAACAGGACATTGAATAACGCGGCCAGCGCGAAAGCAAGGACTTTTATCTTCATACGGTTCTCCCTAAAGCTTTAAAAAGTGTGACGGATACGTCGCTTTTGACACTTAGGGAACGGTGACGCCCATTTGCTCTTGCAGAAAAATAAAAAGGGGCCGCTGCAATAGCGGCCCCCGTACTGTTGATAAATTGTTTGACGTTTAGTTCTCAGGCCGGTCGTCCGGGTCCTCTTCCAAAGCAGTATCGATCTCTTTTTCAAATCTCGTCCGCAGTTTCTCCACCAACGCGTCGGCTCTTACCAGCCCCGACTCGAGCGAGCCACGCGTCCTTTGTATTTCCGTCAGGAGATTCTGAAGATTGGTGCGCTCGGATTGGAGCGTGTTCCGTCGCGAAGCTCGAATTTCTTCCGGGCGGAGCGATCCGATCAGCGCGGTAGAACGCTCCAACACCTCGGGCCGCAAATCATAATCCAGAGCGTCGAGCCTTGTCTTGATCGTGTTCTCTCTCTCGATCATCTCGAAAACTTGCTTTCGCAGGCTCTCCGAGCGCTGCTCGGCCCTAGCCAGAATATCCAGGTTCAGCAGCAAACGCTTTTGCTTTTCGTCCTTATCGACCGGCTTGGCCTGCTGACCCGCTTCGAGATTCTTGATTCGGTTGCCGAGGTCTTCCAAACTAACAACGCTCGCGCTGTTTGCCCCGGCTCCGGATTTTAGCTCGTTGGGGTCAGGAGGAATGGCTCGCGAATTCTGATCCGGAAATTCGTCGGCGCGGCTGATGATTTGCGGCTCCGATGAATACGGCGTCGCCGTCGGGGCGGGGATCGGGGTCGAGGCCCTGCGACGCTTGGTCTGTCCGCTAAGCTCCGCGGCTGAGATGACAAACCCTAAAACGACGATCATCAAAACCATCAAATGAGTTGATCCGAACCGCCAACGCGAAAGATCTTTCATAGTCTACTTTCCTTTTTTCGATGCGCCCTTATCCGGAATAAAGTCACCCGTAAAAAGCTCAACCGCGTTCTTCGCGAAGCCGACAACGGGGATTGCGTCAATGCCAGAGTTGAGTACGCCCTTGATGAAGCCCTTCCGTTTTATGTCATGACCGACGAGACTGACCGCGATCACGGTCCCTCCGAAAGGCACCATTTTTGCAGCGCGTTTGGCGACCTGCCAGCCGCCCGCATGCACTATTTTCCGCCCAATTCCGTTCTTTTTCCCTGCCATCTGCGTCTCAGCTTATACTTGCTTTCCTGTGATGACAACAGCATACTTTTGTTTGCACGGTTTCGACCCCATAAAAGTTCCCCATTCTGTTCAGCATGTCTCTGAAAGTCGTTAACCTCTCGAAAAAGTACAACGATAAGTGGGCTCTTCGCGACGTTTCCTTTGATGTAGCAGCGGGAGAAGTTTTCGGCATTTTCGGCCGCTCGGGCTCGGGCAAATCAACACTTCTGAATACGATCCAGGGCGTGATGACCGGCGACGCCGGCTTGGTCTACTTCAACGGTGAGGACGTCACCCGCGTTCGCGGCGAAGCCCGGGGCTTTACGACGGTCCAGAACGCGCGCAGGTCGATATGGCAGCGCATCTCAAAAACAAAAAGCTTCACCTCGAGGGGAGAACGCGAGTCGAGGAATGTTCTTCATGCAATCGACACCGCAAAGAACGCCATTCTGCTCGATGACACTTTCTGCACAATGGACTCCTCCCGGGCGCAGGAATTTATCGAAAGTATTCGCAGCGTCGCGAAACTTCGCGGGCTTCCCGTGATCTTCGCCTCCGTCAACTTCGAGCAAATCATGCTCGCCTGCGACCGGGCAGCGGTGCTCGTGAATGGTGAGATAAGACAAATCGGCGAACCGCAGGAGATTTACGAGAAGCCCGACTCCCGCTTTGTCGCCGACGCCATCGGGCGCAATAACTTATTTTCCGCGCGGCGTCTGACGTCGAGTAAAGCCGACGTCCCCGAGTTCCAAACCGTCGACGGCGGCCACCGGCTCTTCGCACAGCGGATCGAGCGGGGAGGGCTCGGGGCATTAAATCAAAACGTGACGCTCGCGATCCGGCCCGAACAAATTTCAATTTCCTTCGGGGCGTCATTCCCCGAAGACAATCTCCTTAAAGCGACAGTCAAGCGCATACGGTTTCTTGGTCCAACGAGTCTGGTCGAGCTCGACGCTGACGGACTGAAACTGCAGGTACTGGTCCTGCGTCTGGTCGGACTCAACATCGGTGACGAATGCATGGTCGCGTTGCCGCCTGACAGAATTCAGATCTTTAAGGATTAAAAAAGCCTCGCTCAAAAAAGAGCGAGGCTTTTTCGATTCATGTGTGATCCGGATCATCTCACGAACACTCCGGGGAGAGGCATATCGGTCGGCAGACCAAAACCTCGTATAAGGATTCCCGCGGTCGATCGATCCATATACCAAGTTGAGCTCGATGGCCGGAACACGGCCCGGTCCCACTTTCCGTCGCCGTCATAATCGCCGGGAACGGGCAAATCCGTCGATGCTCCAAAAGGAACTGCGAAATAGCTTGAGTCCTCGCTCCGGAGCACGTACCATTCGCCGGTCCCCGGCCGCCAGAACGCGACATCGGTTTTTCCGTCGCCGGTGTAATCGCCAGGCAGGATCTTGTCCGCCGCGGTTCCAAACTGATATACGATCACGCCGCCGCTGCTGCGACGCAGCCACCATTCCCCGCCCGACGGTCGATAAATGCCAATATCCGAAGTTCCATCTCCGTCGAAGTCGCCGACGACCGGTTTGTCACCTGCCTGGCCGAACGAGATGATTTGATTGCCACCGGTGCTTTGCGCGACGAACCAGCTTCCGGCTCTGAAGACCGCCGGGTCCGCTTTGTGGTCACCGTCGAAATCGCCCGCAACCGGCACGTCGGTCCCGAACCCGAACGGGAACGCGTAGAAACTGAAATCTTCACTTCGAAGGATGAACCACATTCCGTCCGCGTTTCGCCGGAACGCGACATCGGTTTTTCCGTCTCCGGTGTAGTCGGCGGGGACCGGCTGATCAGCAGGAGAGCCGAACTGTAACGCCGGCGTTTGATTATCCGAGCTTCGGTTGTACCACCACTCGCCGCCCGCAGGGCGGTAAATTGAAATGTCCGTCTTGTGATCGCCGTCGAAATCGATCGGGGCCGCCGCGGTCGGCGGGGCAAGGCTCTGGAAATTGTACGCGACGAGCGCGAAATGCTGATCGGTCGCGTCGGAGTTGCCGAGTACGCCGTCGCCGTTCACCGCGACCGCCGAAACCGCAACAGAGAAAAACGTTCCGGCTGGAATTCCCGCCGGCAAAAATACGTTCTCTACATTATTCTTCGTATCGCCTGAACCTCCGGAGACTGAGACTCCGCCGGAAAAAACATTGCCCCGGTAGAAAGTTCCGCCGACATTCACCTGCAGATCGAGATTGTTTACGAGAGCGGGGTCCGCACTGGCGGGCGGGTCGGTCCAGACCAACGTGATGCGAACGGGCTTCGTCGAGTCGGCAACCTGGCCGATCATCGCCTGCGCGACTCCAGGATTACTATAGACGACCTCCTGATTGTTATAGGCGGTGGGCACGCCGGTGTTGAGCATGTACTTCATGTTCAAACGGCCCCAGCCCTCTGCGGCGTTCGGAATCGCCGGTCCCGTGTTAACACCGTTCATTTCCTGTGCGGTGTTGATTATCGCCGCCTTGATAAGGGCCGGGCTAGGATTCACTCCTCCGTGTCCATTTTTCCAGAATTGAGTAAAGAGCGCCGCGGCACCGGCAACCTGCGGCGCGGCGTGCGATGTCCCCGTGCTCCAGCTGACGTTCGTATTAACCGATCCGCTTACCGTTCCCCCGTTTCCCGCTCTGGAACCGGTGATGACATTTCCCGGCGCCGTGACGTCAGGCTTTATTCGTCCATCGGCGGTCGGACCCCGGCTTGACGAATTTGCAAGATCATCCATGTTGTCGGCGCTCGAGGCGCCGATGTCGCTCCTGATATTTTCGGAGTTCCCAACCGCGATCGTGTTTTTGGAAACCTTCGGCCTTGTCAATCCGTTTTGCGAACTACACGCCGAATTGCCCGGCGAAGTGCCACAATTACCGGCAGAAAAAATAATCGACAGCGGATTGATGTCGGGACCGGCCGAGGCGTCCTGAACAAACCCGTCGAACTGAGCCGTGTATGAGTCGTAAGAATTCGAGTTGGTTCCGTCGCCCCAGCTGTTGTTCGAGATGCTTCCTAAAACACCGTTGGGCCCGGCTGTAACGACCGTGTCGTTATAAGAGTCTGCCTCTACTCCCGCGTACGCCGTGGTCAACAACGGAATGTTGATGATGTTCGACTTCGGCGCAACCCCGAGACCGTAATTGAAACCGAGGGGATCTAAAGTCGAGAACGGACTGTCGCCGGCAATTATGCTTGCATTGAGGTGGCCGTGCCCGCCGGTCGCCCCGGGTGAGCCGCCGTGGAGCGGTCCGTTAACCGTGTTCGCAGACGTAAGATAAAAACCGCCGTTGCCGGGAATGCTCACACCGTCGTCAACCATCGAGATTGTGACGTTTTCCCCGTTTACGCCGAACTGGGTAAGAGGATTGTAGCCCGGTGCGTTGAGCAGGGTCGTGCTCGTGTAGTTACCCGCAATAATTTGCGAGGAACGTTCGTCCTCGATCTGAGGTTTTTCGTACTGATCGACGCGTACGACGTCCGCGATCTTCGCGATCTCATCGATATCTGCGGGTGACGCCTGGATCCGAACGACGTTGAAGAAATTACTCGGAAGCTTTATGTGGCGGAGAACGCGGCCGTGGATGACGTTAGAAATTTTAGCCCCGACGTCCTGCAAATCTGCTCGGCCAAAAACCGCGACGTCGAACATCGCCGAATCGCCTTTCACATTCTGAACAAAGCGGGAAAGCTCCGGCGATTTCTTTTGCTCGGGAGTGTGCTTTCCGACCCATCGGACCCGGGAGTGTCCGGCAACCTTTGCGACCGCCGACCTGTCTCCGTAAACGAAGAAGGCCTGATGCGGAACATACTGCAAGATCTCCACGCCGGCGTCTCGAACGCTGTCGAGCCAATCGTCTTTCGCGATACCGCCGAACTGCACAAGGTAATAACCTTTCTCGCCCGGCGTCGTATCGCCCGGAGCAACGGTTTCTGCCTGAGGAGTGTCGATCGGTTCGAATTTGGCCCCGGGGAGATTGATCTCTGTCTCGATCTTTTGAACGTCAAGACCCGACCGCGACATGTCCTTCGCCTTGTCCTTGGAGATCACGGCGAACGAATCGAAATCCTCTACAATCCGTCCGTACCTTGTCGCCTTCTCGCGATCCGCGATAGATCGAAAGTCTACGCGGACGAGTTCCTTGGACCGGTTCCGGATGTCATTCGTAACTTCGTCGCTTTTGGAAAACTGCTCGAACTTCGCTTTGTGGGCGGCATCGGCGGCCCGGGGTTGCGCGTTATTCTTCCGTTCGCCCAGGGAAAGGTAAACTGCGAAAAGCATTGCGATCGAGAAAAGCGTGACCGCAAAACGAACGCGGGGCGAAAATCTGCTCATTGAGTTACTCCTGAATTTTAGAACTGGAAGCTGGCGAAACCTGGCCTACGAAAAATCTAGCACATTGGTTAGTTAAAACACAGAACTTTTCGAAACCTATACCAATAAATAAAAGCTTCGCATGCTTGACGAAGCTCTTTTGTAATATTCCTTACAATGCTAAATGTTCGGCACCAGGATCACGTTAACTCGCCGGTTCTTTGCGCGATTGATATTGGTCGTGTTCGGGGCGACGGGCAGCGTCGCTCCCATTCCCCGGGTTTCGATCCGCGCGTCGGCCACGCCGAACCCTACAAGGCGTTCGGCAACCGAGCGGGCACGCTGCTCGGTGAGCGCGGACAATTCTTCCGCGGTGCCTTTGTCATCGGTATGCGATTCGATGACAACTTTGTAATCCGGATTATTCGCAAGCAGCTCGCCCAAGGGGCCGAGCTTCGAATCCGCCGCCGGCGCAAAACTCGCAGCTCGTGCCGCGGACCAGTAAGTTTCCGGCAACGTCAAAACAATTCCGCGCTCATTCTTCGAGACGGATCCGAATCGCCGGAGCGATTGCATGAACGTCGCCTGGCCCGCTTCCAGACTTCCGATCTTTTGTTCTTTAGCTCGTCGGTCCGCTTCCTCCCGCCGTTCCGCCTCGATCGCATCGAGTCTCGACTTTGCGTTGTCCGCCTCGACCTTTGTACGACCGAGCTCCTCGCGCAGTCTCCCGTTCTCGGCACGCAGCTCGCGGATCTGCGTCGAATAGGTCGTCACGTCACGCTCGGAAAGTTCGCGCTGGCGGATCTCGTCCTGAAGCTGCTGTTTGAGGCTCGCGATCTCCGTCTGCGCGTCGGAGTATTTATTTTCGGCGGCCCGCGTTTCGGCGTCGGTGCGAGCCTTTTCGTTTCGCTTTTCCCGCGCCTCTTTTCGCGCGTACGCGGTCGACTCCGCTTTCACCGCCTCGCTAACCGCCCTGCGGGCGGCGATATCGACCGCTTCTTCGTCGCGTCCGGCCTTCCACGAAGCGTCCGCCGCTGCGAAGAGAGATTCGGCTTCGCGGAGCTCCTCGGGGGCGTCACGGTCCGCCCCTGCGAAGCGAGCAAGAGCGATCGCCTGCTTCGCCTGCAGTATCGTCGAGGGCGTTTTTGAATAATCGATCTCGGCGATTTCCGGCGTCCGCGCGTCGCGGAAATAATCGCTCGAGTTGCCGAAGTACTGAACCGCCGGCATCGTCGCGATCTTCTTCCCGCTTGCCGTGTACGGGCTCAAATTCTCAAGCATGATTTCCTGGCTTGGCCGGCGAACCAGAAAGTGCGGCTCGGCGGTGATGATCAGAGCGAAAGTCTGCAGCGGCGTCGTCACGTTGATCTTGGAATCGAATTCAAAAAATCCGCGGCGCTTAATTTCACCCAGATTATCCACCTGTCCGTCCGGGGAGATCGCCCAGAGAACATAAGTCGCATAGCCGGCGCCCAACTCGAACGGCCTCGGCATCTTCGACACCGACAGCTCGATCTCGGTTCCGTTTCGGCTCGTACGCCTCATCCTTGCATCGCCCTTCATTCGTGGAAACCGGGTCGTCCCGCGAAACTGCACCAGCACCGGCTCGTCGAGCGGGTAAGTGATCGCGGTCGTCCGGCGGGGGACATCGAGCTGGCCGAAGCCGGCTCCGGCGGACGCAAAAATGAGGAGAAAGGTACTCAAGATTCCCAAAAGGCCTGAATTTTTCATTTTGTTGATCTCCGGAAAAAAGGAAGCGCTGGTAAAAAGATGCCACATTGAAATCAATCGTTGCAATAAACCAAGCTTGGACAAACCCCGTTGTAAACAAGTATATTCAACTTTTTCACCACCCGGGATGAACGAATTTCGCCGCCTTCTCAAATACGTTCGGCCTTATTGGCTGACATTCACGTTCGCCCTCGTGACGATGGTTCTGGTGGCGATTTTCGAGACAGCGACCGGCGCTCTTCTTGTTCCCATCTTCGGCCAGTTCATGCCGGGAGCCGCCCGGCAGTCATCGGAAACTCTTTTCGATCTTCACCGTTTCATCCCGCGCGAACCGTGGTATCAAGCGTGGCTCGCGATCTCGCTGCTGCTGCTGACATTCACGGTCTGCAAAGGCATCGCCGAATTCTTCTCGTCTTACCTGATGGCGAAGATCGGGCAGGCCGCGATCCTCGACCTCAGGCGCCAGCTCTACGACCACCTTCTCGGCCAGCCGGCGTCTTTCTTCGAAAAACACCGCACGAATTTTCTCGTATCGCGCCTAGTCGTGAGCTGTGCCGCTATCGAGCTCGCCGTGTCGGCGAACCTTCGGGACGTTTTGCGCGAGGGCTTCATGCTCGCCTTCTTCTTCGCCGCAGCGTTTTATTTTAATTGGCGCCTGATGCTCGGGGCGATGATCATAGCGCCGATCATCGCGTTTCTCACCGCGAAGTTTAGCAAGTCTCTTCGCCGCCTCGCGGAAGAATCTTTCGAGGGCAACAAACTTCTCAACGACACGGCCCAGGAGACACTTTCGAATCAAACAATAGTTAAGGCGTACTCGGCGGAAGGGCGGGAGCGCGAGAGATTCGGGCGCATCGCGCAAGTTATCGCGAAAGCGAACCGCCGCTCGGGACGAATCGCAGCGACTTCCCCACCGACGATCGAGATCATCGGCACGATTGCGATGCTTATCCTTTTCTATTTCGGACTCCGTGAAATAAACGCGAACAGAATGGATGCGGCGCAGTTTTTCACGTTTTTGTTCTTCCTGTTTCGCAGCTACGACCCGATGCGAAAGATCTCGCGCCAGCACAACGAGATATCGAAAGCATTCGCCGCAGCAAAAGACGTCTGGAGCATACTGGATGAAGATGAAGTGCTCCCGGAGAAAAGCGATCCGGTTGCGATCGGGCCTCTGGCGAAAGCGATCGAGTTACGAAACGTTTCCTTCCAGTACGAAAACGACCCGAAGAAAAAGATTCTCGACGAGGTTTCTTTGATTATCCCGAAAGGATCAATGGTCGCCCTCGTCGGGGAAAGCGGCGGCGGCAAATCGAGTCTGATCCGCTTGGTGCAGCGTCTTTACGACGTGACCTCGGGCGCGATCTTCTGGGACGGAACTGACATTCGTGATTTTCGAATTCTCGAGCTGAAAAGAATGCTCGCGTTGGTCACGCAAGAAACAGTACTCTTCAACGACACCATTCGATACAACATTTCTTACGGCAGGCCGGACGCCACCGACGAAGAGCTCGCCCATGCCGCTCAGGTCGC
>DATLCA010000054.1:0-3523 GCA_035526605.1 Pyrinomonadaceae bacterium | reverse complement strand
GTCACCGGTTCGAGCGAGGGCATCACGGCGCTCCAGATGGACATCAAGATCGCGGGTATCAACGCGATGATCCTACAGGAAGCGCTGGAGCAGGCACGCAAGGGCCGCCTGCACATCCTGGGAATAATGGAGCAGGCGATCAACACGCCGCGAGAAGAGATCTCGCCGTACGCACCGCGCATCATCACGCTTCATATCAATCCCGAGAAGATTCGTGACATCATCGGCAAGGGTGGATCTACGATCCGTTCGATTACTGAAGAAACGGGCGCGAAGATCGATGTTTCCGATGACGGTACGATTCTTATTGCAACGGCGGATGGCGAGGCCGGGCAACGGGCGGTTGCATGGATCAAGTCGCTCACCGCTGAAGCAGAGATCGGCGAGACCTATCTTGGAACCGTTTCACGCATCGTCGACTTCGGCGCATTCGTCGAGATCCTTCCCGGACTTGACGGCCTGTTGCACATCTCGGAGATCTCGGACCGACGTGTCAAGGACGTTCGCGACGAGCTCAAAGAAGGGCAGCAAATCATGGTCAAGTGCATCGGCAAGGAAGGCAACAAGGTGAAGCTTTCGAGGAAGGCGATACTTGCTCAGGAGAAGGCGGCCGGCGGCGGAAACGGCGACGGCGCCGGTCACGAAGAATAGATCTTTCTCCTATCCATCAGAAGAAGGGCGGCTTCGGCCGCCTTTTCTATTTGAAGCAGGTCGGGATTAGTGCCTTGCTTCATTCGGGCCCGGGTGTAGATCATTTCTTTAGAACTGGAAAGTCGTACCGTTCCAGGATTCGCCAAGGGTCCCGCCCCTCTTGTTCGATCAGGTAGATGCTCGGGAAAGTCAGCTCAACCCCGGAGTCGATTTGCCGGGAATTACTTGCCGTGTTTCCGGGGCTTAGTGGATTGCGCGGATGCGCGAGGGTTATGTGCGGCATCTGCTCTCGGATCGTTCTTGAAGCGAGCACATACCGGCGAAGAGATTGGAATTGTGCGGAACCGTCGACGCATTCGAGTAATAAACCGTGACCGAGAAACCTGACCGGCGCTCCGAACCGCAAGGTCAACGGCGGGAAGCAGAGGTTTCGGAGCCTGATTCGGATGGAATCGAGATCGTCAAGCTCATCTTGCCGGCACAGCGTGACGTGTGCGGGTATCAAGTGGCTCTGGACAGGGTCGACAAGTTTTCGCACGGCTTCGATTCTTGTCGCCGCGCCCGGTGTCACATACAGGCTCAACTGAAGTCGTTTTTCGATCGTTGCGTTCGTCATCGATGAGTTCTCCGCGATCGTGGATTTAGATCCGGGCGGGATTCGGTGCCGCCCGCAAGGATAGTTGATTTTGCCGGAGCGGTTCTGCCCCGAGCGCCGTTCATTGTAAGATATGACCTTTGGAATTCTAGTGTTTGCCTCGTCCTAATGTAAGCGTAATTTATGTCTGCACCGAATATTGAAACGATAGTCTCCCTCTCAAAACGTCGCGGCTTTGTTTATCCCGCATCTGAGATCTACGGTGGGCTAGGCTCGTCCTGGGATTATGGGCCGCTCGGCGTCGAGCTTGCGAACAACATCAAGAAGAGTTGGTGGAACTGGTTGGTGTACGAACGCGACGATGTTGAGGGACTCGATTCTTCGATCATCCAGAACCGGTTGACTTGGAAATATTCGGGGCACGAAACTACGTTTAGTGATCCGTTGGTGGACTGTCGCGCATGCAAAGGACGCTTCAGACTCGATAAGCTGCAGGACGTCCAGTGTCCGAACCATCCCGGTGTTCATCCGGGCGATGATAAAGAATGCGATCTCACCGAAGCTCGGGAATTTAATCTTATGTTTCGCACGACGGTTGGAGCAGTTTCATCAGACGAAGATGAGTCGGCACTCGCTTATCTCCGTCCCGAAACCGCACAGGGAATTTTTATCAACTTCGCGAACGTTCTCAACACGTCCCGCCGCAAGCTCCCGTTCGGGATCGCGCAAATCGGGAAGGCCTTTCGAAATGAAGTTACGCCCGGGAACTTCATCTTTCGCACCCGCGAGTTCGAGCAGATGGAAATGGAATATTTCGTTCGGCCGGAAGAAGCTCCCGGAATTCATCAGCAATGGATAGACGGTTTTCAGGAGTGGATCCAATCGTTGGGAATCTCGTCCGACAATTTGAAATTGTACGAACAATCGAAACAAGAGCTCGCGCATTATGCCGAGCGCACGGTCGATATCCTGTATCGATATTTTCCCGAGCGGGACGACGAAGACAAACAGTGGGACGAGTTGATGGGAATCGCGAACCGGGCCGATTACGATCTGCGCGTTCACTCCAAGAAGCCCGAGGATCGGGAAGGGAGGCGTATCAATCCGGATTCGACGGACGATCTTTCATATTTTGATACGCAGACGAACGAGAGATTTTATCCTTACGTTATCGAGCCGGCCATCGGCGTGAACCGAACGCTGCTTGCGGTGATGATGGATGCGTACACGGAGAAGACAAACGATAAGGGCGAGACCCGCGTCATCCTGAAACTAAAGCCGGAGCTTGCACCGATCAAGGTTGCAGTCCTTCCGCTCGCGAAGAACAAACCGGAGATCACCGATCTGGCGAAGAAGATCAGACGCGATCTTCAGCCTTCGATGCGCGCCGTTTACGACGACACTGGCGGGATCGGAAAACTCTACGCACGGCAGGATGAGATCGGTACTCCGTTCTGCGTGACGGTGGATCACGAGTCGCTGGAAGACAATGCAGTGACCGTTCGTGATCGGGATACGTGGGAGCAAGAGCGAGTAAGCATCGAAGCACTTTCCGGGCACCTTCTCAAACGACTTCGGTCCTGACGAATAATCTTCGGAGATCCCTGAGACGGGCTGATAGCTATCGGCCGTCTGCTCCCGGCTATTTTTTATTTTTAAGTGGAGAAACTACCAGCAAAAGTAACTCAGCTCTCTAAGCTCATTCGTAGCCACGGCGGGCGGGCCATGCTCGTCGGCGGATGCGTGCGCGATGAATTGCTCGGTATCGATTCCATCGACTGGGATTTAGAAGTTTACGGGGTTCAGCCGGAAAAACTGCGACAGATCCTCCAGTCTTTTGGCGAGGTTAACGCCGTCGGCGAGGCTTTTACCGTTTACAAGGTCGGAAATGATCTGGACGTCTCGGTTCCTCGTCGCGACCGAAAGTCGGGCCGCGGGCATAAGGGTTTCACGATCGAGGGCGATCCTGACATGTCGTTCGAGGAAGCCAGCTCGCGACGGGACTTTACCGTAAACGCGATTCTGAAAGATCCATTGACCGGTGAAGTGATCGATCCATTCAACGGCAGGGAAGATATCGAAGCCCGCGTGCTCCGTCATGTTTCGCCGGAAACATTTGCTGAGGACTCCTTACGCGTGTTGCGTGCGGCCCAGTTCGCCGCACGTCTGGAATTCGATATCGCCGCTGAGACGGTTGATATTTGCAGGACGATCGACGTCACCGATCTGCCGAAGGAACGGGTCTGGGGCGAGCTTGAAAAACTGTTACTAAAAGCG
>DATLCA010000053.1:0-3572 GCA_035526605.1 Pyrinomonadaceae bacterium | reverse complement strand
GCGCCGAATTCGCGTACGCCGCTGTCGGACGCGATCATCGTGAACGGCTCCCGCATGATGTTCTGCACGTCGCCTTCGCTCATCGCCCGGTAAACCATCGACGCGCCGCCTTTGTCGTACATCTCGAGTATCTGCTCGATCTGGTCATCGACCTTTTTCTTTCCACGGACCTGCTGCGCGATCTCGGCGATGTTCTTCCCGTTGAACTCGGGATTCGCACGATAGCTCGCTACGTACGCATATGTGTAATCCTTAAAGCCGCGATCCTTGAGCTCTTGCTTCATCTCGGCGAAAACTTTTTCGCGCGTCAACGCATCGGCCAGACGCTTTCGACCTTCGACCCGGCCGCCGGCGAGCACCCAGCTCGGCAAGCGCGAATCGAGGGACGTCGATGACGCGGTGTACGCGTACTGGTCGACAGTCACCGTCAGTCCGCGATCGCGTGCCGCTTTGACAAGCCCGATCGTCATCGGGGATTTCCCCCACAGCGATTTCGCGGAGATTTTGAAGTGTGATATCTCGACCGGCATTTTTGCCTGCTCGCCGACATTGATCGCTTCGTTGATGGCATCGACGACGTGTGCTTCTTCATTCCGGATGTGACTCGCGTAGAGCCCGCCATAACGTGCCGCGACCTTCGCAAGCTCGACGACCTCGTCCGTTTTCGCGAACGTGCCGGGAACGTAGATGAGACCGGTGGACAGTCCGACCGCGCCGTCCTTCATCCCTTGCTCGACGAGTGCGTTCATCCTCAATTGTTCTTCCGCGGTCGGCGGGCGATCGTCGAGACCCATCACTTTCGCACGCACCGATCCGTGCGCGATCAGCGTCGCCAGGTTGACGCCGAGCGGCTTGTCGTTGATCCGGTTCAGGAACGCCGCGATGTCGGTCTCGGAGCCGCCGCAGTTTCCGGTCACGAGCGACGTCACGCCCATGCGCACGAAATTTTCGGCGGCGGGATTTCCGTAGATGTCTTCGACGTGCGTGTGCACGTCGATGAACCCGGGTGCGACGATGTGATTCTGCGCGTCGATGACCTGCTTCCCGGACGCTTTATCGACGCGGCCGACTTTCACGATCCGTCCGTCTTTGATCGCGATCTCACCCCGAAACCACGGGTTGCCGGTTCCGTCGATGATCCGCGCGTTCGTGATGACAAGGTCGTAGGCGAGGGTGATCTGGGCCGACGCGTTCATTGCAGATAAAAAGACGATAGCGGTTGTGAGTATGGTAAGACTTTTCATATTCTCCGATCTTTCGCGAGCCGATTCAGGTGAACTCACATGGCCTTGATGCAGCTTTCTTTGCACGCGGATTTGGGCAGATCTGATCTTTCTTGTTTCGCGGTGATTCGTGTGTTTCGTGGTATGAGCTTCTCTTAAAACCTAACCACGAAACACACGAATTACCACGAAACAAGAAAGGAGAAGGGCAACGAATCACACGAACAGGAAAAATCAGATCCGCCCAACTCCGCTTAAGCCGCCCGATCCGCGTTCAAAAAAACCACGGCCACTCTCACTGAATCTTCACCGTGATAGTGATCTCGTTCTCCGTGGCCGAATCGTTCGTGACCTCGAAGGTGTAGTCGCCGTTGTTCGGCAGCAGAGCCCGGAAGCTCTTCTTGTCTTCGTTGTGCTCCGCTTCCGTAAGCAGATGGACGCTGGCGTGCTCGCCGTTGACGATTACGGCGAGCGTCTGGCCGGCACGCGCGCCTACGACGAATTTCTTCGAGTCGCTTCCGGGAATGAACGCCTTAAACGTCGTTCCCGACTTTCCTTTCTCGAACTTTATCCGCTCGGTGCGGTCGACCGGTTCTTTCACCGCCTTGCCCGACTGCTGAAGCTTTCCGCCGGCGATCTTGTACTTCGTGGTGACGATAAATTCCGGGCAGCAGAGTCCGCCCTGGTCGCTCATCGCATTGCTCTCGACGACGAGCAGCCCGCCCTCGATGCGTGCCGCGCGAAGACCGCCGTCGGCGCGGTCGCCGCCCGGAATGCGGGCGATCATCGACGGCTTGCCGCCTTTCATCGCGTAGACCATGCCTTCCGAAAAGTTCCCGGTGCCGCCCGTGTTGCAAACGGTCAACGTGACGGCTTCGTCCAGACCGTCACCGGTCACGTCACCGTACGAGATCGAAAAGACCTGAAAGTAAAATCGATCCACGTAGCCGTCCTGCTGCGTTTCTTTCGAATACTCCCCGTTCTTGACCCGGATGTTTTCCGGAGTTTCGCCGAGGCAATGCGCTGAGTAAGTAAAGTTCTTGAAATCGACTTTATGAATGTCCGTTTGCGCGCTCGCGCTGGCAGCTACGATGAGCATAAGCGAGAAAGCTGCGATACAAGTTTTCATGATGTTAAGAGATCCGGATCCGTGTCTTCCAATTCTTCTTTGCGGCTTTGCGGCTTTGCGGGAAACCGTAGTTGGGAATATTCGGCGCCGGGTGTTCCCGCAAAGTCGCAAAGCCGCAAAGAAGAAGGCAAAGAAGATTCGGCGCGTTCTCTAAACTACGAACGCATCGCGGCGTCTTCATCTTCGTCCGAATACTGATTGTGCAAGTGAACCGGGTCGCTCTTTTTCCTAAGACGCATGTTGAGCACCTCGACCAGGACCGAAAACGCCATTGCGAAATAAATATATCCTTTTGGAATATGCTGACCCAGGCCCTCGCCGACAAGCGTGACGCCGATCAGCAGCAGGAACGACAGTGCGAGCATCTTGATCGTCGGATGACGCTCGACAAACGCGCCGATCGGCCCGGCGAAAAACATCATCGCGACGATCGAGATCACCACGGCAGCGATCATTATCTTGAGATCGCTCACCATGCCGACGGCGGTGATCACGGAGTCGAGCGAGAACACGATGTCGAGCAAAGTGATCTGCACGATCACGCTCGCGAACGACGAATACACCTTCTTCGAGCCGTGGCCTTCCTCGCCCTCGAGCGAGCCATGGATCTCGTGCGTGCTCTTCGCGATGAGGAACAGTCCGCCGATCAGAAGCACAAGGTCTCGCCCTGAAATGTGTTTCCCCCACACCGAGAAAAGCGGCTCGGTCAGCCCGATGATCCAGGTGAGAGATAGCAGCAGCAGAATGCGCATCCCGAGCGCGAGCGTCAATCCGACAAAGCGCGCACGTGCCTGTTGTGCGCTCGGCAGCTTGCCGGACAAGATCGAAATAAAAATCACGTTGTCGATCCCAAGCACCAGCTCGAGCACGGTCAACGTCGCAAACGCGATCCAAACCTGCGGGTCAGAAATCCATTCCATAAGAGTTACGGAATTATAAATGAGATGTGCGGCGTTTCAAATTTGGGTCCGGAAACTCCGGTCCTGGTTGAGTCTAAGAAAACCCGCGTAATGGCTTATGGGGCGCGGGAACTTACCTCTCTCGGAGGGACTGGCTTCTTTCGTCGTGATTGGTTTGTTTCACGTCGTGGGTCAGGAAGAGCGAAACCACGAAACACACAAAGCACCACTAAGACCGCCGCCCAACGCGATAAAGGCGGCGGCCACAGAAAATAAGACGTCTGCCGTACGCCATATCGCGGAGATTCGGCAGCCTACAAG
>DATLCA010000052.1:0-1050 GCA_035526605.1 Pyrinomonadaceae bacterium | reverse complement strand
CCGGGCCGAATTCACCAGCCCGCAGACCGTGACGTTGCGCGAAGTGTTCGTCGCGGTTCCCGGCGATGGCACCACCCTCAACGTCGGCCGCGACGAAGAGGCCCGGGAAAAAGCGGAAGGCATTCGACGCCGGGCGCTCGCTGGCGACAGCTTCGAGAAGCTCGCGGCCGATTTGTCGGACGCGCCCTCGCGGGCCAACGCCGGCCTAATCGGCCCGCTGAATCTCAACGACCTGTCGCAGGACATCCGCGATCTCATCGCCCCGATGAAGCCGGGCGACGTCACCGCGGTGCTCCGCGCCAGCAAGGGGTATCAGATTCTGAAGCTCGAATCGGTCAGCGCCCCGGAAGTGATGCCGTTCGACAAGGCGCGCGAAGAGATCAGCAACCGCGTCTTCACCGACAAGCGCAACGAGGAGTTTCAGAAATACCTGGTCAAGCTGCGCGGTCAGGCGATCATCGAGTGGAAGAACCAGGATCTCAAGAAAGCCTACGACCGCGGTCTCCAGACACCACCGAAGCCGTCGTAAAATCCTAAATCTAAGAATGGAAGAATCTAAGAATCTGAGGATGTAAGAATGTAAGGATGTGAGAATCGAAGAACGCTTAGATTTCCAGATTTCCAGATTTCCAGATTTCCAGATTTCCAGATTTCCAGATTCTTAGATTCTTACATTCTCAGATTCTTAGATTTAATTGCCCTCCCCTTCCTCCGGTCGATTGGATTGGTTTGCGATCTGGACCCGGTCGCGCCATGAGCAGGTCGTACGCGAGCAGCTCGTCACCAAAGGGATCGACGTGTTTCTCCCGACGATTACCCGCTGGAGCCGGTGGAAGGATCGGAAGAAGAAGATCGACTGGCCGCTGTTTCCTGGGTACTGCTTTGCGAGGTTCGATCCCAACGACCCGGTCGCGGTGCTCAAGTGCACCGGGGTCGTGAACATCGTGTCGGTCGAAGGGAACCCGGCGTCCATTCCAGAGGTCGAAATCGAGAGCATTCGGGTGCTCGTCGGCAGCGAGCTGCAGTTCGATCCCTGTCCGCTGCTTCACG
>DATLCA010000051.1:0-2138 GCA_035526605.1 Pyrinomonadaceae bacterium | reverse complement strand
GCCGTGCCCCAATGAATGCTTAGGTTGGGAAGATTATTTATCTCGACTATCTTTCTGATCGCGAGCGTTTTCGAATCGAGCTCGGCAACAGCGGCGCCATGAAAGGCGAGTTTCGAGTCGAACTTGTGCAGGAATATGAAGATGCGCTGCGATGTCCTACCCCTTTTCGGCAGAAGGACCGCGCCGCCCATCCAGAAGTTAAGGCTCGCCGACGGATCTTTGAAATAGGATGTGGAGTGGCCGTTCTCGTTCTTCGGCCCTGCGAGCAGACGCATGCGCGTTCGCTCCCGGTCTAGAACGACGATGCTGTTCCGAGCGTTGAACGACGAAGCCGGCGGATCGCAGATCGGTGACGGGCAGTTTATCTCGGTCGTGCGCAAACCGTTCCACGAACGCGTGACCGATCCGTCACCCTTCGTTGGCGGCGATTCACCGATGTACGAATCGGAAAAAAAGAATGCGGTGTCGCCATTCGGTAAGAGCAAAGAGTAGGTGCTGTCACCGCCGGTCCAGCCGGGCGAGCCATTGGGTTCGAGTCCTTTGCCCGGTCCGTCTTGTGTGAAGACGGCGTCCCATTCGGAAGCGATGACGCCGTTCGAAGGAGCGATCAGACATTGCGCCGCGGAGGCCGCGGGTAGCAGCGAAAGAATTATCAGGAAGGTGAGGAAAGAATTCGTCATCCGATAAAAGTATTTCGCGGTACCAAACGAGGCCAACATTTCTTGTCGCCAAAGGCGACGAACAGTAAAGCCTAGGGTGGAATGAGCGAAGCGAGTGGAACCCTAGGGGTGATTGCAAAACCGACCCGACCCTAAAGGGGTCGAACAAAACACGAGATGTTGCTCGCCTTCAGCGAGCGAACTTCCATCGATTCCTTCCTTGGGTTAAGCTCCCTTCGTTCGCTCCACCCTAGGCTTTAATATTTGTCGCCTTTAGCGGCACGAAGTTATCGTCGTTAATACCTCACCATCCAATTTGTCCAAGATCAACAAATCTCAAAAGGGAATTTCCGGCTTACGCGCATCGTTCGGATCCGCCCACCGATTATTCGGAACGGTCGGGGTCCAATTCGGCCGCAGTGGATCCTGATCATACGCGTAACCGCCGAGACGTTTGTACAGCTCTGCGTATTCGGCAACCTTGTCGCCGTCGAGTTTCACGCCAAGACCTGGGCCGCCCGGCACACGGATCGAGCCGTTCTCATACGTCATCAAGCCGCCTTCGATGATGTCGTCGGTGAGATGGTGATAATGCGCGTCGGCCGCGTAGGCGAGATTTGGAATCACCGCACCGAGATGCAGCATCGTCGCGAGCTGGATACCGAGCTCGCCGGACGAATGCACCGCCACGCCGAGTTGAAACGTTTCGCACACGCCGGCCGCTTTCACGCACTGCCGGATGCCGCCCCAGAACGTAGTGTCGAGCAGGATCACATCGACCGCCGTGTCCAAAATATTTGCCGCGAGCTGTTCGAAATTCACCACGACGGTGTTTGTCGCGAGCGGCATGCGTACCTTTTCGCGAGTGCGACGCATCCCGTGAAGTCCGAAGACGGGATCTTCGAGATAGTCGTTGTTGATGTCTTCGATCTGCTGCCCGAACCAGATCGCCTGCTCCGTCGACCAGGCCGCGTTCGGATCGAATCTGAAAGAATCGCCGCTCCGCGTATCGGTTCCCAACTCCGCGGCGACTGCTCGATAACACTCGAGCTCGTAAACTGGATCGAAGACGCCGCCCTTCAACTTGTGCGACGTGAAGCCGTGCTTCGCCTTCAGATCTTTCGCGTGTGCGACGAGTTGGTCAACGGTGCGAACCTCGCCGCTGCCATTTTTTGGATTCGGGTACCGGAAAAACAAATACGACGCGAATGGAATTTCATCCTGCAGCTTGCCGCCGAGGATATCGTAAACGGGAACGCCCCACTTCTGTCCGATGATGTCGAGACACGCGAACTCCAGGGCGGCGAGTATCTGCGTGCGATTGTTGTAGAGCGATGCGGTCGGATTCGCGATCTTGAACCGCATCTCTTCGAGCCGCGCGGGATCGTGTCCGACGAGATAACTCTTCATCGCGCGAAACACGGCTTCAGCCGACTCGCCGCCGCCGCCCATTTCGCCGAGCCCGGTTATGCCCTCGTC
>DATLCA010000050.1:0-11359 GCA_035526605.1 Pyrinomonadaceae bacterium | reverse complement strand
GCCGCCGAGACGAACGCGATTTTGCCATTGGCGGAGAATGTGATTCCCAGCGGAACGCTGTCGAGCTTGATCCGTCTGATCTCTTTTTTGGTCGCCGCATCGATGACGAGCAGCTCCTTGCTATCTACCATACTGTTCACGACAAACCTTCCATCCGGGGTGAACTTCACCCGATATGGCCGGCCCCCGATCTTGATCTTTTCTTTGAAGGTATTGGTCGCCGTATCGACGACGTCGATGGCACCCTCGACATTCAAGCCGGCCCAGACTTCTTTACCATCCGGCGAGAGATCGATCGCCTCCGGCTGTTTGCCGATCGCGATGTGCGTCACCTTGGATCCGGCGGGCGGGACATTTTGAAACTCGAACGAAGTGACCGAGTCCGAGCCGAGGTTCGACGTGTAAAATCTTTTCTGGTCGGCAGTACCTACGACCATGTGCGATACGTTCTGTCCGGTCCCCATGATCCAGTCGATCTTATTGGCGGCGGGATCGTAACGCGCGATCACGCGATTCACCTCGGCTGTGAAGTAGAGTTTTCCCCCCATCACCAACAGCCCGTGCGGCCGCATCAACGGCGAGACGTCGAATCGGCGGATCTCTTTGCCCGAGGCCGTATCGATCACGGAGATCGAGCTTCCCGGCGTCTTCGCGCCGTAATTGGCGACGAATGCGGTTTTGCCGTCGGCGGACAATGCGACCTCGTGCGGACTGTCTCCGGTCGGAACTTTCGAAACGATTTTCATCGTTGAAGGATCAATTATCGCGAGCGTACTCTCGTCCTTGTTGAGGGCGACGAGCACCGGCTTCGTGGGCTGCCCGATGACGATGACGTAATCTCCAAAGACGAATATGATTCCGAAAACAAACACCCCCAGGGCGCCCATCGTGCGCATTCGCGACATAGATTTCTCCAGGTAAAAAGACGTGACTCCATGGTAATACTAGTCAAGTTTGCGCGTGGACGGACTCGAAATGTGATGAACGGCAGTAGCTTGGGACGAAACGGAAGGCAGAAGCGGAATGCGAAGTACGAAGTGCAGACTGCGGAATTCGTAGGGTCAGCTTTTGGGATTTAAAATTGGCTTCAGGAGCGGCTACACGAATTCCGCGTTCCGCATCCGCTTAACCCTGGTTTTCGAAGAGCTCGGTGAACCGCTCACGATAGTTGCGGCTCAGGGCGAGTTCGGTTCCGTTGCGGAGGATTACGGCGTAGTCGCCGCTGAACATAGGATGGAGCTCTTTGATGCGATCGATGTTTACAACCGTCGAGCGATGTATGCGCAGGAATTTTTCCGGATCAAGCTTCGCTTCGATGCCGTTCATCGTTTCGCGGATCATGTGCGCGTCGCGCCCGACATGAAGCTTGACATAATTTCCGGCAGCCTCGATCCAGTCGATCTCCTCCGTCTTCAAGAAGAAAACCCGGCCGACCGATTTCACCACCAACCGGTCGAGGTATTTTTTCTCGCCGCGCAGGTCGGCGATGAGCGAGTTGAGCCGTTCGTCGAGATCGCCTAGATGTTTGTGCTCGATATGTTCCCGAGCACGGGCGACCGCTCGTTTGATTCGCTCACGATTGAAAGGTTTCAAAAGGTAGTCGAGCGCGTGGACGTCGAAGGCCTGCAACGCGTACTGGTCGTAAGCGGTGACGAAAATAATGGTCGGAAGCTTTTTCGCGTGAAGGGACTTTATGACCTCGAAGCCATTTTTCTCGGGCATTTGTATGTCGAGAAAAACGAGATCGGGCTGCTGACTGGTAATCGCTTTGATAGCATCGGAGCCGTTGCCGCATTCACCGACAACCTGGACATCGCCTTCGTCACGGAGAAAGCGCTTGACCCGGTCGCGGGCAAGCGGCTCGTCATCAACAATTAGTGTTCGGATCTGCATCAAAGATTTGTGCCGCTTGAGAATAATACGTTGGTCGACGTGAGCTCTTGCCGGTACCACGTGCGATAGCGGGTGGTCTCATGCAACCACGTCGAGCCGGCCCGATGCCGCAGGCGATACCCGCCAGAGCTGCCGCTTACCTTAGAAAGTGATCCCCGTTCTAGTTCTGCTCGAACAAGCGAAACGGGATTTCCAGGTTCACCCCGAGCCCGCCTGCCTCGAGCTTCTCGAGAGCGAAACTATGTTCATCGCCGTAAAGGTGCTTGAGCCTGCGCCGGGTGTTGGTCAGTCCAACACCGTCAGGCAGATTTTCAAAATCGCCGAACGGGACACCAAGCCCGTCGTCACGCACGCTGATCTCGAGATGACCGTTGCTGCGGGCTGCATTGATATCGATCCGGCCGCCACTCGAACGCGGGGCGATGCCATGTTTGATCGCGTTTTCGACCAGGGGCTGGAGGATCATGTTCGGGACGCGGGCATCGAGTGTGTCGGACGAGATATTCATTTCGACCGTGAGGCGATCCTGAAATCGCATCTGCTCGATCTCCAGATATTTTTCGAGAAACTCCAATTCCTGCTTGAGCGGAACCTCCTGCACTTCCAGATTTTCGAACGAAAGCCTGAGAAGATCGCTAAGGTCGGTCAGCATGCGGTCCGCGGATTCGGGATCTTTGTAGATCAATTCGGAAATCGCGTTCAGGGTGTTGAAAAGAAAATGCGGATGAAGCTGCATCTTCAAAACCTGAAGTCGCGACTGAGCGAGCCGCGCTTCGAGCTGCGATGCCTGAAGCTCCTGCTCGCGATATTTCTGGTAGTAGCTGTAGGCCGATTTGATCCCGACCACGCCGAGGTAGATCAAGATGCTGAAGTGCAGATTGACGAAAACGAAATACTGGTAAGCTTCGCCGAAGCTGGCGAATTCGCGTCCGGGCGGATAGCCCAATCGCGTGAGAAGAAACGCATCGATCGCCTGCTGAAACAAAGCGACCACGATGGCGGCGACGATGTGGACCGGAAGCGAGATCCTCCATTTAGCACTTTCGAATGGAAACTTGTTAGTGAGGAAAAGAATTAGTGGGCTGAGGGCAAACCAAATGTAACCCGAGACCAATTGCCACGAAAGTATGCGCCAGAAAGGCACCGGAGTTTTCCAGAGCTGGCTCTGCAGCGCGAGCTGGGTCGTGAAGAAGAGCCCGAACAGCGTCCAGACCGCCCAGATCGCAAGCCACTTCACTAATTTTCCGCGCTTTACAGGGAGGTTCTCCATGAGCGTTATTTTTATCACTTGGGGATTGCTTTGGCCAACCGCGATGTGACGAACCGAGATTTATCGCTGACAAGCCGATTCATCATTCCCGTCACGGCGTTGGTATAATGGGGCGCCAAATAATCGTCCAGGCGTGAATACCTTCTAGTTTCCGGTTTCTTGTTTCTAGTTTCGCGTTCTTGGTTTAGAGTTCTAAATCAAGGCCCGATCTTGAACCGAACTGGGAACTGGAAACCAGGAATTAGAAACCATATGCCGACCGACATTCTCACCGGGACCGTTAAAGGTCCCGGACTTCTTCCGCACGAATACCTCTTCATCACGCGCGACAACAACCGCACGCGCATCGGCGAGTTCGTTTATTACGAAACGCAGGTCGGCGATGAGCGGCGGAGAATCATCGGAACGATCAATTCGCGCAAGCTTGTTCGAAATCTTCCCGACGCATTTCTTGCCGATCCTGGAATTCCGCCTTCTGCGGTTTCGGCCCTTATCGGATTAGATGGAGATGCTCTCGAGATCTACGAGATCACCGTCTCGATGATCGGTTACTTCAGTCGCAAGCTTAACGATTTTGTAAATCCGCGCATCCCGCCCCAGCCGGGCGACCCGATCTTTCTCGCCTCGAGCGAAACGCTTTCCGAGATGCTCAGCCCGCGACGCGTCCGCGATCACGGTTCCGCTCACGTCGGCAGTCTGCTCACCCGCGAACAGGGCGAAGTTCCCGTCGTGCTTTCTGTCAAAGACGTGGTCTCGACGCATCTCGCGATTCTCGCCTCGACTGGATCCGGGAAATCTTACACCGCCGGCGTGATCGTCGAAGAGTTGATGCAGTCGTGGAACCGGGCTTCGGTTTTGATCGTCGACCCGCACGGGGAATATCACACGATGCAATCGATCCAGGGCGACAAGCAATTTTTTGGCGATGACGGTTACAAACCTGAAGTTAAGATCTTTACGCCCGGCACGATCAAGGTGCGCTTTTCGACGCTTACGGAAGCCGATGTGAAATACCTTTTGCCGGAAGGAACTTCGGACAAGATGCTCCATTTTCTCGGACAGGCTTTTCGCAGCTTGAACGACCAGCTCAAGGCCGAAGGGAAGCGCGATTACCTCTACAGTTATTACGATCTGCGCGATCACGTGCAGAAACAGCAGTTCGGAAAGGAAGGGGAGAACGCGGGCGACGGAGGGAACGTTTCCTCGATCCAAGGCCTACTTTGGCGACTGGATGCGAGATTCGACAAGCAGGACGGAATCTTTTCGGCGAACGAGCACATCCCACTGCAGGAAATGTTTCGCCCGGGACGGTGCACGATTCTCGACCTGTCGGACATAGAGCAGCCGGAGCAGCAGGTCATCGTCGGGACATTGCTCCGCCGGGCGAACAAGGCGCGGACGATGACGACGCGGGGCGAGGCGTCCACCGGCGAGAATTTCCTCAACTATCCGGTGTTCACTTTGCTCGAAGAAGCTCACCGCTTTGCGCCCGCGGGTGCGAACGTCGTTTCGACGAACGTCCTCAAACAGATTTTGTCGGAAGGCAGAAAGTTCGGTGTCGGGATCGGGCTCATCACGCAGAGGCCGGGCAAGCTTGACCAGGACGTGCTATCGCAATGCATGACGCAAATCATCATGCGGATCGTGAATCCGATCGACCAGCAAACGGTCGCGCAATCTGTCGAAGGTGCCGGGCGTGCAATGCTCGCCGAGCTTCCGGCATTAACAAAAGGCCAGGCGGTGATCTCCGGAGTCGGGATCAACACACCGGTCATGTGCCGCATCCGCCCGCGCCTAACGGCACACGGCGGCGAAACCTTTGACGCACCGGGTGAATGGATGAAGTGGCATTCCGAAGGTGAGCAATCAAAACGCGAGCACGACAACGCACCCTACTTGAAACCAACAAATGATAAGAAGCCGGAGAAGATCGGCAACTTTAGAATTTGACACACAGAAGATTTAATAATTTTTTAGGACTTGCCTGTTTGATTCGAGAGACACTTCGTACATTACTCGTCTCGTGTGTTGCTTCAGCTAAGAGTTGTTCCAGCAGGGAGTTGTTCGGTGGCGAACGACTAGTATTTCTTCGGCTTTATGAATTGCCTCCGTCTTTGGACGGAGGGGCGTGCAAGAACAGATTCGGCTTTAGCCAAAACACCTATGTCTCGTATACCTTTTGCCCTTTCGATTCTTGCCGCCTTTAGACTAATCAAGTGCCTCCGTCTTTAAACGGAGCGGAACAAAAAGCGGCTTTTGCGGAACAAATAAGGAGCTCTCCCAGATGCCTTACGTAAAAGTCTGGATCCATCCTGTATGGTCAACGAAAATAGAATTCCATTGCTAACTGACGAATTCGACCATCGGTCTTCCAACACATCCGCGACAATGCAAAGAAGAGGACATCTTTCTCGATTTCATCAACCGCTACTGGGAACATGTTCATTGCCTGATTTCACTCGGGACTGAACAGACACTATCCCGGATCGTCAAGCTCATAAAGGGCGAGTCATCCCACCGGACAAACCAAGATGCACTTCTAGAGGGACGGTTTGCCTGGCAGCACGAATATTTTGCTGTCGGAGTTTCTGAATCTCTTCTCGACAAAACGCACGACTACATTCGAAATCAAGAGGCTCATCACCGCGGGAAAGGGTTTGATGAAGAATTTGATTTGATGTTGACTAAGTATGGATTCCGGCGGTTCGAGGACGCCGACTAAGGTTTGGCTAAAGCCGGATTCTTTTTTGTGCACCGCCTCCGTCTAAAGACGGAGGCAGTTCATAGGAGAAGAACGGTCCCGGAACCGGGCCGCTAAACAAGACGAGAACTCGAAACAAGGAACCAGAAACAAGGAACGACTTCCTTAACCGTCATTCCCCGCCCATTCGATACAGTTCCTTCGCGCCGTCCTCGGCCAGATTTTTTCTGACCAAGAGTACCAGATCGACGCCGGGACGGAGCGCGTAGCTTTCTACATATTCGTATCCCGCAGAATATTTCTTGATCACATCCGCGTCCTGGTCGTTCTTTTTCGCGATGATCATTTCAGCATCGGCGGTATCTACGATGTGTCCGTGGAAATTCGCCTGCTTGTAATCGCGCAGGTACCAGACCATCGGCCAGTAGTCGGGCGATACGATCTCGATCTTCGCTTCCTTACCCCTTCCGCTTTTTTCCGCGTAGTATTCGACCTCGTTCATCAGCGCCAAAAACTCGCGGTTCGTGTGCGCGTAAACGTATGCCTGGTCCTCGTCGTCGTAGTGGACGAAGTTCAGTTCATAAGTTTGATAGGCAAGCACGGTCGTCGCGATCAGGGCGAACAGCCCACCGGTCAGCTTTACTGAAACATTACGTGCACCGACCATCTCGTTTATCGCGTAGCCCGCCGCGATGCACATCGGGAGCAGGAAGCTGATCGCGAGCCACGGGGTTTTGTAAGGAATAATCGAATAGGCCGCGAAAAGTCCGAACGCCCACAAGCCGGCGAACATCGCGAACCTGTGGCGAGCTTTCACGAAGGCGATCAGCAGGCCAAGCGAGGACAGAAGGATGATCGGTGCTTCGATCTCCATCCCCCATTTGAGATAGGCCCAGGTTCCGTTTTGCGTATGATCCTTGCTGCCGGTTTTCGTCCACAACGAATAGGCCTCGATCGCGGCCTCGACGCCTCCGGAATAGGTGAAAAACGACGAGAAGAAAAGGACTGCGATGAAAATAAAAACGACAACCGAGGAGATCACGATCAAGAGAAGGTCGGAACCGCTGCCAAGAGCTGCGCGAAAATTTCGCCACGTCAGATCATCGTCCACTATCCCGGTGAGTTCTTGCGCCTGCAGGTCCTCGGGACTTGCATCCTCATCAACGGATGTGTTTGCCGCGTCATCCTCGACCTTGAACATCTTCCGCCACATCCAAACGCACCCGCACGCGATGAGCATTGTGCCGAGTGTGATGAAGGCCGTTTCCTTCGTCGCGAAGAGCAGCGAAGCGCACGCGGACGCGAGCAGGAAATAAACAGGCCGGCCGTTTTCCCACGAAAGAAGCATCCGAATAACCAGCCCGACGAGGAGGGCTTGGACGATAAAAAAGCTCAGCCTGAATATCCAGATCCTCGTGTCGCTTGCGCCCCCGAGTGCGGCCGCCAGCTTCAGAGTCGAGGGCAGAAAGCAGACGAGTAGGATGACGGCAGCCGAAGCGGTCGCAAGGATTCCGGCTCGGCGTTTTTCGATAAAGAAAAGAACCGCAACGACAATCGCGAGACTTAAGAATACGAAGAACATCTCGTGGATAAAGTAACGCGAGATGTACACCATTCCCGGCGAGAGTGCGAGGAAGAGGGCTGCGAAAAGGCTTCCGATCTTGCCGATCCGGCGCCGCAAAAAGAATGTCAGAATTACGAGGAGGACGCCCCAGACGGCCACGCTCGCGCGGATCGAAAAGGTTTCGAGCCCGAAGACCTCGGCGAACGCGAGCGAGATGTAATAAAGCGTCGGGCCGTGGTAATTCGCCGGGTCGTACGCGTATTTGCCATCGCGAAACAGATTCGTCAAAAACCATCCGTTCACCCCTTCGTCGTGATGAAGGGGCTTGAGCGTGAGCGATACGAATCGTAAAAACACGGCGACCGCCGTAATCAAAAAACAGCTCACATACCAAAGCAGATCGCTGTTGAAGCGGGGCGCGCCGCCGACGTGTGCACTAGTAATATTTTCCGACTCTTGCATCTATTTGATCTTGTAAACCCGGTACTGCCCGGATTCCGCGGCTACGGGAAACCGGGAAAAGAATTGTTCGTTCGCGCCGCCTTGATTGCGTTCTTCGGGCGAGACGAGGACGTAGTCGATCCCGTATTTCTCCATTAACCTTAGCGCCGGGTCGCCGCCCTGGTACATCCGTTTCACGTCGGATTCGCGTTCCCCATAATTGATGCCGTGCGACGATAGATGCCCCGGATACCGCATCAGCGACCGCCGCCCGCTGAGGACGATCGCGGAATTGTACGTCGGTGCGTTCAGGAACATCGCTTTCGGATCGATCCTGCGCTTGATCTGTTCGGCGATCTCGACCGCGTCCTTGTCGAAAACTCTGTTGTTGATCTGAGCCGAGACTGTTCGCCAGACATCGAGGGCCCCCGATGCGATGAGAACAACAAAGCAGATGGCGGCGATCGCTTTCCATAACGCGGTTCGCTTTCGCCACGACCGGGAAATCAGCAGTGAAACGAAAGGAACGGAGCCGACAAACCAATATATCAATACCTTTATGTTGTCCCATTCCCACGGTGCGAGCTTCGCGACATTTGAGACAACAAAGAGAAACGCAAACGGAAGAAAGAAAAGGAGTGACGGGTGATAAGCGGTCGGCGATGAGCCCGGCCCCGGTTCGGGAGAAGCCGCCTTCATCTTCCCCTCTTTCTTCTTCGCGTCTTTGCGTCTTTGCGGGAAATCATCTTCGTCAGGGTCCCGCCTGGAAAAAACAAAATACAAACCGGCCGCGAGCAGCGGAATGAACAATCCGGTGTTGGTAAACCAGAACCAGAGAAAATTCTTGTCGCCCTTATCCCAGCCGAAATGCCAGGCAAAGAATTTTGCGGTCTCGCTCGCACTCCCGGCCATGGACCAGAGAAGTTCGGGGAGCGCGACTACGGCGACGCCGGCGGCAAACAAACTCCAAATCTTCCACCGCTCGGGTCTCAGGATGAAGAGAAAGATCCCGACGACGAATAAGACCGCGAGGCTGTGCATGTGAACTAGCGGAAGCAGCCCGGCGAGAAGTCCCACGAAGACGGGGAGAAGGGTAGAAGGGGAGACATGATTACCCGACGACGCGGGGATCCTGCTTTCCGACCTTTCTGTGTGCTCCTGCGCCGGATTCGGGTCGCGCTCAAATACTTTCCAAAGGTAAGTGAGCACGATCAGCGTGAGCGGCATTCCCAACAGCAGACTACGCTGCGTGATGAAGAGCACGACCATCGAGTTTCCCCAGCGGAACTGATCGCCGATCGTGTAGTCTTTGGGCAGATGCGCGAGATACTCGAAAAAGCTTTTTGTCTGGCCCCAGTAGTCGCTAAAAAACCAGAGGAAGCCGAGGCCGCCGGTAAAGAACAGAAGGGCGGGCGCGATACGGGCCGCAAGCCGGTCACGGGTCAGCCGGAATACAAAACGTTCGAGAATGACCAAAAGCGCAAAGGCCCACGAGACGTTCTGCACGAACATCGCGCTTCGGACGTCCGCTCCTAGTTTTACAAAACACGCGGTCAAAAAGTCGGCGATAAACGGATACGAAAAACGCGCGCCGGCGAACGAGGGGTTCTGCGGCGGGAAATTATTTCCGTCGCTGAAGCCCAAGATCGCACCGAGATGAAACGGAAGGTCACCCAAATTTTGCGAGCCGCCCGTGAAGATTCCCGCCGCCGACTCCAGCATCGCCCGGTCGAAGAAGAAAAAGAAAAGCAAAAAGAAAAATGCGTAGTAAGCAAACCGCAAAGACTTTCGCGCACTCGCTCCCTGAAGCTTGCTATTCGCATTCGACCAATCTCGTTTTAGCCGAGCAGCAGGTAACCGGCGAAAAAAAAGAACGAGCGGCAGGGCCGTGAGCAGCAGTCCCGCCGAAACCACTGTCGGACCTAGTCCGGCAAGCGAGGCGGATACGAACGTAATGGTGCCGAAAATCGTGCTGCCGATTATGCTACCGGCGGCGAGGCGCCACATGAGCGGCTCTTCGTTATCAATGAGGTATGAGAGCGCTAGTCCGCCGGCGGTAATGATCGCGATCAAGAGCAGGGAAATCAGCATAGGCAGGACGCGGAAACTTGAAACTAAATTAACTTAATTCCGGCAGGCATCAAAACCGCCGGCGCGGCGAAAATTCTTTGGCAAAAACTATTCGGCGAGTCTATAATTTCCAGAATTTCCATAAGCGGCACAAATACTTCGGACAGGGGACAGAATTATGAAAACGCTTGCCAGATTCCTCACATTATTTTCGATCTTCACCATCGCCGTCTTCGCACAGGAAGACGTTTTTCAGCGAACGCAGTTGGTAACCCCGCTCGCTCGACCCATCTCTTCGCAACGCAGTACGCCGAGCTCCCAAATTAAATCCATTCAAACAGTGGATGGCCGTTGGGGATTCGCATCCACGAGCGACGCGCTATACCGGACGCACGACGGCGGGGCGACGTGGGACGAACTTCGACTGGATGTTGCGCCCGACGAGTTGATCAGCATTGTCAGTTTTATGGACGTGTCGACCGGCTATGCGGTCTTGTCGACTACGAAAGACAATGGACCGATCTTGTTGCGCACGCGAGACGGAGGCGGGAGCTGGGAACGAAACGCGATCCAGCTTCCAAATTTGCAGGAGCTGGAAGCGGATCTGTCGAGCGTGGAACTGAAGGCGGATGCTGCGAGCCTCGAACTTTCATTTCGGTTAACGACTAGCTCGAACTTTTCAGGTACAGCTCGGTACGTCTCGGACGACGACGGTGCAACTTGGCGATTTGCGGGAAAGCAAATCGAATTGCGCCGTTCAGGTGAAGAGGGCGAAATGCGCTCGCGGAACTGGATCGTAACCTCGGAGGGAAGTTGTGCCGGTTTTAAAACCGGGTGCGTTCTGGAAACAAGGCTTCTCGCAAGCGGCATCGATATCACTCCGGCAAAGATCGCGGAGCTTTCGCGTGCTGAGAAAGAAAAGGGGCGGATTGAAGCTATCCCAATGTTTGCCCTTCCGCCGGGTGGCTCAACGCGGATCAGTCTGAATCGCGGATTCGACAAATGCCAGGCCGGCACCATCGCCCAGATGCAGCTTTGGTGGGACAACTCACCGCATTACGATTCGAACATCTATATGAGCGGGCGCAACCGCGCTTGCCCGACCCAGCCGTTCTCCAGCAACCCGGCGTGGATCGATCAGGTTTCGGCGCAGGGTTGGGGACTCATCCCGACGGTTGTTGGCTATCAATCTCCGTGCACGTCGTCGGCGACGACGGCAAAACTCAGCTACGACGTTGCCGTTGCGGAACAGCAGGGAAGAGGCGAAGCAGATATTGCCGTCGCCGATGCCAACAGCATCGGCCTGACGACAGGGAGCATTTTGTACTACGACATGGAGCGCTACGATCCGCCAAATCCGGACACGCTCCGCTGCCGTGCGGCGACTGTAGCTTTCCTAAAAGGCTGGACCGATCGAATC
>DATLCA010000049.1:0-1692 GCA_035526605.1 Pyrinomonadaceae bacterium | reverse complement strand
GTCATTCAGGATGTTGTCCGCCGCTACGACATCGACGGCGTACACTTCGACGATTACTTCTATCCCTATGCCGAAAACGACGCGGCCGGCAATGAGATCGACTTTCCCGACAATTCGAACTGGCTGGTATATCAGAAAGCGGGTGGAAAACTTGCGCGCGATGACTGGCGTCGCATGAATGTAACTTCCTTTATCGAAACGGTCGGACGCGCGATCAAACGCATTAAGCCCGACGTGGTCTACGGCGTTTCGCCCTTCGGCATTTGGCAACCGCAGCCGGACAAAGGCATATCCGGTTTCAATTCGTACGCGAAGCTTTACGCGGATTCGAAGAAATGGCTGCAGGACGGAACGGTCGATTATCTTGCCCCGCAACTCTACTGGGAAACCGCCCGGCAGGGCCAAAGCTTTCCGGTACTTCTTGATTGGTGGAAAGAACAGAATGTGAAAAAGCGATTTGTTTGGCCTGGTCTCGCCGCGTACCGCATCGGCTCCACGCGGACGTTCACGGCTGAGGAGATCGGTCGTCAAATCGAACGCACGCGAATGTCATCCGAAACCTCTGGCGCAATCTTTTTCAGTTTTAAGTCGCTGCGAAACGATATGGGTGGGATTCAGAATTCACTCCGCGAAAATGTATATCCTCGCGACGCCGTCGTTCCGGAGTTCACGTGGATCAAGTCCGCAAAACCGTTGGCTCCGAAGGTTTCCATTTCCAGAGACAAAAATTTCGTGCGTGCGGTCTGGAAAGAGCGCGGTAGCCGAAAAGCATTTTGGTTTGTCGTTTACGCGAAGGATAAAAACGGCTGGAGCTATTCGGTCCTGCCTGCTTCCCAAACCTCCGTCGCACTTTCGACCGATCGGAACGTGGCGAAAATTGTTGTTACGAGTGTCGATCGGTTGGGAACGGAAAGTAAGTAGTGTCGTCTACCTAAGAGGTTTTATCTTATCCGATCCAGGAGTGGCTTCTACCAGCGTGGCGATGGAGAAAACTTTGTAACCTTTAGGTTCCGTTCCTTCCATTACGGCGAGGTAGTGATAAGCCTGATTCGCCCCCGACCCTTCAAGATAAATTTTCATTGACTCCTTTCCGGGCATCGGTTCATATGACCTTGCAACCACCTGTTCCGGATATTCGCCGGAGGGATGAAGTTTTTCAACCATCATACTTATTTCGCCGCTCGATCCATTCGCGCTCACGAAGGGGATCGCAGCCGTGTAGTTCCGCTGCACAAACGCGAACTGACAAAAATCCTCGGCCGTTTTAGCCGCTCGATGCTGATTATGTTTGATTACTGATGGGAAGCACGCCGAGGCAAGGGCGACGAAAAGCAAAAGACAAGGACGAAACCATGAAACATTTTCAGCGACCGTAGAGCTTTTACCTCGGAGGTCCGATGCACGGGGATCAAACACCTAAACCGTCCCGCCGTCAACATCACCGACTTTCAAATGCGTCCGTGCTTCCCAGATCTCGGGAAAAAATTTCTTCGTCAGCGTCGTCATCAGATAACCCACGCCTTCCGATCCACCAGTGCCGGGTTTCATCCCGAGCATTCTCTCGACCATCAGGACGTGGTGATATCGCCACAGCGCGATGTTCTCGTCGTGCTCGACTAGCAGGTCCTGCATGATGAAATAGTCGGCGTATTTTTCCGGGTGCGTCAGGATCCGCACGATCGACTGGACGCG
>DATLCA010000048.1:0-2518 GCA_035526605.1 Pyrinomonadaceae bacterium | reverse complement strand
CCGAAGTGATTAAATGGAAGAGCACCGACGGCCGCGAGATCGAAGGACTGCTCACGTATCCGGTCGGCTACGTCGCCGGCACAAAGGTTCCGTTTATCTTGAATATTCACGGCGGACCGGCCGGTGTCTTCCAACAAAATTATATCGGCGGCCGCGGCCCGTATCCGATAGCGACATTCGCCTCGAAAGGCTATGCAATACTACGGGCGAATCCGCGCGGCTCAAGCGGCTACGGAACCGAGTTCCGCCGCGCCAATATCAAGGATTGGGGAAACGGAGATTATGAGGATCTGATGACTGGAGTCGACAAGGTCATCCAGATGGGTGTGGCTGATCCGAATAGGCTCGGGGTCATGGGCTGGAGCTACGGCGGCTACATGACGTCGACGATCATTACGAAAACGAAGCGCTTCAAGGCCGCCTCGGCGGGCGCACCGGTGACGAACCTTATGAGCTTTACGACGACCGCGGATATCCCGGGATTCATACCCGACTATTTCGGCGGGCAATTCTGGGAAGCACCCGAAGTCTACGCGAAGCATTCCGCGATGTTCAATATCAAAAACGCGACGACGCCGACGCTGGTCCAGCACGGCGACGCGGATGTGCGCGTGCCTATCTCGCAGGGTTACGAACTTTACAACGCACTAAAGGCGCAAGGCGTGCCGACCCGAATGATCGTCCTTCCCCGCCAGCCGCACGGGCCGAACGAACCGAAGATGCAGGTCGCCGCAATGCAGAGCAATTTGGATTGGTTTGATAAGTACTTGAAGTGACCACGCGGCTAGCCTTGAAACATAGTATTTAGGTAATGACCCAAATCCGAACCGCAACCGATTCCGACAAGCCCGCTGTCTGGGAAATTATCAAATCCGTAATAGCGGGTGGTGACACGTACGTCTTCGAGCCGGATACACCCGAGGACGAAATGCTTGCCTACTGGTTCTCACACGAAAAATACGTATATGTCGCCGAAGATGATGGCGAGATCGCCGGCACATACTGGATAAAGGCGAATCAGCCGGGCCTCGGCTCGCACGTCGCGAACGGCGGGTATATGGTTTCGCCGCACGCGATCGGGAAGGGCACCGGCCGGATGATGGCGGAACATTCGCTCGACGAAGCAAAGCGGCTCGGCTTCGAGGCGATGCAATTTAACTTCGTGGTCAAGAGCAACGAGGTCGCCGTCCGCCTATGGCAAAAGGTCGGATTCGAAATAATCGGAGAGATTCCCGATGCGTTCGATCACAGACAGAATGGCTTGACGAATGCCTACGTCATGTATCGTAAGTTATAATCACGCTTTCGATATGAACATTGACGAACAATTAGCCCATCTCAAAAAGGGAACCGTAGATCTGATCCGCGAGGAAGATCTGAAGTCGAAGCTCGAGCGTTCCGCCAAAACAGGAAAGCCTCTGCGCGTGAAGCTCGGGCTTGACCCTACGGCACCCGACATTCACATCGGTCACACCGTCGTAATAAGAAAGCTCCGTGCGTTTCAGGACCTCGGGCACACGGTCATTTTTTTGATCGGCGACTTCACGGGGATGATCGGTGATCCGTCCGGCAAAAACGTCACGCGGCCGCCGCTCTCACGCGAGGAGATAAACGCCAACGCCGAAACTTACAAAGCGCAGATGTTCCGAATTCTCGATCCGGACAAGACCGAGATCCGTTTCAATGGCGAGTGGATGGATAAATTCTCTGCGGCGGACTTTGTGAAGCTGGCGGCAAAGACGACGGTCAAACAAATTCTGGAGCGCGACGATTTCACAAAGCGAATGACGGATGAAAAGCCGATCTCGCTACATGAGCTTCTGTATCCGCTCGTGCAGGGATACGACTCGGTCGCGCTCGAAGCCGATGTCGAGCTTGGCGGGACGGATCAAAAGTTCAATCTGCTGATGGGGCGAAATCTGCAGCGCGAATTCGGGCAGGAGCCGCAGGTGATCATGACGACGCCGCTGCTCGAAGGGCTCGACGGCGTGAACAAGATGTCGAAGTCGTTGGGGAACTACATCGGCATCGAAGAGCTCCCGGACCAGATGTTCGGGAAGGTGATGTCGATCTCGGACGATCTGATGTGGCGCTATTACGAGCTGCTGACCGATACAAGTATCGACGACGTGAATTCGATGAAATTTCGATGCGAGTCCGGGGCGGACAATCCGCGCGATCTAAAAGTCGCGCTCGCGAAAGCGATAATCGCGGATTTTCATTCGGACCAGGCCGCAGAAAAAGCGGAAGAGGAATTCAATCGGCGGTTTGTTAAGAAGGAGATGCCCGAAGACATCGAAGAACGCCAGATGGCCTGGGGCACCCGAAAGCTTGTTGACCTTCTGACAGAAACCGGCCTCGCATCCTCCAAGGGCGAAGCGCGTCGTTTGATCGAACAGGGCGGAGTGCGCGTGGATGGTGAAAAAGCGACGGCCGCGTCAGCCGAGATCAGCCTCGCCGCAGGCGAGAGTGTTCTGCTGCAGGTGGGAAAGTTGAAGTTTTTGAAGGTTGCCGGCGT
>DATLCA010000047.1:0-32504 GCA_035526605.1 Pyrinomonadaceae bacterium | reverse complement strand
TAACCGCCCCGCATCAAACTGAAATTCTGGCGATTCTGAAGTAGCCACTGCCCGCGAGATCCGCTAAAGGACGTGAAATTAGAAAATCTTTTTTCGCGTCCTTTCGCGTACCTCGCGGGCAGTTTCTGGCAAGATAAATCTATGCTCAATTTTGCGATCGAGACGGCGCATCAGGCCGGCCACATCCTGATGGAGAAGTTTGGGCGGACGACCGTCACGAAAAAGGGTGACATCAATCTCGTAACGGAAGCCGACCTTGCATCCGAGGCTCACATCATCGAGCGGATAAAATCGTACTACCCAAAGCACGCCGTGCTGGCGGAAGAGTCCGGCGAAGCGGTCGTGATCGGCGGCGACACTACATGGAAGTGGATCATCGACCCGCTCGACGGGACGACGAATTACGCTCATGGCTATCCATGTTTCTGCGTGACCCTAGCTCTTGAGCACAATGGCGAAATTGTGCTGGGCGTGACGTTCGATCCGACCCGCGACGAGCTTTTCGCCGCCGAGCACGGCCGCGGCGCCACGCTTAATGGAAAATCCATCCGCGTTTCGGGCGCCGAAAAGCTGGGTGATTCACTAATCGTGACGGGCTTCCCGTACGACTTCAAACACCGTGATGATTTTGCGCGGCATCTAAAGGATTTCCTGCTTCATTCGCGCGGGGTCCGGCGGGACGGGTCGGCCGCGATCGATATGGCATACGTCGCGTGTGGGCGGTTCGACGGATTTTGGGAAGAAGGTTTAAACCCGTGGGACGTTGCCGCCGGGAAACTCTTGATCGAAGAGGCCGGCGGCATGGTTTCATATTACGACGGCTCGGAATTCAGCATCTATAATCCGCCGATCGTGGCTTCGAACGGGGCGATTCACAGGCAGATGCTCGAAGTGCTGCGCTAGATTTGAAAGAGAGAGCGGAGGCTTTCCCCCGCTCTTCCAGACATTAAGGAACATACGCCGCCGGGATGATCCGGTCACCCGGCAACCCAAACGGCACGGACGTGAAACCCGCCGTTGTCCGCAACAAGTACCAAATATTTGTCGACGGCCGGTAGACGGCAATATCCGCTTTTCCATCACCATCGTAATCTGCCACCGCCGGGACATCTCCGGTCGTTCCCCACGACGCACCCTGGAATGTTTGGCTGCCCGTAAGGAGAATGAAGAAGTCCGGCTGGTTAGGATCGACCGTCGCTCGGAAGACCGCAACGTCCGTCTTGCCATCGCCGTCGTAATCGGCGGGCACCGGCTTATCGCCTGGACTGCCGAACGGGAAGGCGACGTAAGCGCTGTTGCTGCTCTGGAAAATGTGCCACGTTCCTTCCGACGGCCGGTAGACGCAAAGATCGCCGATGCCGTCACCATCGAAATCCACCATCTGCGGAATATCCCCGTTCAGGCCGAAATTCTGCGCAAAGAATTGATTTCCCAAACTCCTCAATTCGTACCAGACGCCATCCGACGGTCGGAATACCGCGAGATCCGCACGCCCGTCCCCATCGAAATCGTTCGGCCTCGGAATGTCACCGTTCGTGCCGAACTGCGTGATGGTCACCGTGGAGTTGAACGAGTTCAGTACGTACCATGCGCCATTCGACGGACGGAAGACTGCGATGTCAGCGCGATTGTCGCCGTCGAAGTCCGCCGGAGTGATGAGGTCGCTCGAAACACCCCAGACCGTGGTCGTGTTCGTGCCGCCGCCGCTCGGCATGATGCTCCAGACCGAATCCGATGCCCGGTATCGTCCAAGATCGCTGCGGCCGTCCGCGTCAAAGTCGAACTGGGCACGAGCAACCCGAGTGATGACCACGTCATTTCCATCGCCCCCTATATACGAGATCCGAAATGCGGTGCTAAGCGGTCCGGCAAAGACGGCGCCTTCGGGAGCGTTCAGGAACGTTCCGTTGATCGGATCGGTACCGTCGTTTTTCAGGATCACGAAGGAATCCCCGACCGCCGGCCGAAACCCATTCCACGGCAGCGGACCGAGCCTCGCGTTGCCGAGATTCACAGCTCCGGTGACATTCAGTTGATCATGTCCGGTAGAACCCGGAGTCGTCCCCCCGATCTTGCAAAGATATGCGCCGTTCGCCGTGAGCGTGAGGCCGTTTGAAATGTTTAGAATGCCCGTCGGCGAAGTGAAGGTGCCGGCGCTGATCCCGCCCTGGGTAACGTTTACCGCGCCGACCGTTCCGGTTCCGCCAAGGCCGCTTAATCCCAACGTCCCGCCCGCCGAGGCGCTGTTTACGCTGACGGCGCTGTTTGGGATGCTGGCGTCGACGACGAAGATCCCATTGTTGATCGTGATGGCGCCGGAATAGCCCAGCGAGCTGATGACCGCACCCGCACCGGTTCCATTCTTTGTGATCGCACCGGACCCCGAGATCAGACCGATACCGATCGTCCCCGCGCCGTCAAGCGTAAGCGGGAAGGAGCCGGTGGAAACGCTGAGGATCGTAACCGTCGACGCCGCGCTTGTCGCCGCAAAAGTCTGCGCCGCGGTCAGCGAGATGCCGATATTGATCGTTTGAGTCCCCGCGCCAACGGTCATCCCGTTCGCGAGTCTCAGCGGGTTTCCGCTCAGCGTGTACGTGCCGCCTTCGATGGTGATCGAACCGAACGTTGTGAAAAGCGGAAAGTTGTTATTCGCCGTGAACTGCGCCGCGGCGGTAGGAAAAAGGAGATCGTCGTTCGCAACCGGCGCTACGTCGCCGACCCAGTTCGCGGGCGTTTGCCAGTTGGTATCGGCACCTCCGCCGTCCCACGATCGGAGGGTCCCGAAAGCGCTTGACGAGCACACGGAGAGGATGACAGTGAGGAAGAATATTTTCATGATTTGTTTACGGGGGGAGTTTTTTTGAAATGAATTTACCACAGCCTATAAACGGCGCCAATAGCTTTCCGACCTAGGCCGCCTGATATTGTTCGGAAACGCAGGTAGCTCATTTTCCGGTTTTGTTCCGTGCATTCCGTGTATTCGGTGGTTACCTCTTCAAAACGCACACCACGGAATACGCAGAATGCACGGAAAAGACGCGGAAAGAGGGCCGCATGTTTCGAAGTGAACCACTACCGAAGAGCCTTCGCTTTTCCTTGCGAAAATTCGTGTGCTAACCTTTAGAGCCTAATCCGCAATCTATTATGTCCTGGTTTCGACGAGACAAACCGAAGATCGAGGGTCCGGATCTTGACGAAGAGCGTAAGGTCAAAACCGAAGGCATCTTTGTAAAGTGCCCCGAGTGCGACAATTCGCTCTACAAGCGCGAGCTTATCGAATCGTTCCAGGTCTGCCCGCACTGCGATTATCATTTTCGATTTGCCGCCCGCGAGAGGCTCGACTCTTTGTTCGACGAAAGCGAATACGAACAACTGGACGAAGACGTAACTTCGGGCGACCCACTCGAATTTTTCGACACTAAGCCCTACAAAGACAGACTCGTTCAGGCGAAAGAGAGTTCGGGCCTGCCCGAAGCGATCGTGTCCGGCGTCGGAAAAGTGGGCGGCCATCTCGTTTATGCGGGAGCGATGGATATGTCGTTTATCGGTGGATCGATGGGCTCGGCCGTTGGCGAAAAGATCACGCTGCTGATCGAGCGCGCGCTGGAAAATCGCGGGGCGGTCATCATCTTTTCAGCATCGGGCGGGGCCCGCATGCAGGAAGGAACGCTATCCCTTATGCAGATGGGAAAGATCTCGGCGGCGCTCTCGATGCTTCACGCCGCGCGCCTGCCGTTCATTTCCGTCCTTACGGATCCGACGACCGGCGGCGTGACCGCGAGCTTTGCGATGCTTGGCGACGTCATCATGGCGGAACCAAAAGCATTGATAGGTTTCGCCGGGCCACGGGTGATCGAACAAACTATTCGCCAGAAATTGCCTAAGGGTTTTCAGCGAAGCGAGTTTCTTCTCGAGCACGGAATGGTGGACATGGTTGTCGACCGCAGAAAGCTTCGCGAGGCGATAATCCGTTCGTTGAATTTTATGATGAATGAAGATGCAGAAGCCCGAAAGGAGTAAGGGCGATATGCGCAATGAGCAGATCGCCCTTACGCCGCGCGGGCTTCTGCATCGCTGAAACACCGCCTCCAAAATATGCTCAACAAGATTCTCATCGAACTCTACGAACGCGACCTCAATAAGCTGCGCGCCGAGATCGAGCTGTTCTCAAACGACGCGGACCTGTGGAGGACGCAGGGCGGTGTTACAAACTCTGCGGGAAATCTTTGTCGCCACCTCTCGGGAAATCTGCAGCACTTTTTCGGCGCGGTTCTCGGGGATTCCGGTTACGTCAGGGACCGCGACTCCGAATTTGCTTCGAAGGGTATAACAAAAGCGGATCTTCTCGCCGACATCGACGCCGCCGAGGCCTCGGTCAGAGAAACTATCGCAAAGCTGTCGGACGAAGATTTTTCGAAAACTTATCCGATCGAGGTGTTCGGCAAGCCAATCACAACCGGATACTTTCTCACCCACCTCACAACACATTTCAACTACCACCTCGGCCAGATAAATTATCTCCGCCGCCTTCTGTCGTGAATTTCGACGAATCCACGTCGTATCTCTTGTCGCTCGGCAACGAAGTGTCGGCGATGAAGCTCGGGCTCGAGAATATTCGGACGCTGCTCGCCGCGCTCGGAAATCCGCAAAACAATTATTTGAAAGTTCAGGTCGCGGGCACGAACGGTAAAGGATCCGTCTGCGCATTTCTGAATTCAATCTGCCTCGCCGCGGGGATCAATACCGGAATGTACACGTCACCGCACCTGAACTCGATCACCGAGCGGATACGGATCGGGGGGAAAGAAATCAGCGAGGATGATTTTGCGAGGTTCGCGACGAGGGTGCGGGAAAGGTCGGAGGGTTTGGCAGCCGCCGGCGAGATCGACGGCATTCCTACTTTTTTCGAACAGGTCACCGCGATTGCGTTGCTCGCGTTTGCGGAAGCACGAGTTGCACTCGCGATCCTCGAGACCGGTCTCGGCGGGCGGCTCGATGCGACGACCGCGGCTAATGCCGAGATCGCCGCGATCACGCGGATCGATCTTGATCATCAGAAATATCTCGGCGAGACCATCGGAGAGATCGCGGCGGAGAAAGCGGCGATCGTACATTCGGGTTCGCGAGTCGTGATCGGAGATCAGCAGAAGGCTGCGATGAATGTCATCGTGAAACGCTGCGCCGACGTCGGTGTCCAACCGCATTTCGCATCTCATCTGACAGAAGGCGGAAACCCCAGTGGCAGCGAGGGTGTTAGCTGCGGCGAACAAACACCGTCGCCACGAGTCGGGTTTCCGCGTCTTGGACTCGGCGGCCGTCACCAAGTTGAGAACGCTTCGATCGCTATTCACATCGTCGACGTGCTTCGAGAACATTTCCCGATCAGCGAGCAGAATGTTCGAGACGGCCTGCAATCGGCGAGTCATCCCGGCCGACTAGAATTCAGTGGCCGTTTTCTTTTCGACGGGGCTCATAACATTGGCGGTGCTCGAGCACTTCGAGAATACCTGGACGAGTTCGTCAACCAACCGATCACCATCATCTTCGGTGCGATGGAAGATAAGGATGTCAGCGAAATCGCATCGATACTTTTCCCAAAAGCGAACAAGCTCATCCTAACGCAGCCCGAAAATCCGCGCGCCCTGTCCGCAGCTCAATTGCGAGGCTCTGTTCCGGATGATCTCGATCCGGCTAATGTGTTTACTACCGACAACAGCTCGGAAGCAATCGAAAAGGCGAACGGTGTTTCCGGCGAAGGTGATCTGATTCTCGTCACCGGCTCGCTTTATCTGGTGGCGGAAGCTCGCGCGATTGTGAGCGCGGACTTTCCGGAGAAACTGATAACTGAAAACTGATTTCGAACTTTTCCGTTTTCACTTTGTTCGAAGTAAATTATTTCGTATGCACAAACTAGTTTTGATCCGTCATGGCGAGAGCGAGTGGAACAAGGAAAATCGTTTCACGGGCTGGAAAGATGTCGACCTTTCAGCGAAGGGAAGAGAAGAGGCCCAGGCCGCCGGCAGGTTGCTGAAGGCCGAGGGCTTCACGTTCGACGAGGCTTACACTTCGGTACTGAAGCGCGCGATCCGGACGTTGTGGATCATCCTCGACGAGATGGATCTGATGTGGATCCCGCAGACGACATCGTGGCTGCTGAACGAGCGGCACTACGGTGGGCTACAGGGGTTGAACAAGGCCGAGACCGCCGCACAATACGGCGATGAGCAGGTGCTGATCTGGCGCCGGAGCTTCGATATCCCGCCGACATTTCTCGAGGAGACGGACGAGCGCTGGCTGGGAAAGGATCCGCGCTACTCCTCGATCGAGCCCGGAAAATTTCCAAAAGGCGAGTGCTTGAAGGACACCGTGAATCGCGTCGTACCATACTTTGAAAGTGAGATTCTGCCGAAGGTAAAAGACGGCAAACGCCTGATCGTCGCCGCTCACGGCAATAGCCTGCGGGCACTTGTTAAATATCTCGACTCGATCTCCGACGCCGACATCGTCAACCGCAACATTCCCACCGGCGTCCCGCTCGTCTATGAGCTTGGCGACGACCTCAAGCCGACAGCGAGCTATTACCTCGGCGACCAGGACGCGATCCGCGAAGCACAGGAAGCGGTGGCGAATCAGGGGAAGGCGAAGTGATGGGGCGGGAGAAAGTGAGAAAGGGAAGAGCCGTCCTTATTCAGCGATGTCACTTAATATTTCAAATTTGAAATTTCAGATTTGAAATTATTTCCCCGTCCTCCCTCCGATCCCGACCCTATGCTTCAAAAGGCGCTCTTCATTCTCCTCATCATTTTCATCCTCACGCCCTTCGGCTCTCCGCCGCTCGCGCTGGCACTCGGCCTTGTCGTCGCACTTACATTCGGGACTCCATACCCGCACCTTAATGGGAAACCGACGCGTCTGTTGCTCCAGGCGTCGGTCGTGCTTTTGGGTTTTGGGATGAACCTCAAATCGATCTATGAAGCCGGGAAGGATGGCATCCTGCTGACGATCGTTACGATCTTCGGAACGCTGGCGCTTGGATATTTGATCGGGAGACTGCTGAAAGTGCGCGGGCGAATTTCGGCGCTTATTTCGGCCGGTACCGCGATTTGCGGCGGGAGCGCGATCGCCGCCGCGGCTCCGGGCATCGAAGCCGAGCCCGAGCAAATTTCAATTTCGCTTGGAACCGTTTTCGTTTTGAACGCGGTCGCTCTTTTTCTATTCCCGACGATCGGTCATGGGCTTGGATTGAGCCAGCACCAGTTCGGGATTTGGGCGGCAATCGCGATCCACGACACGAGCTCCGTCGTGGGCGCCGGTGCGGCCTACGGGGCTGAGGCTCTAGCGACAGCAACTACGATCAAGCTCGCAAGAGCCCTGTGGATCGCACCCGTCGCATTGATGTTGATGTACCTTTATCGCCGCCGATACCCGAATGCAAAGGCGCACATCGCGATCCCGTGGTTCATCCTTATATTTTTGCTCGCGGTCGTGGCAAGGACGTACGCCCCGCCGTGGATCCAACCGAGCGTGTTTGATTCGCTTGTGAACTTGGCGAAGGCCGGAATGACGGTCACCCTCTTTTTGATCGGCACAAGCCTGACGCTCGAGAGTGTAAAGACAACACGATGGCGCCCCTTGTTCCAGGGCGCCATTCTTTGGATCCTCGTTTCCACGATCTCGCTCGCCGCGGTCCTCTGGCTGATCTAAAAAGTCACGTCGGGCGGATACGTCGGGATCGGCTCCACGGGCGAAGGGAACGGTTCCGGACTCGGGCTCGGCGACGGGAACGGATCCGGATTCGGCTCGGGAACCGGATCGCTGATCGGATACGGGTCGGGTTCACCCGGCGGACTTTGCGGCACGACGGGTTGGGGAGTCGGGTTATCCGGCTCCTGTTGAGCAAACCATGGATTTCTAGCTATTGTCATCATTTTATTTAGTTGGGCGACAGTACGACCTTTCGCCACGGATCCTTATCTTCGTTGAACATCTCATACGCCATCGGCGCTTCGCTCAATTTCAGACGATGTGAAATTACGAAACTCGGGTCGATGTTGCCGGCCTCGACCTCTTCCAATAGCCTCGGCATGTACTTGTGCATGTTCGTCTGGCCCATCTTGAAAGTCAGGCCCTTTCCGAACGCGGCGCCGAAATTGAACTTGTCCAGCAATCCCCCGTACACTCCGGGCACCGAAACCGTGCCGCCCTTACGGCAGCAATAGATCGCTTGCCGGAGAGCGTGCGGACGGTCGCTCGCGAGGCTGATCTTCGCCTTCGCGTAATCCAGCAATGCGTCCGCCGTCGTTCCATGCGACTCGAGACCGACGGCGTCGATGCACGCATCCGGCCCGCGCCCGCCCGTCAATTCCAGTAGGCGGTCATAAACTTCTTCCTTATCGAAATTGATCGTTACGAGATTTTCGTTCTCACGCCGCGCGAGATCGAGACGATCTTCGTAATGATCTATGAGCGCGACCTGCTCGGCTCCAAGCATAAAGGCCGACTTCACCGCGAACTGTCCCACCGGCCCCGCGCCCCACACGGCAACGGTGTCGCCCAGCTGGATATTGCAGTTCTCGGCCGCCATGTAACCTGTCGGGAAAATATCGGACAGGAAAAGCACCTGGTCGTCCGCCAAATGATCCGGAACTTTGATCGGCCCTACATCCGCGAACGGTACCCGGACGTACTCCGCCTGGCCGCCGGCGAACCCGCCCATCATATGCGAGTAGCCGAACAGCGCGGACCCGCTAAAACCGTAAAGGGTTTCGGCCGCCTCCGGTGTCGGGTTCGAATTGTCGCAGCACGACCAAAGGTCGCGCTTGCAGAAAAAGCAATTCCCGCAGGCAATCGTGAAAGGCACGACGACACGGTCCCCGACTTTCAAATTCGTGATGCTCGCACCGACCTCGACGACCTCGCCCATGAATTCGTGGCCGAGGATGTCGCCCGCCTCCATCGTCGGAATGTAGCCGTTGTACAAATGCAGATCTGATCCGCAGATCGCGGTCGAGGTGACCTTAACGATCGCGTCGCGCGAATTGAGTATCGTCGGATCGGCAACACTCTCGACCCTTACGTCGTGTTTTCCAAACCAGCAAAGTGCTTTCATAAAAATTAACCCCCCTTGATCTTTTTCAGGGCAGCAGGCTTATGGGCCGCTTCCGCTCCGCTCTTTTCGCTTTCGACCAAAAACTCCGGATTCTCGGGCGATGCGGCAACCTCGTGGCCTTTGATCTGCGTCGGCGACGTCAGCTTTTTCTTGACGGTTCCGGCGGTCTCTCCCTGAGACGTTTGCCAGCTCACTTTGTCCCCTTTTCTCAGATCTTTAGCCATGGTGTCGCTCCGCCAATTGATTCCCGAGTTTTGCCGGATCGAAATACGCGAAGAATCTCGAGATCTTTTCGCCATCGTGCTCGATGATGCTGACGCCCGCGTACGCGACGTCGCCGTCATCGGCCTGAGTCGTCCATTCCAACGCCGAAGTGTTTTCGTCGACGATTTTGTTCTTGAAAACCGACCGGACGTTTCCGAGAGTTTTCTGATAATGCGTCCAGAACTCTTTTGCACCTGCGGACCCGTGAAGCGATTTCGTGAGCGTGAGGTTCCCGATCTCACAATCGTCGGAGAAGAGGGCGGCAAGCCCTTCGACACTTTCTCCTGATTCCACTTTCTCCAATTCGTTAATGAATATGTCTGTTAATTCCCGTCCCATTTTTTACCTCGCACCCGCCGTCATCGCTTTCGGCAAGGGCTCACTTCCCGAAGGCTGTCCTTCCGTTTTCATGATCAGCCCCGTTTCCATCAAGCTCTTGAATCGTCGCAGATCTTCCGCGATCTGAATGTGCGGCTCTTCGCCTAGTGCCCACGCGATCCATTCGCCAAGCTTTCCGCCCGGAGCCTCGTACGTCATCGTCACTTTTAATTCCGTTCCACGATTGGCCGTTGGTAGAAATTCCACGACACCCGAGTTCGGTATGAAGGCACCGTCCAGCGATTTCCACCCGATGCGCTGATTCGGAATATCGCTCGTCACCTCCGCGTCCCACTCCACGGACTGGCCGAGCGGGGCCTTGGCTTTCCAGTGCGAGAAGGTTTCGTCCGACTTCGTCACGGATTCCAGGTGACGCATAAAGATCGGCAGGTTTTCGAAATTGCGCCAGAACTCGTACAGCTCGGCGGCAGATTTATTTATCGTCAACGCTTTGGTGACGTGGATCTTTCCGGACAGCAAACTCCCGCGCGTGAACGGAGATTTCTTTGTTCCTTCCGGAACATCCGCCGCAGTATTGACGCCAAGGGCGCCGTACATGTGACAGTGGCCGGTCGTCCCACGGAATAACATTCCGCCGCCTAGAATTGAAAGAAGAGTTCCGCCCACACCGCCGAGCTTGACCCCGTAAACGACGAGTGCGCTGCCCGCGATTGCCGACGCGGCCCGCTCAACGTTGTTCACGTTTTGTGAAGTGTCCGTGAGAAATGTGCTTAATGAATGTTCGTGTGTTTCCGCGTGGTGCATGTTTACCTCTTTGGCTAAATTGATTCGTTCGGTTTAAGTTCGTTGTTGCGATACGAGGCCGCATCGACCATCGACGTAACTATCGACGGCGAAATCGGCGATGTGCTTTCCAGTCCCGTCGCATGTCCGGGTCCTATGCCGCCGTTTCTTGGCAGGAGCTGATTCGTCGCCGCAAGGATCGAACTGGTAACGTTCGGGAACAGGTTGTGGATCTTCACCGCCGCTTTCGCCTGCGGTGAGATCACGAGTTCGGGCTTGCCGTGCTCCGCCGCGTTAGCTATCTGCCGCGCGGCACTTTCTGCGCTGACGGATGTTAACGGCGATCCGTTGGCGATGCTGAAGAGCGCAAATTCCTTTTCGTTCTGTCCCTTAAACAGCGCGTTGATATGGCTGCCCGTTCGCATCAACCCGGGATACACGGTAGTCACGAGTACTCCGTCCTTTGCGAGCTCGGTCTGCATGCCGGAGGAAAGCCCGGCGAGTGCGAACTTGCTCGCGCAGTACGGGACCAAATGCGGCACCGCGATCTTGCCGCCGATCGAAGAAATGTTGACGATCCGGCCTTCACCGCGACGTTTCATGTCGGGCAAGACCGCCTGCATGGCGTAGAACGGCCCCCAAAAATGTATCCGCATCGCCTCTTCGAAGTCTTCCTGAGTTTGCGATTCGACTGGGCCGACCTGGATCACGCCGGCGTTGTTGACGAGAACGTCGATCCGGCCAAATCTGGAAAGGACGTCGTCGATCATCGCCGCGACCTCGGTCTGCTCTCGCATGTCGCAGACGGCGTCGAAGACTTCCGCTCCGCGCGATTCAAGATCTTCTTTCGCACGCTGCAGTTCGCCGCCGTCGCGTCCGCATATCGCGATCTTCGCCCCGCGTCCCGCCAGCTCGCGCGCCAAAACCAATCCTAGCCCGCGCGATCCGCCTGTGATCAGAACGACTTTTTCTTGAAAGCTATAACGGTGCCTGGTCGCTTTATATAGGAAGGCAGCACCCGCGATCCCGGCCAGTGCGGATAGTGAAAGGGCCTTGGCGAGACTGGTGCTCATAATATTTTGCTCATCCCGTACTGACTCAGGACATTTCTTTCCGTGATACGAGCTGATCGCAATCAGCGTGCCTTCGCGGAACATGTGAGATTCCGTATCACTGGGGGAATGATTTCAGCGTCGGAGGTGCGGCGGTAATTAGACGGGGCCGACGCCCCCGGGTAGCTTGTGCTAGGCGAAAGCCGCAACGCGGCGGAGCGTTTCTTGAATAACTCCGCCGCGTTGCGGCTCGATCTTAATTGGAGGTCTGCCAGGGGCTTTACCCCCGGCTAGATTACGTCGCACCTTTGGTGCTGAGCGTTTGCTATACTCGCCTTATGCCTCGAGACGAGACGACCGATGTTGTCGTAAAACTGAAGACCGAATCGCGCGGTGTCGTAAATCCGGCGATCGTGCGGTGGATCGCGTTTGCCGTGATCACCGTCTCGCTCGTCGCGTGCACCGTCCTCTGCATACTCGCCATCTGGAAGTTCACCGAATCCGACGCCGTCTGGCGCGCCATCGCTACGTTCATCGTTGTCAGTATCGCGACGGCGATATTTGCTTTTGTGAATGAGAAGTTGGGTTAGGGGCGGGGTTTAGCGGTCGGGGCTCAGAGTTCAGGGTTCAGAGTTCAGAGTTTAGAGTTCAGACTTCAGAGTTTAGAGTTTAGAGTTCGGGATTCAGTGCCGCGGTGGTCAACACGAACCCCGAACCCCGAACCCCGAACCCCGAACTCTGAACTCTGAACTCTAAACTCTGAACTCTGAACTCTGAACTCTAAACTCTGAACTCTGAACTCTGAACTTTGAACCCCAAACCCTGAACTCTGAACCCTGAACTTTGGCCTCCTCCCCCCGTTTGCTAAAATACTCGTTTCGGTAGGTAGCAGGATTCTTAACCGTAATGAGCATTAAAGAAATAACGGTCCGCGGGGCACGGCAGCACAATCTTAAAAACGTAAACGTCGAGATCCCGCGCAACAAGTTCACGGTCATCACCGGACTGTCGGGCTCGGGAAAATCGAGTCTCGCGTTCGACACGATCTATGCGGAAGGGCAGCGGCGTTATGTCGAATCTCTTTCCGCATATGCACGCCAATTTCTAGATCAACTCGAAAAGCCGGACGTCGATTCGATCGAAGGCCTAAGCCCCGCGATCTCGATCGAGCAGAAAACCGTCTCGCGTTCTCCGCGTTCGACCGTAGGCACCGTCACCGAGATCTACGATTATCTTCGTCTGCTGTTTTCCTCGGTCGGCCAGCCTCACTGTCATCAGTGCGGTGAACCGATCACGCGGCAATCGCTCGAGCAAATAGTCACCGGTATTTTAAATTTGCCGGAAGGCGAGCGCGTCATGATACTCGCCCCGATCGTCCGCGGCCGCAAAGGAGAATTCAAAAAAGAACTCGAAAAACTGCATAAGGACGGCTTCATCCGCGCCCGGATCGACGGCGAGATGCGCCAACTCGACGAAGACATCGAGTTGGATAAACGCCGGAACCATACGATCGAAGTGATCGTGGACCGCCTGCTGATGAAAGAAGGCGTGAAGGAACGGCTGACCGAATCTGTGAAAACCGCGCTGCGTCTTACCGGCGGAGCGGTTCTCGTTTCGATCATCGACGGCGAAGAGAAGTTGTACAGCGAGCGGATGGCCTGTATCAACTGCGGGATAAATATCGCGACGCTGGAGCCGCGATCGTTCTCGTTCAACTCGGCGTACGGGGCATGCAAACGATGTCAGGGCTTGGGCACGGTGATGGAGATGGACGCGAACAAGATCGTTCCAGACCAGTCGCAGAAAGCCGGCAAAATGACATTTCTCGGCGGCGTCGACAAGTCGAGCGGGACGTATCTGCAGTCCGCGCTCAACGCGATCATTGAAAAGTTCACCGACGGCGACAAGCTCGAGCCGCCTGACGATTCGCTTATCAGCAAGGTGAAGAAAAAGATCACGGGTAAATCGAAAAGTCCGGCGGACGATTTGTTAAAGGCCAGGTTCGCGGATCTGCCGCTCGAGATCCGTAACGCATTCTTCAGCGGAACGAAAAGGCGGCTGACGTTTCGGCAGGGAACTTATAGATACGAAAGTGATTGGAAAGGAGCCCTCCGGACTATGCGCGACCGGATGGAGAATCCGCCGTCCGAGAAAACCAAGCTCGCGCTGGAGGAACTGATCGCGCCGATTCCGTGCCCGGTTTGCCATGGAGCTCGTTTGCAGCCGGAGAGCCTCGCTGTGAAAGTGAACGGGATGGGTATCGCAGAGTACTCGATGCTGCCGATCGACGAGTCTGTGAAAAAGATCGGAGAGATAAACCTGAACCCTCGCGAAGAGAAGATAGCCGGGCTGGTTCTGAAAGAGATTCGCGACCGGCTTCGTTTTCTCGAGGCGGTCGGGCTGGGCTACCTCACTCTGGATCGCGCATCGGCTAGTTTGTCCGGAGGTGAGGGGCAGCGTATTCGCCTCGCCACGCAGATCGGGTCGCAACTCCGCGGCGTGCTATACGTTTTGGACGAGCCGAGCATAGGCCTGCACCCCCGGGACAATCGAAAGCTTCTCGAGACGCTTCATCAACTGCGCGATCTGGGCAACACCGTTCTCGTCGTCGAGCACGACGAGGAGACGATCGAGCACGCGGATTATGTCGTCGATCTCGGCCCGCTGGCGGGAACCCACGGCGGTGAGATCGTCGCCACGGGCGATCCGAAACAGATTGCGTGCGATCCCAAATCACTGACCGGCCAGTATCTTTGCGGTGAGCTGAAGATCGACATCCCGGATGTCCGGCGACTGCCCAACGGCAAGCGCATCCGCGTCAAGGGCGCGCGTGCGCACAATCTGAAAAATATCGATGTCGAGTTTCCGCTCGGGCTGTTCACGGTCGTGACCGGAGTTTCCGGATCGGGCAAGTCCACGCTTGTTGAAGAGATCCTCTACCCGGCTCTTTACCGGCACGTTTACAAATCGGCGATGGACCCGCTTGAGCATGACTCCATCGACGGTCTCGAGCTTGTAGATAAAATAATCGAGATAGACCAATCGGCGATCGGGCGTACGCCGCGTTCGAATCCGGCGACGTACACCGGTTTGTTTACTCCGATACGGGAGCTGTACGCGATGCTCCCGGAATCGCGGACGCGCGGTTACAAGGCGGGCCGATTTTCGTTTAACGTCAAAGGCGGACGGTGCGAAGGCTGCGAGGGCGGCGGCATGAAGTGCATCGAGATGAATTTTCTGCCGGACGTGTACGTGATGTGCGACGTCTGCCGCGGCAAGCGATACAACCGCGAGACGCTGGCCGTTAAGTACAAAGGCTTGTCGATCGCGGACCTTTTGGACACGACGATCGAAGACGCACTTCCGATTCTGGAGAACATCCCGCAGATCAAACAAAAGTTGGAGACCCTGCTCGACGTCGGACTCGGATACATCCAGGTCGGGCAATCTTCGACGACTCTGAGCGGCGGCGAGGCACAGCGGATCAAACTCGCGAAGGAGCTTTCCAAACGGGCGACCGGCAAGACGATCTACATTTTGGATGAGCCGACGACGGGGCTGCACTTTGCCGACGTGCACAAACTGCTCGAGGTCCTGCAGAAACTCGTCGACACGGGAAACACCGTGATCGTCATCGAACACAATCTCGATGTGATCAAATCGGCCGATTACATTATTGACCTCGGCCCCGAAGGCGGTGCGGGCGGCGGCAAGGTGGTCGCGACCGGAACACCGGAAGAGGTCGTGCGAATCAAGAAATCGTATACGGGGCAAGCATTGAAGTCGGTGCTCTGATTTTTGAATCCGGCGTACCGAAACAGTATCGGCGGCCGGACTGAACCTCATCGGCCACTCGCAAATTTCTTCGCTTGCCCTTACAATCCTATCGATCTAAACAAAGCCGGCTCCCGGCTTTTAAAAACTCACATACGTGTACAAATCCGGAGAGTGAACTCATGAATCTGAGACCTGAAACCGTACTTACCCTTGTCTTCGCGATCGCGCTTTTGCTTGGCTGCAGCTCGGCCGAAAAGCTTGTCACCAACACACCATCAAACACCACCACCGTTTCTAACAAGAACACATCCGCGAAGGTGGAGGATTCGGAGGATGCTGAACCGAATGAGGACGGGACAATTCCGTCGGGCACCGGTGTCGAGAAGGAGAAGCCCGCCGCCGGAAAAGGCAACGTACAAGGCAAAGCCTTCTTCAATGAAAAGCCCGCGGCCGGCGTCGACGTCAAACTTTGTAAGACGTTCAATCAGTTCTTTGGCGGATGCAGCGGCGACACTTTCACCGCCAAGACCGACGACAACGGTGAGTACGTTATTAAGAACGTGCCGCCTGGAGTGTATGAGGGCCTGACCGTCAAAGTATTCAATACGCCGTACTACGTTTTTGCGACATCGGGAATTATTTCCGCGGCGAAGTACAACATTGAAGCGGACAAAACCTATTTCGCCCCGGATACGAATCTTTTCAAGAATGACTTGAAACTCGTCAATCCCAGAGCGGGCTCCAAGATCGCGGGTGAAGGTATCGAAGTTAAGTGGGAGGCCTATCCCGATGCGGCCTATTACAAGTTCAGCATACATGCCGACAGCTCGGGCGGAGGTGAGACGGTCTACGACTACATCAACAAGCGTGTTGAAGATGTCTCGTTCGTTCTGGATAAGCCCTTGAAGCCGGGATCGTACACGTGCGAGGTCGAAGCTTACAACGCGAACGACAAAAAGCTGGCCACCAGCGCGGACGATATTAAATTTACGGTGAAGTAGATCGAACGGAGGCGGAATCATCTACCGCCCCCAAATAAGAATTAAGGAATTACAACTTAACTTCCAAAGAAAGACCTTCCGCCTTCACTGGTGAGGAGGTCTTTTTTACTGCTTCTTAATTCTGTAATTCTTAATTTTGTAATGCTTCGCCGGCTAACTCGCTCACTGCACTACCCGAATTTTCGCCTAACGCTCGGGCACGCTCGTTGCACTTCCTAATCCAAAAGGGAGGTCAATCATGGGAACTTTTGGAAATGCGCAGGCAAACGATACAGGTGACTGGGGCAACAACAAGGAATTGAACCCGGCGGCGAATTCTTCGGTGACAGACGACGGTCTGCTGGAAGACGAAAATACTCGCGGAGCGGGTGGGGATTGGCGCGGCGAAGAAGAAGAGAACGACGAGGGAACGGGTGATCCCGGACGAACACCCGGGAGCGCCGAGGGCGTAGAAAATCCCGAAATCCAGGGAAACAGTTAGCCTGTCTCACCCATCAGGACAGGCCGACAGCCTGTCCTACTTTATCGCATCGCTCATCTCGCGCACGGCCTGGTTCAAACCGACGAAGACCGAGCGCGAGATGATGTTGTGTCCGATGTTGAATTCCGAGATGTCGGGAAGGGCGGCGAGGGCGGCGACGTTGCGGTAAGTGAGTCCATGGCCGGCTGCGACGATTAGTCCGAGTGTTTTCGCGTGAGCGGCGGCTCGAGCAATGCGGTCAATTTCCGACGCTGCCCTCTCTGCTCCTTCACCGTGCGCTGCGCGTGAGCTCAGAGTCAGTTCCGCGTACTCGGCGGTGCACAGTTCGACTTGCTGGGCACCGACACCGCTCGCCGCCTCGATCTGTTCAAGATCCGGGTCGAGAAAAATGCTGACAAATATCCCGGCTTCTTTAAGACCGGCAGTAACCTTCTTCACGTTCTCGAAATTTCCGACCACATTCAATCCACCCTCGGTCGTTATCTCGTTCGGACTTTCCGGGACAAGCGAAACTGCGTCGGGTTTTGTTCGCAGCGCTATCGCGAGCATTTCTTCCGTGGCCGCCATCTCCACGTTCAGGTACGTCGTGACCACCTCGCGGAGGAGCTCGATGTCGCGGTCTTGAATGTGCCGCCGGTCCTGACGGAGGTGGACCGTGATGCCGTCGGCTCCGGCTTGCTCACAGATGACTGCCGCCGTGACGATGCTCGGCTCGATGGTTTTGCGCGCCTCCCGAATGGTCGCAACGTGGTCGATGTTGACGTTAAGTTTTGCTGTCATGGTTGTAAACACCTCGCTTCGCATTTCGGCGAATTTCGGTCACCTCCTTGAACATGCGGGCGCTGTCACGGACGACGCTGACCTTGCTTCGCTCGTCGTTGTTCCAGCGGACGGGGATCTCCTTTAGTCGAAGACCGCGGAGATGTGCGACGTAAAGGAACTCAACGTCGAAGCCGAACCGTTCGATCTGCATCAGATCGAGCATCGGCCGGAACTTGGTCATGTTGAATGCCTTGAAGCCACACTGCGTATCCCAGAAAGGCATTTGCGTAAGAGTTCTTACTACCAGATTGAAAACCTTCCCACCCTGTTCGCGCCGCCAGGGTTGATGCGTGCCGATGAGACTTCTGTCGAGAGCGCGGGATCCGAACGTGAGATCGTACTCGCCCCGGCGAATCGGCTCAACCAGTTTCGGCAACTCTTCGATAGGTGTCGATAGGTCGGCATCGGAGAATAGGGCGATGCCGGCGGATGCGGCGAGCAGACCGGTCTTAACAGCGAAGCCCTTGCCGCGGTTCTGCTCGTATCGGATTACCTTTGTGGCAATATTGCCCGCCCTTTCGAATGCACGTTCGGCCACCAGCGCCGTCCGATCGTTCGAGCCGTCATCCACCACGATCAATTCGGCCTGCACAGACGCATCCGCTATGTACGAAAGGATGCGGGCGATAGAATCGCCGACGCGGGCTTCCTCCTCGAAGGCCGGAATGATAATAGAGATCTCAGGTGTCATCGGACAAAATGTAAATGGTAAAGGCTCGGGATATAAATGTAAATCCTATCGCCCCTGCGCTTTGGTGGCGAAGAACACAGTGTCATATAACAACCAAACAATACACCGAAGCGGTGCGTATACACAGAGGTTGGGTTATTTAGGCGACAACCGGCGTCCAATTTCGGACAACTAATTTATGCTATAATTTCAGGGTTTTTGGAGTTCTAATGAATAGAAATTTTACGATCGGGGCCGTGATCTTAGTCGTTATCGGCGCAGTCTTCGGCGGAATGTTCGGCCGGCTGTCCTCGACGACCTCGGCGGATTCGGGGGTTACGTCGGGCCGGATCGTGTCCGACTACACCGAGGCGCTCGACGTGATCGACAAGAACTACATCGGAAAGATCGACCACGAGAAGATCGCCGACAGCTCGATCCAGAGCATGCTTTGGACTCTTGATCCCCACTCATCTTTCTTCACGCGCGACGAATTCAGAAAACTTTACGAAGAGCAGGCGTCGCAGTTTTCCGGTATCGGTGTTTCGATTCTTCAACATCGTGACGGGGTTTATGTGCAGTCGGTTATACCGAACACTCCAGCCGACAAGGCGGGGCTCCGGTACGGCGATCGATTCTTACAAGTTGACGGCAAGGATGCTACCGAGTGGTCGAGTGCGGAGGTTTCGAAAAACGTTCGCGGAAAAGGCGGTACGCCCGTGAAGGTGAAGATCGAGCGTGCGGCATCGGGCGCTCCGCTGGATTTCGAGATCGTTCGTGGCGGCGTCCCGCTGCCTTCGATCCGCAACTATTTCATGCTTCCGAACGGTGTGGGCTACGTTGGTCTCACCGGAGGATTCCAGGAAACGACCTCCGAGGAGCTGACCGAAGCGATCAAGGACCTGCAGAAGCAGGGAATGAAAAGTCTTATTCTGGATCTTCGGGGAAACCCCGGCGGCCTGCTTCCGCAGGCGATCGACGTTGTCGGAAAATTTGTCGCGAGCGGGCAGACGGTGGTTTCGGTAAAGGGCCGCGCCGCGTACGCGAAGACGCAGGAGCTTCGTTCGAGAGGCGGACAGGTGGAGAACTTCCCACTCGCGGTCTTGATAAACGGCGGTTCGGCGTCCGCGTCGGAGATCGTTGCCGGAGCTATTCAGGATTACGGCCGGGGCGTGATCGTGGGCTCGGACAGTTTCGGGAAAGGATTGGTTCAACGGGTCTTTCAGCTTCCGTACGATACCGGACTAACGCTGACGACCGCGCGATACTACACTCCTTACGGTCGCTCGCTGCAGCGCGATTACTCAAGCGGGTCGATCTATGATTATTACTCGCATCAGGATGATCCGACTGCGGCGGACGAGGCAAAACCGAAACCCGCTGGAAGCCCTATTACGACTCCGAGTGGGCGCGTGCTTTACGGCGGGCGAGGGATCGAGCCCGATATAAAGGTCGCGGCTGTTGAATACAACGCTCTTCGATTCCGGATAAACGACGCTGCGTTTTATTTTACGCGGCAACTTGTCGCTGGAAAGATCGCGGGCTTTGAGAATTATAAGGCCGACCGGCAGAATCAAAGCCTCACCGTCGCGCCGAATGCGTTTCAGGTCAATGACAAACTGCTCGAGGCGTTTCGCAATTTCGCGGTCGCAGATAAGAAGAGCGGACTGACTGCGGAGAACATAAACGCGCAGGCAGATTTTGCGAGGACTCGTTTGCGGGAAGAGCTGGCGACGGCGAATAATTCCAACGAAGCCGGGATCCAGGTTCTTCTCGAAGTCGATCCTCAAGTCTTGAAAGCGATGGAATCTATGCCGGAAGCTCGGAAGATGCTCGAGCGAAACGTCGCGGCGAATTAGAAGGTTTTACAGATCGCGGGAAACATGACGAACTCGAATTCGGGTTCGTCTTTTTAGTTCTCGCGCTTTTTCACATAAAATATTTTGGGTTGTATGTACAAGCAGATTGGTATTTTGACAGGCGGCGGAGATGCTCCCGGACTGAACGCGGTGATCAGGTCGATCGTCCGAACAGCCATCGGCCAATATGGGATGAAATGTATCGGCATCGAAGACAGCTTCGAGGGGATACTCGGTGAACCGCATACAGTTACGCTTACTCAGAAAAGCGTGAGCGGAATTCTCCCGCGTGGCGGGACAATACTCGGGACGAGGAACAAGGGCAGTTTCGTTAAGATGGTAGACGGCAAGCCGTTATACCCGGAAATGCCGATCGGCGAGGCCTTGGCGAACCTCGACATCCTCGGGATCGAAGCTCTTTTAGTTCTTGGTGGGGAAGGAACGCTCGCGATCGCGGAGCAGTTCCACAAGCGCGGCTTTCCCGTGATCGGGGTTCCGAAAACGATCGACAACGATCTCGCGGCCACCGAGTTGACGTTCGGATTCATGACCGCGATCGACATCGCGACCGAAGCTCTGGATCGGTTGCACACCACGGCGGCGTCGCACGACCGGGTGATGATCCTTGAAGTGATGGGAAGGAACACGGGCTGGATCGCGTTGCATGCGGGCCTTGCCGGGAGTGCCGACATCATCCTTATCCCGGAGATCCCGTTTTCGTTCGAGCGGGTGGCGCAAAAAGTTTTCGCGAGGGAAAAGAGTGGATCGAGATTCACCAACATCGTCGTCGCTGAAGGCGCAAAGGAAGCGGGCAAGGGCGAGATCTATTCGGACGAGCAGGAGCTTCGCCTGGGCGGGATCGGCGACCATGTCAGGCGGCGGATAGAGCAGATGACGGGGAAAGAGTCTCGGTGCGTCGTGCTCGGCCACTTGCAGCGTGGCGGCAGCCCGAATGCATTTGACCGAATGCTCGGTACCAATTTTGGAGCTTGCGCCGTCCGGGCGCTGGCAAACGGCGAGACCGGAAGAATGGTTGCGCTTCAGGCCGGGACGATCACGACGGCACCTCTGTCGGAAGCGTGCGCGAACATCAAGACCGTGCCGACGGATGGGCAACTCGTCAGGACGGCGCGTGACATCGGGATATCATTCGCCGGGGCGGAAGAGGCAAAGGCGGTAGCTTAAAATTTGATTATGGAAGCAGTAAAGAAAAAACTTCAGGGGGAGTTGGACGCGCTCGAAGAGGAACTTCACTTCAAGCTCCCGAAAGAGATTCAAAAGGCAAGGGAATTTGGCGACCTTCGGGAGAACGCGGAGTATAAAGCCGCCATGGAAAGGCAGTCGATCGTCCAGGCGCGCATCATGCAGCTGAGACAGCGGCTCGGCGAGGTGGATTCGATCGATCTTTCCAAGATCCCGACCGATCGGGTCGCTTATGGATCGAGGGTGGTTCTGTTCGATCTCGAGAAGGAAGAAAAAATTAGGTACCGTCTCGTGACGTCCGAAGAGAGCGATCCGGAAAACGGCTTGATCTCCACGGTGTCACCCATCGGCCAGGCGTTGATGGGCAGGCAAGAGGGCGACGAGGTAAAGGTAAAAACGCCGAACGGCGTTCGCAATTTCGAGATCAGCAGTCTGAGCACCATCCACGAACAGGAAGGCTGAGGAGTCGTCGGTCGTCAGGCGTCAGTTTTTTAGTAGATCCTGACGACTGACAACCGACAACCGACAACTGACAACTGACAACTGACGACTATGTTAGGAGAAAGCATAGGGCGGGGTGCGATGCGGATCATCAACGCGATGGTCCGGGCACTCGCGGCTGCAGGTGTTAGCCCGAACATTTTGACCGCCATCGGCGTGTCGATCAACGTCGCCTGCGGAGTGCTGTTCGGCATTGGAGAATTTTTCCTCGCCGGAATCGTGCTGATCGTCGCCAATCTGTTCGACATGCTCGACGGAAACGTTGCTCGCCAGACCGGTAACGTTACGAAGTTTGGAGGCTTCCTCGATTCGTCGCTCGATCGCCTCTCCGACATGGTCGCCTTTCTGGGCATCATGATGTTCTACGCCGGCAATTCCCGGCAGCACTCGCTTCTCAATGTGTTCCTTGCCGGGGTCGGCATGATCGCGTCGGTGATGGTGAGCTACACGACCGCACGGTCCGAATCACTCGGCGTAAGAGCGAACGTGGGATTTCTGCAGCGGCCCGAACGGATAGTTCTTCTGATAATCGGAGCCCTCTCGACGTGGGATTGGAATTCGACCAATTTTTTCTTTAACCGCATGCCGCAGGTATTGTGGGTACTCGCTGTCGGATCTGTTTGGACGCTGATCCATAGAATGTATTTCATCTGGAAAGAATTTCGACGGATCGAGACCGCGTAACATATGTGGGAATGGCTTTCTCAAGCATGGGCGTCGCTTACGCTGACAAAAATTTTGTTTGCGGCGGGCTTGTTTGTTTTGTCGGTCGTGCTCAGTCTTGTAATAGTCGGGATCGTGATGGTGAAGATCCCCGAGAATTATTTCAGTTCGCATTACCAGCACGATTTTTTACCAAATAGCTCATGGATGACCCGATGGGGCGCGGTGGTCGCTAAGAACATCGCTGGACTGATACTGGTGGTTGCGGGCATCATCATGCTGGTCGGTCCGGGCCAGGGAATACTCACGATCCTGATCGGTTTGATCCTCATGGATATTCCGGGAAAGCGCCCGCTTGAGGCCCGTCTCATAAAACGTCCGGTAATTCTTGCCGCCGTTAACAACTTTCGCGCAAAATATCATAAGCCGCCGCTGGTCATGGATTAGTCAATGGGAATCCTGAGCTTATTCAAACGTAAACAGAAACGAGACGTTTTCGCCGAGCGCCGCGACCATCTTTTGGCGAACGGGCGGATCACCGACGGGCGGATCATCGACACCGAAACGACGGGTCGCGGCGAAGTCGTTTTTTATTTGTATACGCTGAACGGCGTGGACTTCGAATCTTCGGAGCTCCTCGATGACGAACAGCAGCGGGACCCACTCCGTTACGCTCCCGGGGCGAAGGTCGGGGTCCGGTATGACCCGAAGAACCAGGGCAATTCGATGCTTGTCTAGATCGTTGATGGTTGATCGTTGCCAGGGCCTCTTTCCCCATTTACGACATTCCACTGACGACGATCAACGATCAAACCATCAACGCTCAAATCTATGTTCAAGAAAATTCTCATCGCCAATCGCGGAGAGATCGCCTGCCGCGTCATTCGTGCTTGCCGCGAAATGCGGATCGGGACGGTCGCGGTTTATTCCGATGCGGACCGTGAGGCACTGCATGTGCGGATGGCCGACGAGGCGTACCACATAGGCCCGGCTTCGTCAGCCGAAAGCTATCTGCGAGGCGATAAGATCATTGAGGTGGCTTTAGCGTCGGGGTCGGAAGCGATCCATCCGGGTTATGGCTTTCTTTCGGAAAACGCCGGGTTTGTAAGGCAGGCGCGAGCGGCCGGTATTGTATTTATCGGTCCGCCGCCGGAAGCAATGGAAGCGATGGGCGGAAAAATTTCCGCAAGAAAGATCGCGATCGCTGCAGGCGTCCCCGTGGTACCCGGGACAACAGAGCCGCTCAGATCATACGAACAGGCCGCCGAAACCGCCGCGTCATTCGGTTATCCGATAATGCTTAAGGCGTCGGCCGGCGGTGGCGGAAAGGGAATGCGGCTCGTCGACGGCGAGTCCGGACTCAAATCCGCCGTTGAAGCGGCGCGGTCCGAAGCGTCGGCCAGCTTCGGCGATGATGCGGTCTATATCGAGAAAGCGGTCGTGCGGCCGCGTCACATAGAGATCCAAATTTTTTCGGACTCACACGGAAATCATGTCTACCTCGGCGAACGGGAATGCTCGATCCAGCGGCGCCATCAGAAGGTGATCGAGGAAGCGCCGTCGCCGATCAATTCGTCCGAGCTCAGGCGCAAGATGGGCGAGTGCGCGGTAATGGTAGCAAAGGCGGTAGATTATGTGGGGGCCGGCACCGTCGAGTTTCTCGTTTCCGATCTCGACCGATCGTTTTATTTTCTGGAAATGAATACGCGGCTTCAGGTCGAACATCCGGTGACCGAGTTGGTGACGGGGATCGATCTCGTCCGCGAGCAGATCCAGGTTGCCGCCGGGAGCCCGTTATCGTTCGCGCAGGACGATGTAAACCTGCGAGGCCATGCGATTGAGTGCCGCGTTTACGCGGAAGATCCGGACAACAATTTTCTTCCTTCGCCAGGGACCATCACGCGCCTCCGCGTCCCGCACGGCCCGGGCGTACGCGATGACGGCGGCGTGTATGAGGGCTCGGAGGTTTCCATTCATTACGATCCCATGATCTCGAAGTTTGCGGTGCTCGGCCGTGACCGTGCCGAAGCTATCGAACGCATGCGGCGTGCGCTTTTCGAATACGAGATCTCCGGGATAAAAACCACCCTGCCGTTTTTTCGGGAGGTCATGGAGGACGAGGAATTCCAAAGCGGTAACCTGGACACGGGGTTCATCGGGCGCTTCAACGAGCGACGCAAAGCAGCTCCGCCGTCCGAGGCGGTGTCCGACATCGCGATTATAGCGGCCGCTCTGAGTGGCTCGGTAAAAAGTGCGGCCGCAACCTCTGCACCTGCCCCGACCGGCCCCAGCAGGTGGGTCATGGCCGGGCGGACCGCTCTCAACAACCGCTAACGAAAAAGGAGTGAACATTTCTGTTCACTCCCCAAAATTTTAGAGCGGGCAATTGTCTTGCCCGCTCTATTTTTCTGCCGAACCGTCTTACGGATTCGCGACGAAGTCGACGCCAGCGATGTTGTCCTGCAGTGAGAACGATCTGGTGTCGTCTGCAAATGTGTAACGTTTATGTGAAATGCTCATCACATAGAAGTTATCCACTTCCATACCCTCGAGTGTGTAATAACCGAAGGGGCTCGAGATCGCAGTGAACGTTTGACCGGTCCCTGCATCCGTTATCGTCAACCGGGCTCCGCCGATTCCATTACCGAAGGAGTCAACCACACGGCCGCTGACCGACGCAGGTGCCGCACTCGTTCCCAAGGTGGTATTGCTGAAAGTACAGACAACGGTACCTTCCGCAGGAACAGTTACTCTGACACCTCGGTTACTGCCATTGTCAGCGGTCGGGAAAGCTGGATTAGCCGCCACCCCATTAACCAAGCAAGAAACACCTGCAAATGACCAGCCTTGATTAACCGGGAAGAGCGATGTGTCCTCCCTGATCGTGATCACGTTAGCTACACCATCAAAGACATTAATCGGATCGCTGAGTTTAAAGCCGACGCCCGGCCCGCACGCGACCTGCCCGGGGCCCGGAACGGCCGGAGGCTGAATGCATCCCGCGGGATCATCGTCAACCAGGGAGAAGAGCAGCGGCGAGAATCCTTTATCCGCGTTGAACCAAAACGCAACTGTCGACTCACCCGCAGCCGTAATAACCGATTTAATGACTCGTAACGAGCCAGGTCCCAACACCGCATCCGCAGACAGGGACCTATCCTGGTTGCCGCCCGAACCATTAAGACTTTCAAGACGCATGTGGTACGGCGAACCGCTAATACCACCAGCCGACTGTCCAGCACCCCATTCACCACGCCATGCGATGTGACCACCCCAGGAAAGAACGGGATTCGTTACACCCGGCAGTGGGGTAAAGGTGATTTGCACGCATCGCACCAGCGTTTCATCCGAAACACCACAGGGCACAAAAACGGGAACGCTATTGAAGGTCGCTCCCCAAAATGTGAAAACCCCGGGGATCTGCGGGATTGGCGGCACATGTGACGCAAGCAAGGGCTCTGTCGGGGTAGCCGCGGTGCTCGTCGGCGCCGGCGTTGAGCAAGTGTAATTTACACCCGTTACACCCGAACACGGATTGGCGGTCGTCTCAGTGTAGTTGAAGGTGCCCAAATAATCGATCGCGTTCACGCCGCTATGGATGCGATCGTAACCGATTACGACGGTGTTTGTTCCAGCCGAAAGGCCCGTAAAGAGCAGTCGATATGGAACGAAATCTCGTTCTTTATAGTGCGAGTTTTGTTGGCCTATGTTGCCGTTAACCCAATTCGCACCTGTGCACTGCTCCGGTGGGTTACCGTTTCTGCACTGGTCCAAGTTGGCAGCGTCATTTTCCGGAACAAGCGTGCGGCTTAACGTTTTCTGAGACACAGCACTCAGCGTCATTGCCGCCGTCAAAATCAATAGAACAGAAATGCGAGACGCTAGCGATCTCGTCAAACAATTTAATAGGGGAAACCTCATAATTTACTCCTCTCTCGTTTAGGCCCTGTCCTGGGCGGCAAACCTGCTTGTCTGGTTCGCAGAAACATCCAATTAACGAGTGCTTCCACAAACGTCCACGAAACTTTTTACCTGCCTTCCGTTTCGGGCGAATAAAATTTGAATTAAAGCCGTGCAGAGTGTTTAACAAAAGTCGTGCACAGATGTCAAGACTTTTTTCCACAGCCCAGCAGTCGGCTCCCAACATAATGACAAAAAAATATCCCTTTCTGGCCTGAGCGGCGCTATCGCGAGCATATAAATACGCCGCTAAGCCACTGGCGAATAAGCCGAAAGGGAGTCGTTTCCAACGAAACTAAAGTTCTATGCTGAGAATATAGCACGAATCTAAAACAATTCCAGAAAAAATTTGCCCTCCAATGCATGCGAGGTTACTAAAAACTCTTTAACCACACTTACGAGACGTAGTTACTGAACGAATTTGCGGAAATTCTTGCATCGCAGAGAAAATCGGGCGCAAAAAGGCGGGCTGAACAGACCTGTTCAACCCGCCATGAAGCTGCCTGACTTCGTGAAGAAGTCGTTACCTTGACGAAAAAGTGGAATCCGCGATGAAGTTCACGTTCGCGAGATCGTCACGCAGTGTAAACGAACGCTCGTTATCGAGGATCGTGAAGCGTCGGTTGCCGAAGGCCGTGAGAACGTAAAAGTCCAGGACCTCGAGCTCGTTGAAGGCATAGTAGCCGAAGCTGTTAGTTGTCGCATAAGTCGTTTCGCCCGTGGTAGCGTCAAATAGAGAAAGATTGATGCCTCGGACGCCACGACCTCGGGAGTCGACTATTCGCCCTCCAACGGCCGCCTGGCCCGCAGTGGGGACCAGCTCGTCGCTTGTGAAGGTGCACGTGACGGATTCTCCGCTTTCCACCATGATGTTCGCCCGTCGATTAGCTAGGTCGACCGTGGTATTCGGAATATTCGGCGAACTTCCCGCGACTTCCGTACACTCGACGGAGACCAGCTGGTAACCGGCAACCGGGGACTCGCTTACGGCAACCATCTGGCCGGCTGGCGGTACAGCCGGATCCGTGAATTCCTGATTGCTGATCAAACTAAAGGTCGGAGTTGATATATTCGTCGCCGCGTAAGGGAACGTCGTGGTCGACGATGTTCCGCCGTTGCGGGTGTGCACATTCTTTTTGATCGTGATCGTGGCGGGGATAGGAGTTGGCGAAGAATTCGGGGTTGGCGTCGCGGTTGGTGTGGGTGTCGGCGTGGCGGTCGGCGTAGGAGTAGGTGTGGGCGTCGGTGACGTAGGGCCGTTCAACCACGCGAACAAGAGCCTGTTTGGGGAACCGACCCCTGGGTTTGTCACGAGGCCGGTCGTAGCGTTGTTCAGCACCGCCTGGCTGGCCGTCGCCGCACTGGCCGATGGGTTCGCAGCTCGATAGATGGCAGCAACGCCCGCCACGAGTGGGGCAGCCATCGAGGTTCCGTTTAGTTGGCGTATCGCTGTGTCACTGGAATTCCCCGCGGACACAATCTCATAGCCCGGCGCAAAGATATCAACACAGGGGCCATAAGTTGAATATGGCGCGCGTTCGTCGATCTGCCAGGTCGCTCCGACCGTGATCGCGTTAGGAGTTCGCCCGGGCGCATAATTGCATGCATCGTCCGCGGTATTCCCGGATGCCGCCGTGTAAAGAACGCCGGACGCAAATGAATTGCTAAGGGCGGTCTCCATCGAAGGAACAACGCCCCCGGCCGTAATGCTGATGTTAGCAATGGCGGGATTGATGCGGTGGGCGGTGATCCAGTCGATCGCGGCTACGATGTCGGATATCTGACCACTGCCGTCGCATCGAAGAACGCGCGCCGAGTGGATTTTTACACCCTTCGCAATGCCGTACGTAGCTCCGCCGACCGTACCTGCCACGTGGGTGCCGTGACCGTTACAATCGAGCTGTCCGTCGTTTATCGCATCGAATACGACATTTGCACGGCCGCCGAATTCCTGATGGGTGGTGCGAACGCCGGTGTCGATTACGTAGACGTGTGCCCCGGCGCCCGTCCCGGTGTAACTGTAGTTTGTGTCGAGCGGTAAATTTCTTTGATCTGCGCGATCCAGATTCCAACCGGCGTTCGTCTGGGTCGACGATATAGAGACTTCAGAATCTTCTTCGACCGATAGAACCCGATCATCGCGACTAAGGGTCTCCGCTTGATACGCCGACATCGTGACGGAATAACCCTTCAACGCGGTTGAATAAATATTGCGAACCTCGCCGCCGTAAACGGAGCTAAGGTTCTGCGCTTCTGTTTCAACTTCGATTCCCACGGCCGCACGACCTACGTAGTCTTCGTTGAGCACAACGATGTACTGGTTAGCGATCGGTCGGCTCGCCGTGTGGAATTTAGATTTTTGACCCGAGGTCTTGACGGGAAGGAAGCTTCCAACTGCCATGAGGCTGACAGCAAATGCCAGGGAAAGGATGGTGATTTTTTTCATTTCGGTAACTCCGTGGATTGGAAAGTCGGAAGATAAAGTCGCTGGTTTGAGTGAGAAGGAAGGGGGCGGGGAGAAATATCCGCTAAACAACATTAAACAATGATAAATAAGTGTGTCAACAGTATTTTTTCAAAATGATCGGTGTTTCGGTCAGCCTGACCGAAAACCAAAAAAAAACTTATGATCGAGGCTTTTTCAGGGCGAAAGACCTGGTTCGGACTCGGCAAACTTCGGGCAGCTTGAACGATGCGGATTGGATCAGGAACGCGAATGACAGCGAGTTAGGAAAGCCGTTAAGATAGGTGTTGAGCACGAAGCGACGTGCGTCGCAAAAAAAATTTAAAGGATTGTAATTAAGGATTGATGGAAGAACTTATAAAGAGCTTAACTGGCAAGAAGGTTGATGTGAGTTGCGGGCCGGGCCTGATGCTGCGCGGGGAAGTGGTCGAAGTGAAGGATGGTGTTCTGTACCTTCGCGACGAGGACGACAAGTCCGCCTATGTCGCTATAGGCAAGATCGCCACGGTCTACGAGTGCGCCGATACGATCTCGCGGCCGGGTTTCATTGCTTGAGTTTATAACTCGCGCAAAAAGTCCCGAGGGAGGATATCTCCCTCGGGACCCATAATCTCAAATCACAGCCCTTTTATTTTCCCAACGCGGCATCGTCGGTTAATTCCCTGATGGCGGCCGCGGGAAGCCGTCTGAACCCCACGACCCGACTTTCCCAGTAGCCTTTGAAAGTCGAATATGTAATCCCTTTACTGGACGAAGCGTGATAAAAACCGTTTTCGTCGGCCACGATTCCCATGTGACCCAAACCGTTCAGGAAGACCAGCGTTCCGAACTTAAAGCGCTCATCGCCTGTTACCGGTTCGGACATTGCCCAAAGACTGCGAGCACTCTGCCGCGTGAAGTTTACGCCAGCATCGTTAAATACGCTCCAAACAAAACCTGAGCAATCATAGGTCGTCGGACCGGTCGAGCCATAGCGATACGGAATTCCGAGCCGCGACTCAATGCCGCGCATGATCGAGGACGACACGGAGCCACTGTAAACCAGACGTCCTGCCGCCATCGACGAGGCTGCGGCGTTCATCGCCATCGATGAAACTGTCTTTTTTACTAATGGCTTATTTTCGACGGGGGGAACGATTAGTTGGCTTACAAGAGTGGGACGGGATGTTGGAGTGTATGAAGGTGTTGAAGAAACTAGTGATTTCGTTTTATCTGTCGTGACCGCGATGGTCGGAGGTTGGTTTGTTGGCCGGCTCGCTGTTGTCTTTACAACCCTTGGTCTTTCTTGGGCAGACCCGGTCGAGACGAAAACAAAACTAAAAAACAATGCGGTAAACGACAGATATGAAATCTTCTTCAAATTTTTCAAAACGTAGTACTCCTGATTTTTTTTCTTAACCGGGTGAGGGATGGGGCAATGCGAAGTCGCAGACTGACGTAAAGCAAAAGGAGATTGATTCGGTGATCCGAACGTGAACTTGGGTGTTCTTATTTTGTTTTGCTTATTGTTGCCCGAACTACTTTCTGTAGTTCCTGATCCGGATCGAGTTGCGGCGTGGCCGCATGTCCGGGATCTCAGCTAACCCAAAGGGTAGCACTTTGAGGGCGGGGGTGGCAAATAGGTTGTCACATAAATTCGCGCGTCGGGGATTGCTCACGCGAAACGAGGGCTCTTCTGTCTTTCGATCAGAAGAGCCCGGCGTTCTCCCTTCCTGCCTATCGCCTTCAGTTGTCTTTCGTATGCAAAGAAAAACGCGCAATAAAAAATGTTCTCCAGAAAAAAGAAAGCCCCGAAATAGTTCGGGGCTAAAAAGCGATATAAGGTTTGAAATTACTAAGCCGAGAAAGAAGTTCCGCAGCCGCAGCCGCCGGTCGCGTTCGGATTTTCGAACGTGAAGCCCGAGCCCATCATGTTCGAAGTGTAATCGATCTGCACACCGTTCAAATATTGAGCTGAGAACATATCGACGAACAGCTTAATGCCGTGGCGATCAAGAATGAAATCACCCGATTTCGATTCCTCTTCGATATTCAGGCTGTACTGAAAGCCCGAACATCCGCCCGGAACAACGCGAACTCGCAAGCCCGCGGCATCGCTCAGATCCTCTTCGCCTTCGAAGAACTTCTTGATCTCTTCGGCGGCCGCTTCCGTGACGCTCAACTCGACTGTCGGGGTCGCTACTGCTGACATGTTTTTAATCTCCTAACAAAAATTTGGACCCGCTCATGGCGAATCCTTACGTTAAGGTAGATATTACCCGACTGTAGGATGAAATGACAAGGGTGCGGGTTGGAGCGTTTCCCAGGAAGTGACAATACGGGACACGTGCCGCTGTTGCAGCGGCGGCAGCCTTGATTCCGCGGGTGGGTATAGCCGGAGTTCGGGCTTTATGAAATGAAACGTGGGGCTCTAACGCGAGCCCCATGAACGACAAGATAGCCGTTTCCGAACCAACAACCTCACGACCCATAGGCGGCCGGCGTCGGAGTGTCCCCTGCCGTACCGAATTGCTGGATCGAGATGCCGGAGGTGGACCGTTGAATGAACCAATTTGCTCCGTCGGGCCGGAAGATTCCAAAGTCGGCCTTACCGTCCCCGTCATAATCCGCCGGAGCGGGCGTGTCCCCGTTCGTGCCGAAGGGTAGTGCAAAGAAGCTCGAGTCCTCGCTTCGCAACACGTACCATGATCCATTGCCCGGACGCCAGATCGCGATATCGGTCTTTCCGTCGCCCGTGTAATCCGCGGGAACAGGTTTGTCAGTATTGACCCCAAAGTTCGTGGCGAAGAATCCACCCGTTGAGCGGTTGAGCCACCAAGAGCCGTCTGACGAACGGAAGATCGCGAGGTCGCACTTGCCGTCGCCGTCGTAGTCACGGTTCACCGGGAAGTCTCCGGGCGAGCCCCACTGGCTAATTTGAGTTCCCCCCGATGTTTTGTTGATGTACCAGGTGCCTTCGGCCGCACGGAACACCACGATATCCGCCAAGCCGTCCCCGTCAAAATCGCCGGGTGAAGGTTTATCCGTCGAAATACCGAATGGAACTGAAAAGAACGTCAGGTTCGAGCTTCGCAAAACAAACCATTCACCGCTCGCCGGACGGTAGATCGCAATGTCCGTCTTGCCGTCTCCGTCGTAGTCGGCAGGAACCGGCTTATCCATCGAGGTGCCGAACGAGGTCGCTCGGACAACATTGTCAAAACTCTGCTGATACCACCATTGGCCATTCACCGGCCGGAAAATTGAAATATCCGCTTTTCCGTCACCGTCGTAATCGAAGCGCACCCTCGGCGGCGGAATTGTGAAGTAATACGCCGCACCCTGGCCGTTTGGAGTGGTCAAAGCTTTTTCGGCGGCACCGACCACGAGATTGCCAAAACTCAGCGCGACGCTCACGCCGAGGCGGTCGCCGGCGGCCGGATCATTTGGGGCGAGTTTCTGTTGCTCCGACCATGTCGATCCGTTGCGTGTAAAAACATAGGCCGATCCCGCGTCCGCTCCGGCAGCCGTATCGTCCTCGCGTGCGCCCACGGCGACGACGTTGTTGCTAACCGCC
>DATLCA010000046.1:0-1285 GCA_035526605.1 Pyrinomonadaceae bacterium | reverse complement strand
GATCGCAACTCTCGGGAATTTGTAATTTGTAGAATGCAATTCCGTCCGCGACGGCTCACCTGAAACGGTTGGAGATTCGGATGGCTGCCAATCAACAACGCGCAGAACGTTCCCGTCGCGCTCGATCCCGCCAAACTGAGTTGAGGGCTGCCGGGAATCATGCGGCAAAGGCTCGGGCTTTGCGGCACGCTCCTCTTCTATTCGTACATCGCCGTTAAATCGATACCCGCGCCGGCGAAGCGTCTCGATATACGGGCGCCCGTCCGGCATCGCCCCGAGCGTCTTTCTCAAGAGATACAGATATTGTGTGAGATTCGATTCTTCGACGATCGAGTCTTCCCACACCCGATCGATCAATTCATCCTTGGCGAGTATCGATCCGGCACTCTCGACCAGGACGACAAGAGTCTTCGCGACCTTCGCGGGGATCAAAACCTCTTCGCCGTCGCGGTAAAGCATCAGCTTCCCCGCATCGAGGCTGAAATTATCGAATACAAAAATCCGGTTTTTATTGCTTCCCGCCACCGAAATTCTAAATTGATGAAAACTTGAACTTAAATCCAAGGACATACCTGTTCTGCGCTCCTACGATGAGTGCTAAGGGAGCAGATACGTCCAGGAATTGGATAAACAGTTAATCGGCTGTCGATTCAATTTATCGCAGTTCGACTTTTTTTTAAAGATTCGAACGCGGACGGCCTGCTCCCGAACCAAGACACTCGGCCTCACAAATTATTTGCAGTGGGTTCTCGGCGCGAACAAGCGCCGAGAACAAAGGAGAATTTATATGACACACGACCGCCGGATAGTTCGCCGGACAACAACATTGCTCGCCTGTACAATTCTTTTGCTTTTGACCTCACTCTCAATCGCCGCCGCGACCACCGTCACCGTCACGAACACCAACGACAGCGGCCCGGGATCCTTCCGCCAGGCTCTCGTCGACGCCGGAGACGGCGACACTATCGTCTTTAACTTGACCAGTTGTCCGTGTGCGATCGTAATGACGTCCGCCACGTTCCAGACGACCAAGAATTTGACCATCATCGGTCCCGGTCCTGACCAGTTGCGGATCGACGGCAACGGCGGCAACGTGTCTGATCCAAACCGACGAAAGATCTTTTCAACCAGCGGCACCGTGACGGTGGAGAATCTGACCTTCGCGAACTCGTTCGGGATCAGCGGTGGAGGAATTGTAAACAGCGGAAATCTAACTCTGCGGAACGTCGTGGTGCGGAACAATATCGGATCCCTAACCGGAGCGGTCGGCGGGATCGACAACGTG
>DATLCA010000045.1:0-34704 GCA_035526605.1 Pyrinomonadaceae bacterium | reverse complement strand
TCTTTGATCCGCTCGACGAGGACGAACATTTCGTCGAGGTCTTCCTGCGTTTCCGTCGGAAGTCCGACCATCATGTAAAGCTTGACCGTCAGCATGCCGCGATCGAAAACCGCTCCGCAGATATCGACGATCTCGTCATTGGTCAAGTTCTTGTTAATCACGCGGCGAAGTCGATCCGAGCCGGTTTCCGGCGCAACGGCGATTTGTTGGTCCCGGGACTCCACAAGCGCGTCGAGCAGCTCATCCGAGATCTGATCGAGCCTCAACGACGACACCGAAATCCGGTAGTCCATGGCCCGCAGCTCGCGCAAAATTGTTGAGATCTCCGGGTGGTCGCAAACCGCGGTTGAAACAAGTCCGATCTTGTTCGTCTTCGAACGCCATTCGGCCGCCTTGGCGAGTATGTCCTTAGCCGGGACAACCCGCGGCGGATAGTAGTTGTATCCCGCCCAGCAGAATCGGCAGCCCTGCGAGCACCCACGCGATATCTCGACCAGCAGCCGATCACCCATCTCGGCTCCCGGCGACCAGATAGATGTCGACGGACAAAATATCTCCTGGTTCACGAGGAAATCGGCAAGTTCTTTTTCGCCGCGCTTCATCGCACGACGCAGCGTGCCTTCCTTCGGATTGACGCTTGCGAGCGCTCGTCCGACGCGGCGCGGCACGCCCTCGTGTTTCGGGATGTAATCGAAAACCGTTCCGTCGTCGTTGTAGATCACGTCGTACAGGGAAGGTATATAAAACCCCCGACCGATCTTCGCCAGAGCCAGCAGGATATCGTCCTTCGTTTCGTTTTCCAGGATCGCGTCCGTTAGCTGATAAGCAAGGATCTCGCCCTCGCCTACGGCAATAATGTCGGTGAAGTCGGCGATCGGCTCCGGGTTCAGGAACGACGCGGCACCACCCATGACGATGAGCGGATGAAAATGATTTCTTTCCGACGACCAGACCGGAATGCCCGAAAGCTGGAGCATCCGGGCCATGTTCAGATAATCCGTCTCGAACGAGATCGAAAAAGCTACGACATCGAAACCACGGACCGGGGACTGTGTTTCCAGAGAGAGCAGCGGCGTGCGTGACTTCTCGTACTCCCGCATCTCGTCATCATCAGGTAGGAAAACCCGTTCGCACGACACACCCGGGATCTGATTGAACAGCTCATACATCGTATGCAGCCCAAGATTCGCCATTCCGATGGAATGGGTATTGGGGTAGCAAAGTGCAATTCGCAGAGAACTACCGTGAGCGACGGTGTAACCTTCCTCGCCGGCGAGCTTCTTTCTGTAACTGTCTACGATGCGTCGACTCATAAAAATCGCAATTTAAGAGACTATCAAACGAATTTAGATGCGTCCAAAATAAATGATGGGCGAAACTTCTTGTCGCCCATCATAAAATTCTTAAATGCGGTCCCCTTAGTTCTTAGGTTTTGGCTCAACCGTTTTCTGCGAAGTGACAAATGGACGATGCTGCACCATATACACCTTATCATCGTAATTCCCATCCCCGTCCACGTCGACCTTGACCTCCAGCTTGTACTTCTTACCAGCCTCATGCGGAACTTCGAGGTCGTAAGCCAGGCTGTACTGGCTGCGAAGGAATGAATTGATGTTGTTCAAATAGGTCGGTATTTCCGACGGGAACGTCATCTCGTAGTGCGCACCACCGGACTCTTTAGCAAACGTATTGAGTTGGTTTTTGGCCGTAAGAAAGCTCATACGGTCAGGCATTCCAGGCATCATACGGCCCGGATCCATCTGGTCGCAATACTTCTTGCAGAACAGATTACCCGTGCTGATTATGTATAGTGGCACACCCGCTTCCTGAACGATCTTCCGCACCACGCTGAAATTGATCTTGCTGAAGGTGTCAATTCCCGAGGCCACGAGAATGATCGCTTTGCGCTTCGATTTGACATCGATCATACCGCCGTACGCTATCGATCTCTGTTTTGCGCCGTCAACGAAGTCCGATTCGCTGTTGCCGCCGACCAAGGAAAACCTGATGGCGTCGTAGAGATTGTTCTCCCGAAACGCCGGACTATTTCGAAGCAGCAGCTCAATCGTCCGGTGTATCCGGGCCGGGTCGTTTGTAAAATCGGTGATAACCGCAGGGCGAAGGTCAAATGCGATGACGGATGCAAAATCCCCGGGCGGCTTTATGAACTTTGATAAGAACTGCGCGACCGGCCTTACCGATTCGTAGACACCCGGTTCGAAATAACCGCCGCCCCCGGCCTGGCCGAAAGTCTCCGTCCACTTGCTATACTCCAACACCAACGAAACCGTTATCGGTGCCTCGGGCGTCGTGAAGCTAGAAATATTTTGTTTGACGCCGTTCTCGAATACCGCGAAATTTTCTTTCTTAAGGCCGGTGATTATCTGTCCGGTCTTCTTGTGAAAGACGACGGCATCGACGTTGACGATGTCGGTCTCGACCGTCAGAACGCCCGGCTCTTCGATCGCCTTCTTCTCCTCTTCGAGCCTTTTTCGCTCTTCCTCTTCCTTCTTTAGCTCTTCTTCGGTTTTCGGCGCCGGCCGCTGGTTCCGCTTCCCCTCACCTTTTGTCGAAGGCTCGGGTCTCTGCGGACGCGATTGTGCGAGGCTCGTCGCACTCAATGCGAAGGCAAGGAGAAACAGAATCGAAACCAGAAAAGCGGATCGAGAAAAGAGCGCTTGCATAAAATTATTCCTTAAGACGAACGGGCCCTATGTCGGTTTAGATACCGATTTTCCGCTTTTGGTTGGTCGAAAGCAAGACGCGTGGTCACTCACCGCCGTCGGGAGAGATCTCGATCGAAACGTCGAAAGAGCCAGTGTTATCGTTGAGATTTCCTTCGTTGAGGCCGAGAAACAGAGCTCCATCCCGGGATGCCGTGAATTCACGCTCTGAGCCGATGTAAATGAATTCGTTGTTGTCGTCTCCGATTACCGCGATCAACGCCCCGGTCGGAACGCTTTTCAAGAGCTTCTGTCCGTCTTCGAGGTCATAAAGACCCGACGGCCCGGTCTTCTTTCCGCGGCCGATGGAAACTTCGCCGCTCCCGCTGATGCGAATTCGCTGGCCCTTCTTTACAACCCAGCCCGAGTTCGTCCATCCATTTGCCGTATTGTCGGCGAGAACCTTTACCGCCAGCGCGACCGGTTTTCCGAAAGAAACTTTCTTGTTCGACGCGGTCCCGGCTGCCGGATTTGAATTGGTAACGATAGCCGGCTTCGAGGCCGGGGCCCGTACCGGGGTCGACGGCACGGTAGCCGATTCTTCTTCCTCGATCACGGGCTCGGGAACGGGCTTTTGCGCCACTCGCGTATCGGGTCGACTCGGTGTCGACGGCGTCCGATCAGACGCCAGGACGTTGGTCGACGCGGAGCGCGGCGTGTCGAACTCGATCGAATCGATGTCCGCGGCCACGAATGTCATTTCCCGCCTTCGCGAACCTTCCCCAACGGCCACGACGAACCTTCCGCCCGAAAAGCCCACGATCTTACCCTTAACCTTGCTGCCATCCTTAAGCCGGATCGTGTCGGCGAAAGCACCGGCCCCGAAACACACGACCAAAAGAAATGAAATTGCTGCGCGAAAAACATTCGACTTAAAGGACATATTTCCTCCAAAGAGCTTTGCCGGTTCGGGAAGAGGGTTTACAACAGACCTTTTAGCGGATCGTTCCGGGCTTGGCCGGAACACAGATGCGAAAACGTACTCAATTAGTTGGACTCAAAAACCACGCGGAAATTATACATCTTATTAAAAGCCCCGCCCGGATCTTTTTTCTCGCGTTGAGACGCTAGATCAAATGACGTTCACCGTTTCCAATTACAATTCATCGTGCCTTGCCGGGTTTCAGTTTTGGTTCGTGTACTTCGCCTCCGACCGATTCGGCTTTCGTGTTCGCTTTTCTCGTGTGATTTCGTGTGGGTTCGTGGCCCAGTCCGCCAACGCGCCGGGAGCCCGGAACCACACTAAATCGCACGAACACTACACGACCCGAACGCAGAATCTTCACCAATCGGCTACAAGAAATATGTAAAATAAAAACATGAAAAGGGGCGGATTGATCACTCTCACATCGAGCGGGCTTTACTGCAAACAAGGCGATTTTCACATCGATCCGTGGAAGCCCGTGAAGAAAGCGGTCGTCACTCACGCCCATGCCGACCATGCCTACCGTGGGAACACCAGATATCTTGTAGCAAAAGAGGGCGAGAGGCTGGCACGGATTCGTCTCGACGAAGGTGCCAAGATTGCCAGCCAGGAATACGGAAAGACCACGACCGTTGATGGCGTTAAAATCTCTTTTCACCCTGCCGGGCACATCCTCGGATCTGCTCAAGTGCGCGTTGAATACAAGGGTGAGATCTGGGTTATTTCCGGCGATTACAAATTAACTCCCGACGCGACGTGCGAGCCTTTTGAATCGATCAAGTGCCACCACTTTGTTACTGAAGCGACGTTCGGTCTGCCAATCTACCGCTGGCCGCCGACGGAACTAATATTCGAAGAAATAAATGGCTGGTGGCGCCGCAACGCTGAGAGAGGGAAGGCCTCGATCCTGTTTGCATACGCGCTCGGCAAGGCCCAGCGGGTGATGAGCGGTCTCGATCGAAGCATCGGTCCGATCTTTACGCATGGCGCGGTTGAGCGGTTGACCGAAGCCTATAGGCAAGAAGGCGTGGATCTACCGGACACGACGTACGCGGGCAGCGTTTCCGGCAAGAAAGAATTTCCAGGATCGCTGGTAATCGCGCCGCCTTCGGCGCAAGCGTCGACCTGGCTTCGGCGATTTGGACCTCAATCGACGGGATTCGCTTCCGGCTGGATGATGGTCCGCGGAGCACGCCGGCAGCGGGCCGTGGACCGAGGGTTTGTCTTATCAGATCATGCCGACTGGCCCGAGCTGCTAACCGCGGTTAGATCGACCGAAGCAGAGACTGTCTACGTCACGCACGGATTCGCGGCCGAAGTGGTCCGCTATCTCAACGAGACCGGTATGCATGCGGTGCCGTTGAAAACTCAGTTTGTTGGAGACGATGCAGCGGGCGACATGGTCGATGAGGAAGGCGAACCTTCGTCGGTGCAGGCGTCTTCGGACGAACTGAAAACTGAAAAGTGAAAACGTAACACCGAATCGCTACGAGATTTTATTTTAGATTTTCACTTTTTAGTTTTCAGTTTCTTCGGAAATAGAAATAGAGATGAAACTCTTCACCCAACTCTACGTCGAGCTCGACCAAACCAACAAGACCAACGAAAAGGTCGAGGCGATGCGGTTTTATTTCGAACGGGCGGAAAAGGCCGACGCGGCGTGGGCATTTTATTTTTTGTCGGGACGTAAGCCCAGACAAATAGTTCCGTCGAAATTTCTCCGCGATTGGGCCATCGAGATGTCGGGGATTCCCGAGTGGCTTTATCTCGAATCGCGCGATACCGTTGGCGACGGCTCGGAGACCACCGCGCTGCTAATTCCAAATAACGCGGAGATGGATGACACTCCGCTGCACGTTCTGGTCGAGCAGGAGCTTTTGCCGCTGCGGGGGAGTGACGAGGCGACACAAAAAGCTGCCGTCACAAAGGCGTGGTCGGAGATGAATTACTCACAGCGCCTCGTTTACAACAAACTTATTTCCGGAGCGTTCCGCGTCGGTGTGTCGCAGCAACTGGTGGTTCGGGCGCTCGCCCAATTGTCGGAATTGCCGGTCGACATTATTACCCATCGAGCGATGGGCGACTGGGAGCCCACCCCGGATTTTCTCGATAGTTTGCTGAAGCCCGAGCTCGACGCGGACGAAACACCGATCGCTCGCCCGTTTCCGTTTCACCTCGCGCATCAGATCGACGGGGTGCCTCACGATCTTGGCGATATTTCGGAATGGCAGGCGGAGTGGAAATGGGACGGGATCCGCGCCCAGGTGATCAAACGCAAAGGCGAAGTTTTCATGTGGTCCCGCGGCGAAGATCTCATCACGGACCGATTTCCTGAGATCGCGAAAGTCGCGGCCGAGCTGCCCGAAGGCACGGTTCTCGATGGTGAAGTTCTGCCGTGGATCGATAACCGGGTTCTGCCTTTTACCGAATTGCAGCGGCGTATCGGCCGCAAAAATCTATCGGCAAAGATCCTTTCCGAGGTCCCCGTCATCCTACAGGTTTATGATCTGCTGGAATTCGGCGGGAAAGATATTCGCTCTCTGGATTTTCGAACGCGGCGCGAAATGCTCGAACGTCTGATCGATTCACTCGACCCGGGAGCGCGAAGCATTTTCCAGATAACCGAAACCGTCGAAGCTGCCGACTGGAACGATCTCGCTCAGCGGCGCGAAGAAAGCCGAAATCTGGGCGTCGAAGGTTTCATGCTCAAGCGCCGGGAGTCGCCGTATCGAACGGGGCGGCATCGCGGCGACTGGTGGAAGTGGAAGATTGACCCGCTGACGATCGATGCGGTTCTGATCTACGCACAAAAGGGAAGCGGGAAACGGTCGAATCTTTTCACCGACTACACTTTCGCCGTTTGGCGCGAAGGCGAGCTGGTGCCGTTCGCGAAAGCTTACTCCGGACTGACCGATGTGGAGATCCGCGTCGTCGATCGCTTCGTGAGAGCGAACACGGTCGAAACGTTCGGCCCGGTCCGGAGCGTGAAGCCGGAACTCGTTTTCGAGATCGCATTCGAGGCAATACAAAAATCCACGCGGCACAAATCGGGGGTCGCGGTTCGCTTTCCTCGAATCCTGCGCTTTCGTGAAGATAAGAAAATCGAGCAGGCGGATTCGCTCGAGACGATCCATGAGATGCTGGATAGTTTTCGAGGAGCGGGGACAGGCCCGCCTTCCGAACCCGCGGATGTGGCAGGTTGACCTGCGAGCCATCACAGATCAATCAACTAATGGCGCAGGGCCCCAAGGCGAGCGTTCTCCCGTACTTTATATGCAATGACCAACAAGTTTCTATTCTCCTTGGAAGGCCGGGCCGTCCACCCTCACATCAAACTTACCCGGGAAGCCTTCCCACGCGCGCTCGCGACACGAATATTAAAAAAGGACAACGACGAGTACTTCGGTGCGTTTCTCAATCGCACATCTGTTCGTATCCTGATCGATTTTCTAAACCGCACGTTCCGTCTCCGGACGTGCACCATCGCCATCGACGGAAGTTTTCCGGTTCCATGCACTCAGTATTACGCCAAGCGGTGTGTTGCCCCGTGCGTCGCGAGTTTGTGCGATCGAGCGAGTTACGACGAACTGGTTCACCTCGTGCGGCTGTTCCTGCGCGACGATCGCGAACTTTTTCTCGCGGCGATAACAAAAAGAATCGAACGTGCCGCCGGCGACCTCGACTTCGAGACCGCCGCGCACTTCCGGGATATGCTTCAGGCTGTCGAGAACTACTGGTCGAACGCACGGTGGAGGGTTTGGCTCGATGATTCGGTCGACACATTTGAATTAACCGAGAGCGACGACACCATCTCCGTGATCATCATCGCCCAGCGGCGGCGCCGTGCGCTCGGAGAGATCGTCTACAGTTTCCCGGTCCGCGAGGGCATAGCTTCCGGACAAGCAATCCCGGATGTGATCGCGCAGTTCTACCGCTTTCATTTGCCGCGCGAAATCCGCGTATCGCGGGATTTTGAGGGACGCCTCGCCTTGGCGAAAGATCTCGGAAAAAAGTTTGGCCGGAAAGTGAACATCGTTGTCGCGACCGGGGCGGGCCCGCCGGTGACGACGGCGCGGGCTCTTGACCGAACTCGGGATCGGTTGGAGCTGGAAGCAATGTATGACGACGAGGATGCCGGCACGATACGGAAATCTCTCGCGGACATTTTCGAGCTCGACGGGCCGCCCTCCCGCATCGAAGCTTTCGACGCGGCGCATATTTCGGCAACCGGTTTTTCTGCCGGGGTTTCGGTTTGGAAGGACGGGGTGGAGCTTCACGACGATTACGAGCACTGGCTTTCCGACCGTGGGAGCGAGCTACAAACCCTGCAGGCCTTCGTCGCTGATCGGGTGCCGCGGACGTCGCCCGACCTGGTTCTTATCGACGGAGGCGCTCCGCAATTGAAGGCTGCGATCAGCGCCGTCCAGAGCCTCGAGTATCGCCCGCGCGTGATCGCCGCGGTAAAACCGAAAGGCAGACACGCGTCGATCTCCCACTTCCTGACAGACGCCGGCCGACGGATCGAATTCGACGTGACGGTCGCCGCGTTCCGCCTGCTCCAGCGATTGCGGGACGACGCCCACGCGCTCGCAAACGCGACGCACCGATTGGGCCGGGACATGATGCATTTTTATGAACTCGCCGCGATGGTTCCGACGCTCAACGAACGCGAGCGGCAGGAGCTGCTTCGCGAAGTTGGATCCCTCCGCGCGATCGCGGATCTCGATCGGGAGTTCCACCTGAAAAGATTCGGCGAAAAAAAAGGCGAGGCCGTTGTCTCGGACATCCTCGAGTTTCAGACGGGAAACGTTTCGATCAGGCCGCTGATCGTTCCGATCCGTTACGTCGCAGCTGACGGGGCGGCAGATGATCTCATCCCGATCGAGACCAGGATTTGACCCGATCAGGCCTGTCCGTGTAATCGTTTCGATCGAATCCAAAACTTCCCGAGCTCATCCGCAAATCACCTTCTCTCGACCGGCGGTCATCCGGAACCCGCAGCACACATTTCCAAGATCCTTCGATCCGAACATGTTGAAACGTTTTCGGGTGTAATCGACACCGTCATGGGAGGCAAGTCGGTTGACGAATGTTCGTGCCGCGGCTAGAGTTGTTATGCAAATTTCCTATCACCCACGGATAGCTGATCACCCACAGATAAAAGAAAACAGGTCGTCGAATTTCGGAATGCGAATCTCGAAGTCTTACAAAAGATTCTTTAGGGCTGGTCTGTTCGCGGTGCTTGGATCTGTCGGCGTCTGGCTTTCCTTCGGCGGGGCGCGAATGGCAGAGCGCGCCTCGGCGCAGGTGCGCCCTCCGATGTTCGTTCTGCAGGTCGGCATCGGGAAGTACGTTAACGCTCCTCCGCTTACGGGTTCGGTCAACGACGTGAACGAAATGCGAAAAGTGCTGGAGGGTGATCGATATGGAATTGCTCCGACGAACATCGTCACGCTCACCGATTCGCAAGGTACCAAGCAGAAGATATTCGACGCTTTCCAAACTCACTTGATCGCCAATGCACGCGCGAATTATGAAAAGACGGGCCGTAAAGATGCGATCGTCCTATTCCAATTTAGTGGGCACGGCTCGCAGGTTCCGGACGTCGACGGCGACGAGAAAGACGACGGGAAAGATGAAACGCTCGTCACCTATGACAGCCGTGACGCGGCCGGCAAGAACCTCGATATAACGGATGACGAGATCTACGCCCTGACGAGTGAGCTTCGCCGCTGGACGGACAATATCGTTTATATTTTCGACAGTTGCCATTCCGGCTCGGGCACACGCGACGCGGAGGACGTGCGTCGGATTCCGGAACGAAAAACTGTTCCTGTCAGCATTCCGGGGCTCGCACCCCCGACGCGTTCGGGGACGATGAAGGTTGCCGATGACGAATCCGGCGTGCTCCCGCCCGGCGACGACTACATCGTCATCACCGCAGCCCGATCCGGCGAGCTTGCCTCTCAAAAGAATTGCTTTGAGGAATGCGGCGACGCCCGCCGCCCCGTGGTTTTCGGTAACCTGACTTTTTATTTGGTCGACGAGCTGAAAAACGCGCGTGCGGATACGAGTTATCGCGAGCTGATGGAGAACGTCACGCGCCGGGTGACCGCCGAAAAGCCGACGCAGACCCCGCAGATCGAAGGCGACAAATCACGATTCGTTTTCGGAAGCCTCGGCCGCACCGAGGACAACTTCGTTCGCATCATAGCGGCCGAAACAAAAGCGCCGAACGGTTCCCGCACGGTGAAGATCGCAGCCGGTGCGATGCAGGGCGTAACACCGGGTACGATCGTTTCGTTCTACGACAAAACCGTTACGCGTTTTGATAAGGCGGAGAAGATCGCGCAAGGAACGGTGGCGGCGGTTCTGCCGGGTGAGTCATCGGTCGTTCTGATAGATCCAAAACGCCAAATCACCACGGCGGACAAATCCGTCGTCGTCGGCCCGGATCTCGGTGCAGTGCGCCTGCGGGTGAACCTCGCCGCCGACACGGCAAAGCTGACAACAGTTGAGAAAAAAATACTCGCTTCGCTTGAAAATTCCCTGACGACCAGAGCGGGACAAGACGAGGCGCGGGGCATCGACGTCATAACCCCGCAGTTTCGCGCCGCGGGGCGCTGGGACGTGGCAGTCTTGAAAGACAAATACTCGGCGGTCGCGCAGAAGATTGGAGGAAATGTCACGTGCGAGTACCCCGGCCACCCGGCCGGCCGTCGTGACGAGGTAAAACCGGGTGCGGGCAGCGAAGTTTTTTATTTGGCGGGTAAGGATTACATCCCGCTGTTCCGCTTTTGTCTCTCGACCGATGCGGCCGGCGAGGACGAACAGCTCGCCACATCACGCCGGTTGGAAGAGGCTCTCGTTCACCTTTCTCGCCTAAAGTCGGTCGGCGCGATCGCGAACCGCGGATCCGCGCTAAGCGGAAAACTCGTTGTGAAACCCGTTCGATTGATTGGGCCATTCGGATGTGAGAACGGCCGTTTCAAATTTGGATCTCGCGAGGCTCTTGCGGCAAATCCCAAAAGCGGCGCCTTCGCACTTTCGGCGGGCGACGTTTTTTGGTTCGAGGTAACAAACAACTCGCCGTCCGATCTTTACCTTGCGTTTCTGAATCTCGCCCCGGACGGCAGTGTTAAATTGTTCAGCCCGCGCGAGCGCGACGAGGAAAAGAATGGAGTCGTCGTGCCGAAGAACGGCGGCAAGAGAATTCTTATGAGCGAAGACTGCCGGGTCGACGCGGAAGGAAACTTTCTCGAGGCCGGGCCCCTTCGGGCCTCGCCGGTGACGGGAGTCGACCGGTTCAAACTCATCGCGTCCGTAGGTCGAATCGCGCGGGAAGACTTCGAATACCTGGAGATGTCTTCGCTCGCGAAGCGCGCGGGCAAAGGCGGGATGGCCGGGGCCGGCGACTGGACCGCCGTGGAAACCATTTTTCAGATTAACGACACTGGAAATTAGAGCCGCGTAACGACCGGCCGCAGTTGCTAACATTTCTATTTTCTTAAGGAGCTACAAATGAAGATACATTCTCTGATCGGAAAGGCGGCGGTGATCGCTTTCATCTCAATCATCGCGGTTTCGTCCGCGTCGGCTAAGGGGAAAAAGTACGGTCTCTTCGTCGGCATCAACGCATACGCCGGCGGGATCAATCCGCTGAAAGGCTGCGTCAACGACGCGACCAAAATGCGCGAGGCGATGATGACGAAGTTCGGGTTCCAGGCGGCCGACACGACGTTACTGACCGACGCCGCTGCGACCCGTGAAGCGATCCTGGCGAATTTGCAGAAATACCAGACTCTCGCGGGCGTCGGGGACATTTTGGTTTTTCATTACTCGGGGCACGGCACGCTTTTCCCCGACTCGTACTCTGAAGAGCAGGACGAGACGAAGCTGATCTACATGGAAGCACCGGGCGAAGACGGAAAAATGGAAGTGATGTACGAACGAGCCACGTACGATTCGGCGATCGTTCCGGTCGACGCGCGTTCGCGCACGAGCGGGAAGGCTTGGCGGAATCTGATCCTCGACGATGAGCTGTACGCGATCTTTTCCGCCGTCACGCGAAAAGGCGCGCAGGTCGTTCTTATCTCCGACAGTTGCCACTCGGGCTCGATCGACCGACCGATCCCCGCGGGTTATCAGGCACGAACTCAATCGCTGGCGACGATCTTCGGTGTTAGGAGGTTCAGCGAGCTTCAGCTCGAAAAACCGGCCGCGGCAAAAACGGTTCGAAAAACTCCACCGCCGGCAAAAGGTTTGTACCTGGCGATGACCGGATCGAAGGACGACGAGTTCTCGCTCGATGCGTCTTTTGGAGGCGTCCCGATGGGGTTATTCACGAGCACACTCCTGGCAAGTATGCCAGCCGTCGTGACCCCGAAAAAGCCCGTCACGACAACTTATCAGCAGTTGATGACGGCCGTGAGTGCCGCCGTCGCAAAGCAGGCGCGGACATGGGAAAGCAACCAGAACCCGCAGCTCAACGCCGACTTCGGAAATCCCGCAATGGCGATCTTCAGTGTACCGGCGGCGAAGTAGATAATGCTTTTCGGAGCCGATTGATTTATCCGTCGGCGTGAGCCGCGGAAATCAAGAATCGAAAAGTGCGTCGCGTCAGCGTCGGTTGAATTTCGTTCAATCGAAGCCGGCGCGACGCCATGCATTTATCGGGTATCGGCTGTGGATTTCGATCCACGGCTAAATTCGGCTGACAGTAGCGCGGTCTGGAAATGTCGACCTTAACCAGCTCATCATTTCAAATCCTCCTCACCCGGCTCGCCTCGGATCCTGCAGAGGCCGCGACGAAGTACGAGGCCCTCCGTATGAAGATCACGCATCTGCATCGATGGCGGGGTTGTGCGGAATCGCGAGCCGACGAATTGGCAGACATCACGCTCGATCGCGTGGCGGTGAAACTCGCCGCCGGTGAAAAGGTTGAGAATTTGAATGCGTTCGCGTCCGCGGTTGCGCGATTCGTCTGGTTGGAGCACTCGCGAAAAGATAAAACCATTGACGTTGGCGACGACTTGCCGGATGTCGCGGTCGATCCCGACCTCGACTTCCTCGACGACCCGGATCAAAGAATGAAATGTCTCCGGCGCTGCGTTTCGGCGACGCTGACCGACGAAGATAGAAGCGTCGTCCTCGGATACTACGATACGGACGCGGATGAGAAAACGAAGAACTCGCGACGACGTTTGGCGGAATCGCTCGGCGTCACCGCGAACGCACTGAAGGTGCGGGCGTGCCGGCTTCGGATACGACTGGAAAAATGCATCAACGACTGCGTCGGACGCGTAACCGATCCGGGCTTGTCGAACACTAAACAGCAGGGGGTAGCTTGAGCGATGAGTGAGACCGAGATCGACAAATACCTCTTCAACGAGATGTCCGAAGCCGAAGGCGAAGATTTCGAAGACAAGTTTGCAGACGACGATGCGTTTTTTTACGAGATCGCGGAGCGTGAGAACGCACTTGTCGATGGTTATCTGCGAGGTCGGCTCCAGAGCGATAACCTGGCGCGGTTCGAGAGAAGCCTTGCGGACCTTCCCGCACGTCGGGACAAAATCGCGAACGCGAAGATAATTCACGAGTTTATCGCCGACGGACGAACCGGGAATAAAACGATCACCATTGCCGAACGAACTTCGCTCTTCTCAAGGATATTTTCTTTCGGCCCGAAGCTTCAGTTTGCATCGGTCACCGCGATCTTGATTTTGGCTCTCGCATCCACCTTTTTATGGACGGAAAACCGCCGTCTCGGGTCATTGGACCAAGAGCTCACGGCATCGCGTGGCCGTGAGGCCGACCTTGTTTCAAAGATAGGGGATGAAAGCCAAACGTCGAGCGAGCTGACCGCCGACCTCGACGCGGAGCGGCGGCGACGTGAAGAGCTCGAAGCCGAGATCGCCAGGCTGCGAAGAACCAACGATCACCCGGTGAACGCTGCGCCACAAACTACTATCGCGGCCCTTGTTCTTCCGTGGGTCGGAAATCGGGGCGGATCCGCGGCACCCGTCCGACCTTTGAAATTGGATACGGGCGTGACTCGAGTGTCTATCGTCGCCAGCCTTCCGTCCGACATCGCGACCGGCGACGTCGCATCCGCGCTGCTCAACGGAGAGGCCGTCGCCGAAAACGTAAAGACCGTTAATCGCGGCGGCGAAAAATCTATTTCGTTCACCGTCCCCGCCGCTAAACTAAAACCGGAACGGAACGAGCTTATAATCCGCGACGGCAATAATGCGGTCGTAGTCACGTACATTATTGCCGTGACCAAAACCCAGTGATCCCGAAGAGTATTATGAACCGCCGTTACATACGATCCATTCTCATTCTCGCTACGTGCGCCGTGTTGACGGCTCCGCTTTATGCGCAGCCGAATCGCGGCGAAGCACTTCTAGCCGATGCGAAGGCTCTCGCGGCGGCGGCCGATACAAATGAGAAATTCGAGGCGGCGTTCGCCAAATTTGCCGAGGCGACGGCATCGTTTCGCGCCGCCGGGAACAAAGCACAAGTCGATGAATCCGAGTTGGAGCACGGCCGCTCTCTTCGAGCCGCGGGCGTAAAAGAGCTAAACGCCAAACACTTCGCAGAGGCCAAGGTATACCTGGACCGAGCTCTCGCGAAAGTGGCTCTCGTTCGCAATAACCTTGAGGTCGCTTTCGTTTACCATGACATCGGTTTCAGTGCCGACCAGCAGGGGAAATACGATGAGGCTTCGGACTCGTACATGCGGGCGATCGAGTCGTACCTGGCCGCCGGCGATAAGAACGGCGAAGCGGTGATTCTGCGAAACCTCGGCATTCTGCACCGGACCAAAAAGAATTACGCTGAGGCCGTCCGCTTTTTCCAATCGGCGCTCCGTATACGACAAGCGATGTCGGACGAGCCATCGCAAGCGACGCTACACCTCGACCTCGGCATAACCCAACAGACCAACGAAAAGAAAAGCGAAGCTCTCGCGGAATACGTCGAAGCGGTGAAACTTTATCGGAAGCTGAAGGACCGGATCTGGGAAGCCCGCTCGCTTTTCAATCTGGGCAGTCTGCAATATGCCATGTCGAAACATGGCGACGCCATCACGACGCTCACCGCCTCTCTCGAGATCTATCAAACGGAAAACGATGCGGCCGCCGAAGCGGCGGTGTTATCGGAGATCGGCAACGTTCTGATGTCGAGCGGTAAATATAGCGAGGCCGTTCGCTACCTGGATCAAGCCGCGGATCTTTCCATGATCTTGAAAGACCCGAACAGCGAGGGCTCGGCGGCTCTCGATCTTTCGATCGTCTATCAGTGGCTTACCCAGAATGACGCCGCGAAGTCGGCGATAGACCGCGCACTTGCTTGCTTCCGAGCGGCGAAGAACCGGACAGGCGAGGCGTTCACGCTGCTCGTCTGGGCGGACCTTCAGAACTATCTCAACCAGCACGACGAAGCCTTCGCGAATATAAACGAAGCCAGAAAGATCCTGCAGGAGCAGAAAGAGCCGAGCGCGCAATACCGCATCGCACGCACGCTCTCGACCCATTACCATTCGCTCAGCAATCAGGGCGAGGCGATACGGTATGCCCTCGAAGCTCTCGCGATCGCGGAGCGGGAAAAGAACATCGATGCCATCGCGGGAGTTTACGTCGATCTCGGAAATTCGTACTCGGCTCTCGGCCAGAGGGAAAAATCGATCGAATACACGACGAAGGCGATCACCCTCGCACGCCAGCTTGGCGACGTTTACATGGAGTCGATCTCGCTAAGCAATCTCGGTTACGAGTACCTGCTGATGGAAAGGCTTTCGGAATCCGAAGCTCATTTTCGGAAGGCGATAGCGCTCATGAAAGCGAACGGTTACGAACGCGTCGAAGGGTACGCGACGCACAATCTCGGACTGCTCTACTACAAACGAAAGCAGTATCAGCTCGCTCTCGCGAATTACGATCGGGCGTTTGTGATCTACCGGAGGGCGGGCGACCGCCGTCCTGAAGCATTCCTGTACGACAGTTACGGCGAGCTGTATCGCGACCTTGGCCAGTACGACAAGGCACTTGAAAATTTGCAGAAGGCCATCGTCTTGTCGCGCGAGATCAAGTACAGCGAGGTCGAGGCGAACGCCCTCGGGAATATGATGAAGCTGTGGACGCGCCGCGGGCAGCCGAGGCTGGCCGTGCTCTACGGCAAGCAAGCGGTGAATGTCTACCAGGCGATCCGCGCCGGAACGCGTACCCTCGACAAGGCGGCGCAGAAAAGTTTTGTTCAGTCGAACGAGAAAACTTACCGCCAGCTCGCGAATGTTCTGATCGACCAGGGCCGCCTCGCCGAGGCGCAGCAAGTGCTCGATCTTCTGAAGGCTGAAGAATATTTCGAATTTGTACGCCGCGATTCCGCCGAGGCGAGTGAGAACGCGGCTCTCGCCTTGAGCGAAACCGAACGCAACGCACTTGCGGAATATTCGCGTGTCTCCGATACATTGACTGCGCTAGGCGCTTCGTACCAAAAACTTCAGGACGAAAGAAACAAGAACGGCGGGAAGCTGGAGGCCGCGAAAGAGGCCGAGTACATTCGTCTGAAGACGCAGGTCGAAGCCGCGGGCGAAGGTCTGAAGACGTTCTTCGTGAAGCTCGCGACGGAGTTCAGCAAGAAGGTCGAGGACGGAACGGTGGTCACGCCGCAGAGCATCGAGACGCTCAAGGCCGATCTCCGGCGCGTCGGCCCCGACGTCGTTCTTGTCTCAACCTATCTTCTTCCTGAACGCTATCGCGCGATCGTTACGACGGGACGAACAATGGTCGATCGGAAGGTGGAGTACAGCGCGATCAAGCTCACAGGTGCGGATATCAATCGAAAGATATTTGAATTTCAGCGTGCGTTGCAGAATCCGAAGGTAGATACGCGAAAACTGGGCAAGGAGCTTTACGATATTTTCGTGAAGCCGCTCGAGAACGACCTGCGAGGTGCCGGTGCGAAGACGATACTTTGGTCGCTCGACGGCTCGCTCCGTTACATACCTCTCGCCGCGCTTTCGCCGGACGGCAAAACATATCTGGCGGAACAATATCAAAACGTCGTCGTCACTCTGGGACGACAAACGAATCTTTTTGCGAAGCCGACCGGCGAAGAATGGCGGGCGATCGGCGCGGGCGTTTCGAAACAGCACGCGGGATTTAGCGCTTTGCCATCCGTTCCGGCAGAGATCGGCTCGATCGTCCGTGATCAAAAACACTCTGCCGGCGTACTAGACGGGACCCGGATGCTCGACGAGCAATTCAATCTCGAGTCTTTGCGCAACACCGTTCCGCAGCAAACCGAGGACGGAAAAGCCTTCAACGTCCTGCACCTCGCGACGCATTTCAGCCTCGGAGCGAACGACCAGGATTCCGCCTTGCTGCTGGGCGACGGGACGCGTCTGTCGCTTTTCGAGATTGGACGCGACGAGGCACTGGATTTTAAAGATGTGGAGCTGCTGACTTTGTCCGCTTGCCAGACAGGAGTGTCGACCGGCGACGCGAACGGCCGCGAAGTCGAGAGCCTCGGAATGCTCGCGCAAAAGAAAGGTGCGAAGGCCGTGCTCGCGACACTGTGGAAGGTCGCCGACGAAAGCACGTCACTTTTCATGACGGAGTTTTACCGCATCAAGAAAGCGAATCCTACAATGAATAAAGCTGAGGCGATCCGCCTTGCACAGAAAGAAATGATCGACGGGAAAATCAAATCGAGCGGGACGTCGAACGGGTGCCGCGCGGAAACTTTCGCGGGCGGCCTGAAACAAAATGAATTCAAATGTGATCCGAACGCGCCATTCTCGCACCCATACTTCTGGTCGCCGTTCGTGCTGATCGGGAATTGGAGATAGGGGGCGCGAAATATTTTCGCTGGATACGGAAACGCGTGGCAGCAATCTGGATTCCAAACGTTCGAGGGCGGGAAATGGTACGAGCACTACTTCTGTTAATTTTCTTTGCTGCGGGGTCCACGGTTTTCGGACAGGGAGCCCACTACACATATCCCTTCGCGGTCGAGTGTCCGGACGAAGTCGTCGTGGCTGGCGGGTCGGCAGTTGTCGCGGCAAAGTTTGAAAACGGCTACACCGGCGAGCGTTACGCGCCAACCTATAGCTGGTCGGTTTCGCAGGGAACCATCCTCTCGGGGCAAGGCACGCCGACCGTTACTGTTGAGATCGGGCGAGATGATTCGGGCACGCTCGTCGTTAGCCTTGATCGCGTTTTCAAAGAGGCTCACTTTCCCGGTGTCCAGCAAAGCGCAAACTGCAGTATCGCGATCGCGCCGATTCTGCAGCCTAAAATGTTCGACGAGTTTCCGACGGCCGGGAAAAACTGCGAGGAAGGGTTTGCACGCCTCGACGCTTTTCTGACGGAAATCGATAACAACCCGAACGACGCGGCACTGATCGTTTTTTACGGCGAAGCCGGTGAGCCCGGCGCGGCGCGTCGCCGAGCGACACAGCTGCGAAACCACTTCAGATTTAGAAAGTTCGACCGCACCAAGGTCCGGATGATCTTCGGTCCGGCTCGGCAAGGCGGGACAACACAGTTCTGGTTGATCCCGCCGGGAACCGAAGCACCGAACATCGCGGGTGCACCGACGGTTCCGGAAATTGAACGGCCGACGAAGACGATGCTTTACGCGTCGGAATACATGGACGGGGTTCCGGGCTGCGACGGCAATATTTATGATCTGGTTAGCTACTCGGAAGTTCTGAAGACGGATGCGGCGAACGTTGCGAGGATCGTGATAGGTGAATCGTCGCAAGCGAGATACCGGCAGAAGGCGAGTAAGATCCGGCGCGAGCTCCGAAACTACGGCGTTCCATCGAATAAGATCGTCACTGTTTACAAATTCGTACGGCCGAACAGACTTTTGGCATTCACCGAGCTATGGATCGTGCCGCCGAGACGCCGGCCGTCGAGGGGTGCGCGCCTGTCGTAATTCAGACCGTCGCGCATCATTCTCGCCGCGGCGCCGGGTAAACCTCCATCCGGCCCTGGGCGAAAGCGTCCGCTCGCCGTATCGAGGATATTACTTCCCTGGCTGCCATCGCTCCATCTTGTACATCTTCCGGCGCGCAGGTTTGTCGGCGGCCGCGGGCCACTCGAGTAAGGCGATCCAGGATCCGTCACTCTGCTTCTCGAAACGGAAATTGTTTCCCTTGCCCGGCACGGCGGAGACGAACTGAACGTAGGAATCTGTGATCTCGCTCGCGGCCGAGCGCTTGTCGCCCTCGCCTTTGCCGAACTGGCCGTCCTTTAGCTCGAAGCGCTCCGCCTCACCGTCGGCCGATCCATCTTCTTTCAAACTTTCCACGGCGACCGCTTTATCCTCGACCTTGTAGCGCTCGTAGAACGGCTTATCTCCGTCCATGCCCCGCCACGTCCCCTCGATCCATTTGAGCTTCGCGACATCCGTTGGGGTGAAGTTCGAAGCCGGCGTCGCGACGGGTCGGGGATCGGCCGCAGCACTTGCCGAAGCCGGTGATTCGACCGACGCGTTCGTGCGATTGGCATCACCTCGGGCGCAGGCGAAATTACACGCGGCGAAGAGCAAGGCCATGCCGAAATACATCTGTTTGCGATTAAACATTTCTAATAATTACTCCTCTCTTTTCTTACGGGACAAAGTTGTAGGTGATCACTCCGCTAACGCGAATAAATTTTCCTTGCAGGCTCACTGGCGCGAACTTCGCGCTGCAGGCCGCGTTCACCGACGCTCGTCGCAGTAACGGATGCCCGCTCACCGCCTCAGCGGCAACAACCTTCCCGCCTTCGTCGATGAACACCTGCACGGCGACCGCGCCGGCGGCGCGTGAGGGTCGAGCGTCGGAGGGATATTCGGGCCTGGGTAAACTAAGTGCCCTGCCGTTTATGACTCCACCGCTAATTATCTTCTTCTCGCGCTCCGCCACGTTTCCGTCGAACGGATCAAATGTCGAGCCAATGTAAGAGACCGACTTTACGGGTTTCCCGTCTTTCATTGCCGGCTCGAACTTCGCCTGCTTGAGCGCCTCGACAACCGAGTTTCGAAGAGCGACCACACGCGGGTCGATTTCGCGGGAGCCGCACTGCTGACCATACGGTCCCACCGGATTATCAACCGAAACAATTGCGCCGCTTGCATCAACTACGACGCGGACGACGATCCGGCCCCCAATGCCCGCTTCCTTCGCCTCTTTCGGATATTTCGGCGACGGGGCACTCAGCAGTTTTGGCTGCGGGGACGTCTCGTCGTTCTTCGGCTGAGCGCTTACCGTGAAAACAAAAGACCCGACAATGATAAGAAAAATGCAAAACTTGTCGATCATGACGAGTATTATAAACCCATATGCGTGTACTAAAAGTTCCCCGCAACGCGGTTACGAACCAGAAACCGATCAAAAAACGGTTCGTCATACATGAGCACCATGCCACGCGGTTACATTTTGACCTTCGGCTTGAGATCGGCGGGACAGGGAAGTCGTGGGCAGTTCCGAAAGGGCCGTCGATGGACCCGGACGACAAACGGCTCGCCGTCGCGGTGCCCGATCACAGCCTTAACTATTTCAAATTCGAAGGCAGGCTCGCTGAAGGAACATACGGCGCCGGCGAGGTCCGCATCTGGGACAGCGGAAAGTACGAGACGCGCGTGGATCCTCAGCTGCAGTACGATCAAGGCCGAATCGAATTCAGATTCCTCGGCGACAAGGTCCGCGGCGATTTTCTCCTCATCCAAATGAAAGGTCCAAAAAGCGCCGGCGGCAAGAACTGGCTGCTGATGAAGCTCGACGACGCATATGCCGATATTGATTGGGAGCTGAAGACGATCCTCCCGGTCTAGGATCTATCCCGATCGACGAACCTGTAAGGGTCTTCTTTCAGCTCAAGCCAGAGCGCCCTCAGGCTTTCGTACGTTCCGTTGTACGGGGACGCGGCGTCGTTGGGCTTCGGCACCTTTGAATCGACTTTGACCTGCGCCTGCCACCGCCGCCACATGTGCTTCAACAGGCAGAAGCAGGTCGTGCATTGTGCGCACGCTAGCAGAAGCATCTGGTCATCCGGATGCTTGTCCTTGCATTCTTCCGGTTCGGCATCGACGGTGATTTCCGTCTCGCCTCTCTTCGAAAACCAAAGTGTCGTCGGAACCTTCTCCGCACATGCTGAAAGCTCGATCATCGCCTTGGTCGGCTGGAGGCCGGGGTCCAGTACCCAGAGGTCGGACCGGTCTTTGTTTTTGCCAGGATTGAGCTCATAAATCAGATCGAATGAAACCTTGCGGGCACGCGAGGAACCCATCACGTCGCTGAACTGAAGTTGACGAATGCGCTTCATGAAGACGTCGCCGGTCATCGTTATAAGTGACGCCATGCGGGCCTTCGTCATATTGATCACGTCGGGCAGTGACAACTTTCTGACCACCGGCCAGAGATTGAATACCGCACCCGAAGCCACGATCTTCCTGTTCTTTCTAAATAGGCGGTAAGCCCAGATCAGAAGACCGATGAGGACGACGAACATAGAGAGCGGAGAGACATACTGGAAGAAGAACCGGGTCCACGAAAGTGTTTTTGTGTCGACCGCGGTCAGCAGATAATAGATCAGAAATCCGGCGGAGACGGTCGACAAGATAAACAATCCGACCGCGGCCCGGAAGAGCATATTCATCGACAGCCATCCCGCACTCTCGTCCGGTTTGGAAAACGCGAGCATGTCATCATCGCGTGCACTCGTGTCGCAGATGAGGAAGAGATCTATGATCGGGACCTCCTTGTTCGCGACCGTGCGGTCGGCCTCTACCGCGTTCGAGATACCCTGATTGTCATATATGCCACCGTCCATCAGCGGAAGAGAAAGGCACTTGCCCCCGCGCTCAAATCCGCTTGGAATAGTCTTACCGAACGAGGTCTCGACGTTCTTCATCAGCTCGTTTCCGATACTGCCCGGCCGGGCGGCCCACATGAAATCGTCGGGAAATCGTAGCGGCTCGAACGCGCCGGGAAAACACGAAGATGCGGCGACTATATCTGCCAACGGAATTTCCGCGGCTATTTCCTTGGTCACTTTGAAGTCGCCGTTTCCGGCGAAAACATTCGGATTATGACTGGCACGAAAGCGGAAGGAGTTCCCCTTTCGAAACTCGGTCGCGTTGTATATCAGTTCGAGGAAAGGTTTGCCGTTGCCGACGACATTTTGGAGAGACCGGAACGTCCGGCCCCGGCGATCGAAAAGTTTCTTGTCGTAAAGATCCGCGGCCGCCCGGATGAGCGAGAGATCTTTTCGCCCCGACGGTGATGGTGTTTTGTAAAGCTGCTTCAGGGCGATCTCGACGCAATTGATATCGCGAAGGAACGCATAGTATTTGTCGAAGTAATCTTTGTAGGGTTCACCGTCGGCGATCGACAGCGCGTACGTTACGCCGGTGAACGTTCCGCCCGAGACGGTGGACATCAACTTAACATCGCCGGCCAGCCCGGCGAGCTGAAGCATATCTATACAGCCGAGGGCATAGGTCGCGGCGCGGTAACCGCCGCCCGAAAGGCACAGGGCAATATTTCCGAAGCGATCGATGGAAGTATTTTGGATTGTCATGGGGTTCCTTTTTGTTGAACTTCTGGCGCGCGGCACATTATATGCACTTTTGACCGCGAGCGTTATGCGTTGCTCGAAATTATCGCGTGACCATAAAATCCGGCGGTGCTACAATCCAGTCGATTTATGAAACGCTGTCCCGAATGTAGACGAGACTATTACGACGAGAGTCTGATCTTCTGTCTTGACGACGGCGCGCGCTTGCTTGAAGGGCCGACACCGGACGCGATGCCAACAGCGATAATGCCGGTCGTTGAGCCGTCGAGGTCCAGCGCTACGCGGACCTTCGATAACGGAGCTCCGACGACCGAAAGTTCAACCGGTGCGCCTTTGCAAGGGACCCGAAATGTTCTGATTCTTTTCGCCGTAGTAACAGCCGCCGTGTTCCTCAGTTGGGCGGCGTATACGTTTTACACCGGACGGCAGGCGAGGCAGATCGAGTCGATCGCCGTAATGCCCTTCGTAAACGGTGCGAGCAATCCCGACCTCGAATATCTTTCGGACGGAATCACCGAGTCTCTGATAAATAGTCTTTCGCAAGTTCCGTCACTCTCGGTAAAGGCGCGGAGCTCCGTTTTTACGTACAAAGGCAAGGACGTTACGCCGCAGCAGGTCGCTAACGACCTTTCAGTTCAGGCGGTGGTGAATGGACGCGTTCGGCAGCGTGGCGACCAGGTGATATTAAATGTGGAGCTGGTCGACGCCGCTACCGGCAACCAGATCTGGGGGGAGCAGTACGCGCGAAAGATTGCCGATTTGGTTCAGCTCCAAAGTGAGATCGCCCGAGACGTTACCGGGCGGCTGCGCGCAAAACTGAGCGGCACCGAACAGCAGAGGGTCTCGAAAAATTACACCGAGAACACCGAGGCATATCAGCTTTACCTGCGTGGACGCTATCACTGGAACAAACGAAAGCCCGACGACATTCGAAAGAGTATCGAGTACTTTCAGCAGGCGATCGATAAGGACCCCACATATGCGCTCGCGTATGCTTCGATGGCCGAGAGTTACATCCTCGTCCCGAATTACCGTTTGGGTCCGCCCAAGGAGTACTACCCAAAAGCGCGGGCGGCCGCAACGCGGGCGATCGAGATCGATCAAAGTCTGGCCGAAGCACATAACGCCTTGGCTACCGTTACTAGCAATTACGATTGGAAATTTAGGGAGGCCGAAGCGGAATTTCTCAAGGCCCTCGAGCTCAATCCGAATTACGCGACAGCCCATCAATGGTACGCAGAATTCTTGTTGTCCCTGGGCCGCAATTCCGAAGCTTTGTCCGAAATTAGGCGGGCACAGGAGTTGGACCCGCTTTCCCTGATCATCAATGGGATGGTCGGCGTCACATTGTGGCTAATGGGTGAAAATGGTCCGGCGCTTGAGCAACTAAACAAAACACTCGAGATGGATCCAAATTTTCCCAGGACGCATTTGTTCTTGGCTGAGGTGCATGAGAGCGTCGGCCGCTTTGACGAAGCCGCCGACGAGTTTGCGCGCCACTTGGTGTTAAATGGGGGTTCTCCTGACGGGGCGGCGGCGTTCGCCCAGCAGATAAAAAGTGCTGCCCGGGCAGGCGGCCCTAAAGGTTATTCACTCAAAATGGCAGAGCTTCTTGAAGCCAATGCCGGGGCGGTTCAGCCGCCAGTTACAGTTATGGCCGGTTACTGGGGTCGGGGGGGTGAAATCGATAAGGCATTTTCGCTTCTCGAGAAAGCGTACGCCGATCGCGACGACGGACTGCTGACGATGAAAGATAGAAGGCTCGATCCTTTGAAGTCCGACCCACGTTACAAAGATCTACTTCGTCGCGTTGGCCTTCCCGAATAAGGAATCACTCCGCTGCTTATCGTTCGTCGGTCAGTGCGACAATGTCCTGCGTAGGTTTGCTGCGGGCCACGGCGATGTGTTTGCCGTCGGGGGAAAAAGCGAAGTTGTTTGTTCTCTCGCCGGGAAATTCCAAAAACATCTTGCGTTCACCGTCGAGTCGCTGTTTCCAGATTCCGAGATAGCTGTGATCGAGATAGTAGAATGCCTTCCCGTCCGGCGCCCATCGCGGGAACGAACGGCTGATGCCGAAACATTTATCGGGTGCGGCTGCCCCGACCGCTGCGACGCACGTCTGAAATTGTTCTTTTGCGGTTTCGTCGAAATAGTCAAACGCCATCTGTTTTCCGTCGGGAGAAAGGCTGATGTTTCCGACCGATGTCATCTGACTAAACTCTTCCGCAGTGCCGCCTTCGATCGGGATCCGCCAGAATTTTTCACCCGGCGAGTACCACGTGAAAATTACAAAGCGTCCGTCAGGCGTGATTGAAGGAGCGAATCCTCCGCCGACGGTCAATTGCGTCGGATTTCCACCGTCTGCCTCCATCCGCCAGATGTGCGGGACACCTTCCCGCCTCGCTTGAAAGACGATGTAGCGTCCGTCAGGCGAAACAACCGGCTGGTTGCACGACTCGTTGCCGGCGCAGTTGCGCGTCAGCTCTTTCTGGTTGCCGCCATCGGGGTCGATCATTCGGATCTCCCAGCCGCTGCCGGAATTTGTCGCGTAGACGATGCTTCCGTCGGGTGTCCACGAAACACCGGTCACATCGGTCATCAGGTTCCGGCCGGATGTTATCTGTTTCGCCCGGCTCACGTCGCCGTCCGATGGAAGAAGCCAGAGGTTGCCGGGATTTTCGTGTTGGACGGTGACGACCGTTTTTCCATCCGCGGTCACCGACAGCGAGACATAATTGCTCAGATCGTTCGTCACTCGCCGCCACTCGCCGGTCGAGATCGTATGTTTGTAGATCTGTCCTTGCGATGTGTTGTCGCCGGCTATCGCAAGCAGCTCATCCCCTCCCGGCAGCCAGAGGACCGCGTCGATCCACCGCCAGTCCGGACCCGACGGGATGGTCGAGATGCGTGCGCCGTCAGATGCATTGAAGATCTTAATGTCAGATACGGCCTTCCCGTTCGTGGTGGTTCCACCCGCCACCGCGATTCGCTTGCCGTCGGGGGACCACGAGGTCGAATGACTCCACAATCCCAGCCACTCGCCCTCCTCATTGATGACGGCCTCGTGTTCGCCACTGCCGTCGGTGTTCGCGATTATCAACACCTGCCGGCTTGTCTCGTGGCGGCGGATGAACGCCAACTGGCTTCCGTCCGGGGAAAGGGATGCTCCGGACCATGCGTCCCCTACATTCATCCGCTCGACGGTTCCGCCGACGACGGAGACTCTCGCCAGCTTCGGTTTCTTATCTTCCGCGGTGTTAAAAAAATAGATGTAATTGTCGTCGGGCGAGAAGGAGATCACGCTGCGCAGGATGGTATCCGACGGAGGTAGGATCTCGATCGCATCTTCGGTACCAGTGTTCTTGAGCCACATCGCGCTGCGCGCACGCATGTGGGCGATGAATTTTCCATCGTGCGAGATCACACCGTTCGTCACGTCGTTGCTGTCCGAATGCCGTTTAAGCGTGAACTTTTCGAACGCGCCGGCGGACTGTTTTGCGCTACTGCTGTTTCCGGGCGCGTTAAATTGGCTTAAGGCGAACACCAGGGCGCCCAGAACTGCCGCGACCGCCGCGGTGGGCACCACCCATATCGGCCGGGCCGGACTCGCTCTGAAACTTTCTTCTTCGACGACCGTCTTCGTTTCGGTGTGCGTCGCCAGCACAATTTGGATAGCGGCCGGCGATCGCAGCTTTCCGTTGAAGCGGTAACCCCGCCGCGCAAAATTTTCGATAAAAGGTTGGCCGTCCGGACAGTTCCCGAGGCACTTACGCAGCAAGTATATGTTTTGGGTAAGATTTGATTCCTCAACAAACGAGTCGCCCCACAGCCGTCCCATCAGCTCTTCTTTACTCACCACCTCTCCTGCCCGATCTAGCAAAGCCACGAGAGTTTCGACGGCCTTTGGCTTCAGCGCGACCGTACCTCCGCCCTTGTAAAGCATGAGGCTAGGCACATCGAGGCGAAAGTCTTCGAACTCGTAAGTCTTTTGAATGCGGCTACCTGCGGCGGTGAGATTTTGTTGAGAAGTAATTGAGTTCTTGTCTGAAGACATCTCTCACCCTCCGAAATATTGTTGGAGCAAAGAAGGAATCTTCTTTATCGCATAGCAGGACGTTGAGCGTCGGAATTATACGCCCGAAAGGTTCTGTGGAGCAAAGCTTTTCGCTCCACGCCTGAGACCCAAGCCCTGCCGCACAACGGTGACCAGTCTGAAATTAAACAACGGAGAAAACGCATGAAGAAAATTAATCTGCATTCGGTTATTTGCATGGTGGCGGCAGCGGCGGCCATCGGATTCTTTTCCACGACAGGATACTCGCAGACCATCACGGTTAACGTGCCCGGCGCGACGCCTCTCACGGCGCTGACTCGGATTACCGGGAGCCAGAGCGGTGTCGCCCGGATTCGCCTCTCTATCGGCAAGGCGGAGTCGGACGAGGTCTGGAATTGCAGCACGAAGAGCGGCGTCAAACAATGTTCGTGGAGGACCGGACCGACCGGGCAATGGATGAACGCCGTGATTAGAGGAGGAACGTGGGCAGCCAGCCCGAGCACACTCCCGACCGGAAGGAACCTTCCCGACGGCCGGTACGTGATTCACATCTACGGGGAAGACGCGAGCGGCGGGACGGTCGTGCAGCAATTCACCCATCCGTTTAGTATCGCCCGGTGATCGACGACGGGCCCTCTCCCACGGGCCACGCCTGAGGCGATTAGAAAATGAAAGGAGTTATCAAATGAAAAGGACCATGTCGTTATTTTTGCTTTGCGCCGTCAGTCAGCTGCTCATCGCCATTGGGCCGACGGCGACGGCGGTGGGAGCGCAAGAGACAGCCACCAATCGGACGATAGTCGAGATGGTGCAAAAAGGGATCCCGGAAGAAAAGATCATTACTTACATCAACGAATCGAAGGGGAAATTCGACGTCTCCGGGGACGCACTTCGGGAGCTGGATCGTGCGGGCGTCTCGAAATCTATCATTATCGCAATGGAGAAAACGTTGCCGTATTCGCCGGCTCCCGCACCTTCCCCTCCCCCGCGGACGACGGGAGACACGGCCGTCCCGGATCGACCGATCCGGGTGCCCGTCCCTGGCGCCTGCGATGGATGTGTCAGGTACCGGGTGGTCGCAACCGGCTTCGAAGTCGTCAGCGCAACGATCGAAAATGTTCGACTGATGGACGGACGCGGTGATGAAGTTTTTATCAACGCCAACGTGGTGGAAATGTCATCGGTCAACACGCTCATCGGCACGGTCACAAACAAAAGGAGTGTTTATTACGGCGACACCGAAGGGCGCGGCGATCCAGTAGCAATCGTGGGCATCCCGCTGCGACACGCTCCGAACGGCTCGGCGTTCATCGTCAAAGCCGGTCGGGCAAGTCCGACAACGGGCGGGCTGCTGACCGGCGATCGGTTCCCCGGTTCAGGTGAAAGCTCCGTTCCTCCGCCGCCTCACATCCAGAGGCTGGACGGCCGCTTCATCCCGTTTGTCTTGTGGGAAGGCGATTTGCGCGTCGGGCCAAATCCCAACGGCGTCATGATCCTGCCTACAATTTGGGAAAACGACTTTGCACCGCAGATCTGGAACATATGGAACGATCGAGCCGCAACCTGGCTGGGGCAATGGGCGAGAACAAGCTCATCGCGCTTCCGCTCGCGACGGGCGTTTTTGGAGCAGGAACCTAACGTCATGGAGATCGTCTTGAACCAAAATGATTTCGATCGGCCGATCGGCATGGCGGGCTCCGCGTTCAACCCGCTGGCGGCAAGCCCGGAACTAACGACATTCGCGCCGTTCTCGCTGTTTCTCACGGCCGATCTCGCGGAAGCGGCGGTGGCCGCGGGAGATTTTCCGGTGACATATCGCGATGGCCGGAGCTTCGGGCCGGGCGAGTATAAGTTGATGCTCAGGGTCGAGCGCGTTCCGAGGTAAATAGTTCCGTTAGCCGGAGCATCACGCAGGAAGTTAATCGGAGCAATGGAGAACAAGCGGACACGTACAGTCACGGAAAGCTCGACAACATCATTCCTGATTCTTAGGAATTCCGCCGGCGAATTCAAAAAAGGATGGTGTGAAGGTTGTCGAGCCGAAGTGATGTGGGTTGCGGAAAGCAGGATGGACATCACGGCGCTTTTTGCGTCTGAAGACTCGGTCCTGCACTCTGTGGACGGGTTCGTCTGCCTCGGAACAAATATTCCTTAAAGCTTCAGTCGCTGATACTGCGCGAATAGTTTCGTGATCTCCGCATTGATCTTCTGCTTTTCGCCCGCGTTGCTGATCTTGTCGCGACGCTTGACCAATTCCTCGATCTGTTCCGCGATAATTTCCTGCTTCGTTTCGGGCTTCTTCTTTTTAGTTACGTTGTACTTGTCGTCCATGGAAAACATTTTACTACTAAAGCGCCGCCTGATCCTGGAGTTCGTCCCTGCCGGCATTAGTGAAACCCCTGCACCAGTTGAACCGTAAAAGCCCCGCTCAAATTTCAAATTTCAAATTTCAAATTTCAAATTGCAAATTGCAGATTCCCACTACCGACTACCCACTACCGCTTATGTCCCGAATATTTTGCCCAAAGTGCGGCCGCGAAGTTGAAACCGACGGCGATGTGCGTTTCTGCCGTTACTGCGGTTTGGCGCTGAGCGAAACCAAGGACAATCTTCGCGGGTACTCGGAAGTAAAACGTGAGGCCTACAAATTCATCAACGTTAGTTTCGTGCTCGTCGCGATTCTGTTTTGGATCCAGTACTTCGGGCTCATTCCGTGGAGCTCCTTTACCGGCGGCAATTTACTTTTGATCCTGATATTCGGTTTCGTGTTCGGCCTATGGTTCATGGGAAATTGGGTAGTCGACAGGCCGGCGAAGTATGTAAAGAAAAACCACGAGGGTGGTGAGTTGGCGGAGCCCGCGCGAACGCCTTCGCTTTCGCCGGGCGAGCCGATCCCCGCCGCCGCAACGCAAACCGCGGAGCTGGTCGAGCGGGCGAGTGTCACCGATCACACGACGCGGGAACTTTCGCACAAAAGAACAGCCGGGCCGCCCGGGGACCTCACGCGCCGTTAGTATTTCCGAGCCCCGCGGTGACCCGCGGGCGAACACGGGTTCGAACTGTAACGTCCCCGACTTCGGACGAAATAATCCGAATGTTAAAATGGCGAATATGCGCATCTTCGTCCTCGCACTCACTCTCTTTGTTTATGTCATTCTCGGCGCGGCATGTGGAGGTGACCAGACGTCGGCTGAGCCGCCTTCTGACTATTCGGCTCCGGTCGAGGCAGGGCGCATCGAGGCGGACGACATAAAGGAGAGCAGCGGCCTCAGCGCGTCGGAATGCCAGGACGTCTTGTGGACACACAACGACGCCGGGAACGGCCCGTTCATCTTCGCCATGAGTCCCGAAGGCAAGCATCTCGGGACGTGGAAGGTCCGGAACGCGGAGAACATCGACTGGGAATCGATCGCGACGTTCAAAGATGCCGGCGGGAAGTGTTTCCTGATAATCGGCGACATCGGTGACAACGATGAAGTGAGGAGCGAGCTGCAGGTCTACCGCGTTGCGGAGCCCACTCCATCCGCCGAAACTGCGCGTTCGAACACCGACAACCCGATGCAAACGGAACCGGCTGAATCGATGAAGTTCACCTACCCGAAGGGCCGCGACAACGCCGAAACCATACTCGTCTATCCGGGCACGGGGACGATTTACGTCGTCACGAAAAAGAAGAACGGGCCGGCCGAAGTTTTCAGGATGAGGCCGGCGTTTGGGTCCCAGAATGCGGTCCAGAGCGAAAAGGTCGGGGAGATCTCGGTCCCTTCGAAACCTGAGGGCTTGCTGACGGGCGGCTCGATTTCACCCGACGGAAAGCGCGTGATTCTCTGCGATCTGAAAAGCGGTTACGAGCTCGTTTTGCCCGAAGGTGTGTCCGACCCGGACGTCATCTGGGCGCAAAAGCCACGCGTTGTGGATCTCGGCGACCGGAAGCAGGGCGAAGGTGTTTCGTACGGCCGCGATGGGGTCACACTTTACGCCTCGAGCGAAAAGAAAAACTCGCCGCTCTTTGTGATCAAGCGCAAGTAAGTTCCGAATCGCGTAACGTGGGCCAGGACGTTAGTCGCGTTCTTGGGCGTCTTCCATTGTGAGGTGGGTCGTCGTGTGCTCGGTGACGCTCCGCGGCGTGACGAGATCTTCGGTTTCATAGATCGATCGCTGCGGGCGAAAGTACTCGGGCTCGCCCGGTGAAAGAGCCGGGTCTGATCGCTGATCGACCTTCGGAGCAGCTAGGCGCTTCAAAGCCCTCGCCTGGAAAAGACGGGAAACCCCGATCCCGACAAAAAACGTCGCGAACGCTAGCAGGAATATCGTCAGGACCGCCAGTTTGGGTGACAACCCGAGCGCGATCGCCGCGACGATCACAAACCCGAGACCCGTTATCAGCCCGCGCAGTCCCGAGCTAAAAAGACCGATGTGCTTCTCGGCGAATCCGGGCACGTTCGCGACCTGTCTGCCTTCGACCAGTGCAAGAACGTTGCTCAGGTCGGATCCGCAACCGCGACAGAATTTAGTCTCATCAGAATTCGGCGACCCGCATTTTGGACAAAACATAATGTTCCTCGTCTGGGCCACTTTACGCTTTATTCCAACGGAATGTTGCAGGGCGCCGCCGGCACTTGCGGTGGGTGTAATTGATGCCCACAGTGCTTCCGGTGCGGTGTGCGATTTTTGAGCACACAGTTGCGATCCTGGGAAAAGAAAAAGGCTCCCTCCGTGTTTCCGGAGGGAGCCTTCCAATTAACCCTTCTTGCCTTTGCCGCCGCCGTTGCCGCCACCTTTATTCGGGTTTCCGCCGCCACCCCCTTTGTTGGGGTTGCCGCCTCCACCTTTATTGGGATTGCCTCCACCCTTGTTCGGGTTACCGCCGGCGTCCTTATTCGGATTACCTCCGCCATGCTTTTCACCCTGGTAGGGGTTCTCCGCTTTCGGCGGGCCACCCCCCGGATGACCCGGCTGTCCTCCGTTAGGCTTGTTTGGATTTCCGCGCTGGGCTCCGCGCTCGTCTCTGCCCGGATTTCCGCGCTCGTCCCCGCGATCGCTGCGCGGCGGATTGTCGCGTCCCGGTTTGTCATCACCTTTCGAACCGTAGAGACCGTTGTCGCCCTTGGCTCGGTGCGACCGACCCTCGTAACTCTTCAGGAACTCTTCCTGCTCCTTGTTCGGTTTCGCGAGTTTGGCCTTTATCTGACCAAGATGCCGGCCGTTGTTCGGCGATTTAATTTTGATGTCGTTGATCCAGGTCGGCGCCGTCGTGTAGACGAACACGGGCTGTGGGTACGCCTGCTCGATCCTTCTTCGGTAGTATGGCGTGTCGACTATCTGATACGTTTCGTAATTCCTCGGATAGTTGTCGTAGTAATACGGGGAGCGATAACGCTGGTGGTTGCCGAACAGCGAGCTGATCAAAGGGACGGCCCGGTCCAGCCAGTTCGTCTCGTAATAATTGTTGTCGCCGTAGAGCTGTTCGTTGCCGTTGATGAGAACCCGTGCACCCGGGTAATTGGGGCCGTCGCGATGGAAGAATATCGTCGCGACTTCCTGAATAAGATCGGGGCCGAAACGCGAGAAGAGGGACAGTCCGCGCTGGCCGTCGCCGCGGTCGTCGAACTCTTCGACGCTGATGTAGTCCGCGTACCCGTCGTCGTTCAGATCGAGATTGTTGATCCCGTTCGGCTCATTGAGATATTCTTCGAACTCCTGGGGATCGTCGGACCGCTCAAGCAGATTTCCAACGCGCTCGAGGTCGAGATTGTCCTTCGCCCAATACTCGTCACCCTCGTTTTCCGCAGGAATCCCTGCATCGTTCCGGTACGCTTGCTCCGTCGGAATCTGCTGCGTCTGATCCGTGTTGCAGCCGATGGAAAACAGGCCGAAGGCGAGAACCATCGCCGAGATTGTGATAATTCGCATACAAAAAAGCCCCCTTTGTTATGTTGTGCCCGTGGAGTGGGCGCGACTAATCCGCAGTTGTCCAGCAATCAGCGAGCCATTGAGCGAGGGCGGAAAGGCCGGGAGAAGAGGACGAGGCATGGGCCCGACCGGTGTGCTGAAAAATTATAAAGCAGTGTAGATCGCAGCGATGAGTACTACATGAGCGAACATATGCGCGATCATGGCTGCTTCCAGGCCGCGCCGCCAATAAAGAAAACCGGCCGCGATACCGAAAAGCGAGTTGGCCACGATGACGTAGATTACGATCGGGAGCGTCAGTCCGCCGGCAAGAGCAGAGGCGATCGGCAAATGCCCCGCGCCAAATAGGATCGCCGAAACCACGATCGCACCGACAACGAAAACTCCCCGGGGGTGGCCGGCTCCAAGCTGCAACACCCGCCACAGCAGCCAAACGAGAACCGTCATCACTCCCCATCGAAGAAGGATCTCTTCTGTAAAGCCGCCATAAAGGATTCGCACCGCGTGCGGGATGAACTTATTGAACTCCAGTGCTCGCGACACGAAGTCTGCAGGCATCAACGGCTTCGCGATCACCCATGCCGCCACGATCGCGGTCCCGCAACCGATACCGGCGGCAATACCGGGGATGAGCTGAGGTCTCAGCGCGGGCCAGACAGGTTTGTCATTCGCGAATGCCTCGGCTACCGGGGCATGCAGGCCGACCTTCGGGGCGAGCCAGATTCCGACAACGACCGCGGCCGATGTAAGTACCGCCGGTTGAAATACTGCCGCGAGCTTGAGCAAGGCAGGTGGGGGGAGCTCCGGCGGCGGCATTCCTTCCGGCACGGGCAATGCCATGACGACGGCCGAAATGTCCACGAGTAGGAACGAAAGGACGCCCGCCATACCGGCCAGCCAGAGAATAAGGAAGAGTCGTTTATTACGGGCCATCGTGAGCGACACTATAGCATCGAACTTAGAGCCGCTTGACCGGCGTAGGTCATTGCCGGATACTTGAACAAAAGTTCAGGTATCAGCCTGACCATTTTTTAGAAGATATTAAGAGGAAAGACTTATGCCATATCCAGAAATCATGATCCACGGAATGCGTGCGGAGCTCGCGCAGCTTGGGATCGAAGAAACAAAAACATCTGACGAGGTGAAATCGGCCGTAGAGAACACCGACGGAACCGTGATGGTGATCGTCAACTCGGTTTGCGGGTGCGCCGCCGGGGGAGTTCGCCCCGGAATCGCGATGGCGTTGCAGAATTCCGACGCAAAGCCCGAGAAAGCGATCACGGTCTTTGCCGGGGCCGACATCGACGCGACCGACACCGCACGCGAGTATTTCACGGGCTATATGCCGTCGTCGCCGGCGATCGGATTTTTGAAGGGCGGGAAACTCGTAAAGATGTTCGAGCGCCGCGATCTCGAAGGCCGTCACCCGGGGGCAATCGCGGAAGCGTTGACCGAAGCGTTTAATGCCCACTGCGGCAGCGACAAAGCGGTAACCGCGTAGTCGAGGATTAAATCGAAGTAGAAGCCACCCGTTTGCGGGTGGCTTTTTTTGTTTGCTGAAGTGCTAAGTGATACCCGCAGTCCTCCGCTCGCTGCATTCTTTTCGTGTGGGCTCGGTTTGTTCGTGTGATTTCGTGTGGGTTGGTGGTTTCTGTTCCCGGTCGCCTGCAGACTGAAACCACGGGCCCACACGAAATCACACAAACAAGGACGGAACACGAAATCGGAATCGCTTCAGAATCCCATCCAGACTTTGGCTGGTCCGGCGGCCGAATAATGAAGTAATACGGGGAAACAAGGAATGGGGGCTACGATCCACACCGAAAAACTTGTTGCCTTTACCTTCCTCGAATCGCTAAAATACTAGCAGCCTCTCGCGGATCCTCCGCCACCTGCATTTTTCAATTCGATGTCGATCAATCAACGAAAACACGTCCGATTCTCACTGGATATTCCGGCGGTCATCATCACCAAATACGGAGAAAAACAAAATACGCTGCTTCAGCAGATCAGCGTCGGCGGTTGTTTCACGGATTGGGAAGAGAACATTTATTCGGGCGACGAATTTCGCCTGGAGATCGAGCTTCCGAACAAGAATCGCCTCCCGCTAAGCTGCAAGGCGGTCTACCGTTTCGAGAACACCGGCATAGGTGTGAAGTTTTTGAACATCTCGCAGTTCGAGCAGCAACTCGTCTCGAAGATCATCGCCCATCGCATGGACGTCGAGGGCGTGCCCCTAAGTGTCTCGCCGTTCGAAGAACCGAACTCATTTAATTTTCCACCCGAGCCGAGAATCCTAAGCCCCCGCGACCAGCGGGAAGAGCTGTTAAGTGAAGCGATGTCCTCAGAATAAGTTCAGGGTTCAGAGTTCAGAGTTCAGAGTTCAGAGTTCGGGGTTCAGGGTTCAGAGTTCGGGTTTGGCGTTGAAACCCTGAACTCTGAACCCTGAACTCTAAACTCTGAACCCTGAACCCCGAACTCTAAACTCTGAACCCTGAACTCCGAAGTTCCGCGGCT
>DATLCA010000044.1:0-3803 GCA_035526605.1 Pyrinomonadaceae bacterium | reverse complement strand
GTAACATACGAGCTCGAGGGATTGATGATGAAGCAGGCCGGTTCTGACATCGAGATGGTCATTCCGAAATCGACGATCTTCAGTGAACATCCGGCGGTGATCATCGACCGTAATGTGACGGCTGCAGAGCGCCCTGCCGTTCAGGCGTTCCTGGATTTTCTCTGGACCGACGAGGCACAGAAGGTCTTCGTGAAGTATTACTTTCGCTCGGTGACGAATGAGTCTTTTAATGAAGAGAACACGCAGTTTGCCAAGATCGAGTTGCCGTTCACGGTGGAGATGTTCGGCGGCTGGGACAAGGCCTACCCGGAAGTGATCGAGCAGATCTTCCGCGACCAGGTGCAAAATAAATAGGCTTCAAACCTGTGGTTACGCCGGCGGTCTTCGACCGCAACGTCGGGCAAGACCAACGGCTTAACGCCGTAAAATTCGAGTAACGACTTAAGCTTTCTCAGTATGAGTGCAAACCTCTCAGGAGTTCGACATACCCGCGGCTTCGACTTAATGAAGCCGCTCAGCGTCGCGGTGATGGTCGCGGTCATGCTCCCGCTCGTGCTACTGCCGTTGGCTTCGATATTTATTTTCGGCACGGCAAACGGCCTCCAAAGTTTCTGGCATGCGTTGATGGAGCCGGAAGCGGTCTTTGCTTTGAAGCTGTCCATCGTGACAAGTTTCTGGGCGACCGTTTTCAATGTTTTCTTCGGACTGTTCGCGGCGTACGTGCTTTCGAAATATAACTTCTGGGGCCGCAACGCGGTCATCGTAACGATCTCGCTCCCGACCGCGATCCCGACCGCCGTCGCCGGCTTCGCGCTGCTGTTGCTTTGGGGGCCGTACGGCACTCTCTCACGGGTCATCGGCGAGGAACATGTCCCGGAGATAATGTTCACCGCCGCGGCGATCATTCTGGCCAACATCTTCGTGACATTCCCGCTCGCGTTCGGCGTGATAAAACCGGTCTTCGACACAATGAGCAATTCGCTCGAAGAAGCCTCCGCGACAATGGGTGCGACGCGCTGGCAGACGTTCTGGCACGTCACGCTTCCAAGTTTGCGGGGAGCCCTTCTCGGCGGGGCGCTGCTGACATTTGCCCGTGCCGTCGGAGAGTTCGGGTCCACGATTTTGGTTTCAGGCAACCTGGCAGGCCGAACGCAAACGGCACCGCTTTACATTTTTGCTAAGTTCAACGAAGGTCAGGTCGAGGCCGCGAACGCGATAGCCATCGTGCTGGCGTTGCTGTCGTTCGCGATTTTCAGCATTCTATTTTTTGCGAGGGACTGGCTGGAGACTGATTAGGATTTGAGTCGCGCGATTTGCGAACAAACTCCTAAATTTGAAAACTGAAATTTCAAATTTGAAATTTAAGAGTGGGAAAATCGCACAACGGAACGACCGGCAACCGATACCGATGACAAGCTTCCCGATAGACCAAGTGGCGGTCAGCGTTCGAGACCTAAGCAAACGCTTTGGAACGACGGCGGTGCTGGACGACATAAACTTCGACGTCGCCCAAGACGAGATCGTCGTGCTGCTCGGTGCTTCGGGCAGCGGGAAGACGACGATCCTGCGGATCATCGCGGGACTCGAGATGCCCGGCGCCGGAAAGGTCATCCTGCATGGGAAAGATGTCACACACATACCCGCCCGGCTTCGCGGCACCGGCGTCATCTTTCAATCGTATGCGCTGTTTCCAAAGATGAACGTCGAGCAGAACATCGCGTACGGCCTTAAGCTCCGGGGAAGGTCGAAGAGCGAGATCAAGGAGAAGATCGACCGCCTTGTCGAGATGGTTCACCTCGAAGAACATCGAAAGAAATCTCCATCTCAGCTTTCCGGTGGCCAGCAGCAGCGCGTCGCCATCGCACGGGCACTGGCCTACGGACCCGAGGTGCTTTTGTTCGATGAGCCCTTCGGTGCTCTTGACGCGCAAATCCGCGCCACTCTCCGGCGCGAAATACGCGCGCTTCTCAAGCAGATAAAAGTTCCATCGATCTTCATCACGCACGACCAGGAAGAAGCTTTGGAACTCGGAGATCGCATTGCCGTGCTCAACTCCGGCCGCATCGAGCAGATCGCCACGCCGTACGAGGTCTACAACAACCCCGAGACCGAATACGTAGCGACTTTTCTCGGATCGGCGAATATTATCAGCGGCGTCATCCGCGGACAGACGTTCCAGTCGGATGAGATCCGTCTCGACATCGACAACGAATACTCGTTCGCGGACGGCCAACCGGCGAAGCTCGTGATCCGGCCCGAGGACGTCTTCCTGCGACGGCCCGAAAACCTGATGCAGAATTATCAGAAATTGACCGACGGTGTGGTCGAAGAAATGAGCTTCGTCGGAGCGTTCGAACGGGTCGGAGTGCGCTTGTCTTCGCACCGTGGTCAGTCGATCATCGCGACACGTCCGAAGACCGAGACCGCCGCTTTCCATCTTGAGCCGGGTCAAAAAGTCACGGTCGGCGTCGTGCGGTTTCGCGTTCTCGCCGATACCAGCCAGCCTTCGGCCCGGGCTGAACGGGCCCGGTGACGGATTGTCCTCGGCGCGAATTTCAGGTACAAATGGGTTATACCCCAAGCTCCGTTAGTTACTATTTTGATACTGAATGTCAGACTCGTATTTAAAGCGCCTGGTCGAATCCTTCGAAGCTCGCACCGACAAAATATCGATGCGCATCGTCGGCGACGACTCGCAGGTTTACACGTTCGGCGACTCGCTTCGGCAGATCCGAGCGATCGCGTACCGCCTCGCGCAGGAAGGAGTTGAATTCGGCGACCGCGTTGCGGTCATCGGCGAGAACCATCCGCGCTGGGCGATCGCGTATCTCGGGATCCTCTATCGAGGCGCGGTGTGCGTGCCGGTCGACCCCCACGGCGAAATCGCGACCCTTACGAACTTCATGGAGAATTCGGTAGCGAAGGTTGCATTCGTCGGCGAAGAAGTGGAACCCACATTTCGGGAGATAGAGAAAAAGCTTGGCCGTGAGCTGCCCGCCATAATTTGGTCACGGTCACAAGCTCCGGATGCCGCGGGTGGGACGGGCTTCGCCAACTGGGCGTCCACGCCTTTCCCCGAGAGTTTCGCGCATGAAATTCCGCAAGCATCCGGCGACGATATCGCTCTTCTTATCTACACCAGCGGGACAACCGGTACTCCAAAAGGCGTTCCGTTAACGCATGCGAACATTCTCGCAGAGCTCGATGGAGTCAACCACGTCCTCAAGCTCACCGACAAGGAAAAGATGCTCAGCCTTCTCCCGCTGTTTCACGCGTATCTCCAGACCGTGAATCTCTGGGTCGCGACGACGTACGGGATTGAGGTTGGTTATTTGAAAGAGCTGTCGCCGGCCGAGCTCGGCGACGCGATGAAGGAATTCAAGCCCACGATCCTGACAACTGTTCCGCGTCTATGGTATCTGTTCCATAAAAAAATATTCGACGCGGTGGAAGATAAACCGAAGTTGGTTCGTGCGCTTTTCGGGGGCATGCTCGCGGCAAATAGCCTGCTTCGTAATTCATTGGGCATAAATCTCGGGTCCAAACTTTTCGGAAAGGTCCACGAATCGTTCGGCGGCCATTTGCGGATTGCCATATCCGCGGGCTCGCGTTTTGACGAGAATGTTGCCACGGATTTTCATAAGCTCGGATTCTCGATCATACAAGGCTACGGCCTCACCGAAACAAGCGGAGCCGCAGCCGCGACATATGAGACCGACAACCAGGTCGGCTCAGTCGGCAAAGCCTTTAAAGGCGCGGAGATCAAGATCGACAATCCCGACAAAGATGGCGTCGGCGAAGTG
>DATLCA010000043.1:0-14858 GCA_035526605.1 Pyrinomonadaceae bacterium | reverse complement strand
TCGGCTCTTCCGTCGCCGTCGAAATCGGCCTGCATCGGGACGTCGCCGTTGAGCCCGAATTGAGCGGCGGCAAAACCGGCTGTCGAACGCAGCAGGTACCAAACCCCCGTCGACGGCCGGAACACAGCGATGTCCGCGCGCCCGTCACCGTCGTAATCGCCGCTGACCGGAACATCTTCGCTCACACCGAAACGCACGATCTCGGCGGATCCGTTCGCGGACCGGAGGTAATACCAAGTTCCGGTTGATGGCCGATAAACGGCGAGGTCCGCCTTGCCGTCCCCGTCGAAATCCGCATTCACGGGCTTGTCGCCGCTAAGCCCGAAAGGCGTGGTAGAAACCTGGCCGTCCGAGCTTCGCAAGACGTACCAAATACCGGTTGCCGGCCGGAACACTGCGACATCGGCGCGGCCGTCACCGTCGTAGTCGGCCGGGACGACGAGATCGGTGGCGATACCGAAGCGTGTCGCGAGGGTTCCGCCATCCGAGCTCCGCACGATATACCAAACGCCCTCGCCCGGACGATAGACCGCGAGATCCGTCTTCCCGTCGCCATCGAAATCCGCATTCGCCGGCACATCCCCGGCCGTCCCCCACGCGGCGGATGAAGGTTGGTTTGTCGAGCTGTTGACGATTCTAAAATCAGGCTGCCCGCCGGCATTCAAATCGAAAACGGATAAGTCGGTTTTACGGTCGCCGTCAAAATCGAACGGGGCCTTCGTTCCCGTCGCGCATGCACACACGAATCCGTCGGTGACCGTGAGGTCGTCTATATACTGGCCCTCGCGGAAGCCGCCGATGTCGGTGCCAACCCGGAAACGCAGCCGCACATTCTGCCCAGCCGCGGACGCGGGAAGTTTGGCGCGCGTCGTTATAAATTCAGAAGTTTGGTTAGGGCCGCTGCGCCCCGACCAGCCGAGCCGGCCAGCGAGTGGATTCATACAGCAGCCGTCGATCGCTCCGTCGTACCCGCCCGACAAGAACGATCCGCCAGCCGCAAGAATGTCTTGCCAGTCCCCCTCACCGATCTTTAACTCCAGCACGGAACCGTCGTAGAGCCTGTTTCTCAAAAACGTGGTTTCGAGCTCGTACCAATTCCGGAAACTGATCTCGGCCTGAGTCGAGGCGACCGGGAAAGCGGGTGAGACTACCTCAATGACGCCGCGCTGGATCGGTGCCGGTGAAAATAGCGAATTCGGCGCGGACTGATTCCTGGCCGACGAGGTCCGCCAAAGCTGATGATTCTCACTCGTACCGGTCGTCCACCCGGCCGGCAGATCCGGAGCCGTCGCGGTGTCGAAGTTTTCCTGCATCGCATATCTGCGGGCGCCTGTTTGCAGAGGTATCGAGACGCTGCCGATGAATGAAGAGCCGTCGCGTATTTCGAGGTTGAGTAGGACGACGGTACCGCAACCCACGCTTGGCGAGATGACAAACGTAAATCCGCGCAGGGCCGTTGAACCACCCGGCGAAAGCGGTCCGTAAGATCGCGGAGGCCCGGGGTTGATAATCTCAGAGCTGGGCTGCAAAGTCGCCGTTAGGTCTGAGGCCGGCAATTCACCGGTGTTCCGAAGTGAAATAGCCAGGGTGACGGTCTCGCCGGGCTCGGGGGCCTGATTGATCGGGCAGCTCTGGCCCGCGATCTGGGTTCCGGCATTCTCAATTATCGGCACTGGCTGGAGCGCGAAATTGCGCGTCTGGACTTGCCCGTCAGCGACAATCACCGAAACGGTTTGCGGAAGAAACCCGCGGGCGGACGCCGTGACGTTGTATGTCGCGGGCAACACCGAGAGCGAACCGTAACTGCCGGAGGCGTTGGTCGCCCTCGTGTAAGCCCCGGCTTTTATTGTGGCGCCCGGAAGTGCCTGGCCCGTCGCAGAATTCGTTACGCTTCCCGTTACCGAACCTCGAGGTGCCGCCGTACATTCTGCGAATTTGAAACTCCCGATCCGCGTCAGCCATCCGAAGTCGCTGAACTCCTGACTCTCGAGCGTGTAATACGCGTTCGTCATCCAAAACGTGCAGTCATCCACCGGGTCCACAGACATGCCGCTGTATTCCCCCCAACGAAAGCCAAATGCTTTCTGCACACCGGTCCCGTTTATTAGTGCCCGTTCGGGCCGGAATGTTCCCACGGGGTCGGAGGCCAGTTTGCCGGTGTAAAAGATCGAAGGCTGTTTGTCGTCCGCAACCGAGTTGTACTGCACCGCGAGATTGCCCTGGTGATCCTGCGCCGCCGACCCGATCCAGCGCGAGAACGTGCCACCGCCGATCGTCGATTGCTCCCGGACCGTGTAGGTTGAATTCGTCTTGCGAAGCTCGTAGACACGTACGCCGGCGCGATATGGATCCGAAGGGGCCGTCCGGACGGTCTGGTTCACGACGAGCGATTCGAACGTTCCGAAATTCCGATACGCAAGCCTGAAGTTCAAACGATCGCTCTGCGCGTCCAGCTTCTCGCCGGGCGCCGGCTGAGAAATGTCGGCGCGTCCCTCCGGGCTCGTCGGATCGAACGCGGCGACGGCCAACGGGCTCTCTGCCCGTTCCGAAAAAGTAGAGGCCGAGGGGTTATCGAAGTCCGCGTGAAAATCGTAAAGCCGCAAAGCGTCCTGTGCGTCCCCGTACTCGGTCGCGGTATAGCTCGCGAAAACATTCGGGGCCCCGGCGGCGGGCGGTCTCAATCCATCCAGGTCAGAGGGCAGCAGCCCTTTTTGGCGCGGCCCGACCGGGGTGGGCAAATTGAAATAGATATAGCTAGCCGTTGGGTCGCCAACCAGAAGCCTCGCGCGGTCGAACGCGAACGCTCCCGCTCCCACATAATCGGAGCCGAGGAATTCGTCGGTCGACATGTAATAGGCATCGGGCCAGACACCGAACTTCGGAAAGTCATTCAGCTTTACGCTCGGCATCACGAATTCATAGCTGAAGTACTCTCCAAGCGGATCACCCGTCTTCGATATCGCGACCATCTCCCGGAAAGGGGGGAACGCCGTGCATGTCTGGCTGATCAACCATCGGTCCGCGAGCGGATCATAAAGAATCACAGCGAGCCCGTCGTTGCGCGTCGAACAGACGGTGCCGAGCGGTTCGAAGAGTTTGCTGATCTTCAGCGGCGGCGACATCGGCTGACCGGTCTTATCGAACACACGGAACAACGAGTTGACGATCTGCACGTAGTGATTTGGCCCGACGTCGCCATTCATGTCCGCGGGAAGGATGAGCAGCCCATAGGTAAGGCCATTGTCGAGGTTCGCGATTCCGGGAAAAGAGAGTGACGGGGCAGGCATCGGCACGCTTCCAAAAGCGGCAGGCGATTGATCGGAGTCACGTCGGGTCGCGGGACGGCTGAATAGCTCGTTGCCGGCCCCGACCTCTCGCACGGGCAGGCCCTGCGCGGGGATTGCGGATCCCCCGAGCGAATCCCCCGGCTCAGGAACCGGCCTCGAAATCGCGAATGCCGCAGCCCGAGCAGAATAGGGTCGGCTCACCTCCTCAAATCTCGGTTCAGATTTAGTTTCGGCAGGTCGTTGCGACAGAAAAAATGTAACAGCGAGTGTGAGAATCGGCAGGGATAGAACGTACTTCTTCATTGGTTTGTGTCGAGCCGAGGTTCGGGGTAGAGAGATAATAATCCCAAACCGCCCGGCGAAACAACAAAAAAGGGAAATCGAATAATAGCGGGCGATCGGCGGAGTTAGACAGGATTGAGGATCACGATCTCAGCTCGCCGTTTTGCTTCCTCAAGAAAAGTTTCGATCTGCTGCGCCACGCGCTCTTCGGTCAGTGCCCCGACGATCTCCGCCCGCTTGCTGTCGAGCGACGGAACGATCACCCCGGGATTTCGCCTTCTAAATTCCGGCACGTAAACGTTACGGTAGTACTGGGCTTCGTCGTCCGCTGTGATGACGATAAACGACCGGAATCGAAAATCAAGATATTTGTCGATGGCAATCCGCTGTGCGATCAGACGCTCAAAGTTCGGGTCAGCAACCGATTTGAATCCGACTTGATTCAGGCGCCGTTCAAACTCGACGGGCGTCGGAAAGTAGGAGACGAGCTCGTTGATCTTGGCGTTGATCTCGGCCTTTTGCGGTGCTTCGCGCGGCAGTCGTTCCGCCTCGAGGGCGAACAGGCGTTGGTTGATAAGGAGCTGCAAGGCCCGATTCAGATCTTCGGACGAGGGCGGGTTTATCTGAGCATTGCGTTGCATCGCGAGCTGCCATTTTAGGTCGGAGAGGGTTATTAGTTCCGTGCGGGCTCCGTCGCTAATGGTGGCCACAGTCTTGTCTACAACCTGCTGGGCCGAACCGATCCCACAAAGGACCGATAAAAAGAACCCGCAAATAAATACTCGTCTGGCTATGATTATTGCACCTTGAAACATGACTGATATGTCGATTCTTACGTGAATTTATGCCCTAGTCAACCATTTTCCCGAAATGCCAAACTGATTGACAAAATGTTTAAAAAGTTTTTTAATCAATGAGAGGTTTTGAACCTCAGCTTCTCTTCCAAACCCCCAGTCTCTCAACTGTTCCTCTATCTTTCCGCAGGTTTACAAGCATGCCAGTTCCTTCGGCGGTAAAAAAACAACCCAAGCTGTCTCTTCAAACAGCCTATGCATCAGATGCGTCTGCCGAGCTGAAGTTTATCTCCGATTTGGGGCGCAGCCTTCTTTTCACGGTGCACCCGAAGAAGGTCGCGAGCCGCGTCTCAAGCGCGATCCAGCACGAAGCCGACGCCGAGATCTGCGCCCTCGTCGCCGAGCTCGAAAATATCGGCGTGATCAGTTGTGCTTTCGATCGCCGCGGCGAGATGGACAGCAATTTCCTCGATCGCTCGAAATTCGAGAAATGGCTCGGTGTGCTGCCTCCGCAGGTCGGCCACAGCGAAGAAAATCCCGAAGAATTCTTATTGAGCGGAACCGATCACCGGCTGGAATACGTTTCACCGATCCACATAAACGGCAACATCCGCGGCGCGCTCGTCGTCGCTTTCTCGCACAAACAAGATCTGAGCGATTCGAGAATAAAAGTCATCGAGGCCGCGACACAGATGGCGGCGATGAGTATCAACCTGTCGGCGCATTACGAAGCCGCGATCAACAGCTCGATCAACCGGGCTCGCGAAGAGCACCGCCGGTTTACCGAAGCGGTTCTCGACGCCCTGCCGGTCTCGCTCTACGTCGTCGACCGCGATTTTCGCATCGTGACGTGGAACAGGCATCGGGAGATCGGGACGCAAGGGATACCGCGCGACGCGGCGCTCGGACGAAACGTCTTCAGCGTTCTCGCACGATATCCGGAGGGTCAGGTCCGCGACGAATTCGAACGAGCGTTCAGCACCGGGCGTATCGAACGGATCGAGCAGCAGACGGCGGGCGAAGACGGCTCAACAAAGCATTGGATGGTTAGCAAAATTCCGATGCGTGATCCAGACACCGGCGACGTCAGCCACGTCATCACGGTCGGCGAAGATATAACGGTTCGCGTCGAAGCGATCCACGCCGTCGGCCGCGCCGAAAAACTTGCGGCTGTGGGCCGGCTTGCAGCGGGTGTCGTGCACGAGATTAACAATCCGCTCGCGACGATCTCGGCTTGTGCCGAGGCACTGGAGCAGCGGGTCGAAGAAGGCGTTTTCGCAGACACCGAGGGAATTGAGGATCTGAACGAGTATCTCGGACTGATCAAGAGTGAAGCGTTCCGCTGCAAATCGATTACGACAGGCCTTCTCGATTTCAGCCGCCTCCGCACGGGCGACCGTCATCCCCTAGACATAGGCGAGATCATCCGCTCATCGGCAAATCTGATCTCGCACCAAAAGCGCGGAGGGTCGGTCGAGATCAAGCTCGAAGTCGCCGATGACCTGCCCACCATCAACGCCGATGGCGGACAGTTGCAACAAGCCGTGATCGCCCTCGCGACCAACGCGATCGACGCCATGCCGGACGGCGGGACGTTGACGTTCCGTGCATTCGTCGAGCGCCGTCGTCTCGCAATAGAGATCGAAGACACCGGCGTCGGGATCCCGGCCGATGACATGTCCAAAGTTTTCGAGCCGTTCTTCACGACCAAGGAAGTCGGCAAAGGAACCGGCCTCGGCCTTGCAGTCTGCTACGGCATTATCACCGACCACGGCGGCCGCCTTAGTGTCCGCTCGAACGTCGGAAAAGGTTCGACCTTCACAATTTTCCTCCCGGTTACCCGATAGGGCCGGCCAGCAATTCTCACGGACAAATTTATGGCAAAGCTACTTGTAGTTGATGATGAAAAGAATCTCCGACTCGTCGTCCAAAAGGAAATGGCGAGACAGGGGCACGAAGTCGACACCGCTCCGGACGGTGAGGCCGCGTGGGAGATCCTTGAGGCCCGCGATTTCGACGTCCTTTTGTGCGACATAAACATGCCCCGTTTGGACGGGATGGGATTGCTCCGCCGAGTCTTCGACAAGAGTCCGAACCCGCCCGAGATAATAATGCTGACCGGACAGGGGACGGTCGAGACGGCGATCGAGTCGATGAAGCTCGGGGCCTATGACTATTTGACGAAGCCTTACCGGATCGCCGAGCTTTCCGCGCTTGTCGACCAGGCGGCGGAAAAGCATCAGCTAAAAATCGATAACACCCGGCTTCGCGCGCAGATCGCCCGCGGGCAGAACAACCTCCCCGAGATAATCGCGGAGTCCCCGCAGATGAAAGAAGTTTTGCGCCTGGTGCGGCGTGTCGCGCCGTCCGACACTTCGGTGATGATAACCGGGGAATCCGGAACCGGGAAGGAGCTCGTGGCTCAGGCGATCCACCGGCTCAGTCCGCGAAATGAAAAACCATTCATAGATCTGAACTGCGCCGCGTTGCAGGACACGCTTCTCGAATCGGAGCTGTTCGGACACGAGGCCGGCGCGTTCTCCGGCGCCCGGAGCCGAAAGTTGGGATTGTTCGAATTGGCGGACGGAGGGACTCTATTTCTCGACGAGATCATGGAGATGCCGTCACAGCTTCAGTCCAAACTGCTTCGCGCCCTCGAGACGCGGTCGTTCTTCCGCGTCGGCGGCGTCAAAAAAGTCGAGGTCGACGTGAGGCTCGTGAGCGCGACAAATCGCGATCCGAAACAGGCGGTCGCCGAAGGGGTATTTCGCGCCGATCTCATGTACCGGATCAACAGTTTCGAAGTGAACATACCCCCACTGCGTGAACGACGCGAAGATGTGATACCGCTGGCCCGTCACATCCTGACCAAAGTCGGCGGGGCGAATCCGCCGGAGCTTACCCCGCCGGTCATCGAGGCGTTGAGCGCTTATTCATGGACCGGCAATGTCCGTCAATTGCGCAACTGTCTCGAGCGTGCCGCGTTGCTCGCGGACAACGGCCGAGTGACTGTAAAAGAATTACCGCCCGAAGTTGTCTATCGCAGCGAGAAAGCGAACGTCTCCGTGAGCTACACGACTCCGGGCAACGGCGGCGTCGCATCGTTCCACAACGTCGCACCGACAAATCTTCGCGACGTCGAACGTCAGCAGATCCTCACAGCCCTCGAAAAGACCGGGTGGCATCGCGGCAAGACCGCCGAGCTGCTTGGCATCTCGCCGTCGACGCTCTACCGCCGGTTGAGGGAATACGATCTGGAGGCGCGCTGATCTATATGCAAAATTTACTCACACGCACGCGCATTTGCGCCGCTTTGGTCTTCGTCGCGTTGATCGGGATATCCGTTTCAGGGCAGATCAAGACTGCGGGTGAGGTGGTCGACTTGGCTGATGGAAACGCTATAGTCGTCGCGGTGTCGACCGGCCGGATCGTGGTCGAACTGCAATACGTCCAGTTGCCTGAGCCGGGCCAATCGCTCTACACCGTCGTTCGCGACCATCTCCGAAGCCTCGTCGTTGGTAAAACGGTCCTCCTTCAGACGACCGGCATCACGCGTGGGAAAGTTACGGGCAAACTTACGATCGACGGCATCGATGTCAGCCAGCAGCTACTCCGCGACGGAGCGGCGTGGCACACTCCAATCGATATGTCCGGACAAAACGAACAGGAGTTCGGGGTGTATGCCGGGTCGGCCGCTCTTGCCCGCGGGGAGAAGCGCGGTATTTGGGCGGTGGCCGGACTAAAGGCGCCGTGGGTGATTAGGGCCGAGAACGACGCAATGCGTCACGAGGCAGAGGCGGCGGCGCGCCAAGGAAAGCCTACCCTCGTCGGCGTATCTCAATTCGGAACCGACACGCGCGGGTCCGCGGGCAAACCTGCCGCCGCCGTGAGTGCGCGGTCGCAGATGGATGCCTGGGTGGACACTTTTGCTTTTTCAAGGAATGAAGGCTACGGCGTTCATGTCTTCAGAGAGCCCAACGGGCGCTATCAGGTTGTTTATTCTTCGCCGATAATGATCGAGCTCAATTCGCGCCCTGGAAAAGAGAGGCTGGAATGCCGCGTCATGTACGTCACAGGGACCCGCTACGACGGTACCGCCGCTCGAATGTATATGCTGGGGTTCCGTGCGATCTCGGAGGATTACCGATTTTCGAAAACAAAGACGCGTCTGACGGCGGTCGTCGACGGCAAAGCTCTTTCGTTGGGAAACGTGGTTAGCGGGTTGCGCGCACAGGGGATGATCGCCGGTGGAGGCATGGCCTCCGGTGAAGTCATGTATTTCACGACCAACAAAACGTCGATCAGAAAGATGGCGGACGCCGCGAATCTGGAATTTCGAATAAACAATTACACCGGCACGGTTCCGGCAGGCACGCGCGATCTGTTCAAGCAAATCGCGGCGGCGGGAGATTAACTCCAAATTGGATAAAAAGCTAATGCCTAGAAAATTCGCTCTCATCGTCGGTATTCTCCTCACGGTTTCTGCCGGGGTCATTGCGCAGGAAGCACCCGCCCCGTCTCCACAGCCAACGCCAAGACCGGCCGCCAAGAGGCGGACGTTCGACCAATTCGATCTGAGTAACGGAATAAGAGTTGGGACATCAGGTTCCGCCCCAATTGCGACCGGAGCGCCCAGATCCGGTACTGTCGAGCTTGTGGATGAGCGAACATACGAAGGGGTTCGAAGACTCGTCGAGTACGTCGGGAAGATGGGGTCGGAATATAGATCCAAAGTGACGGGCCAAAACTACAAGCCGGATGACTGGCAGACGTTGGGCGCACTGAATCGCGAGATCAATGCCGCATACAGGATCACTGAAATGTTTCGCGAAGGGTTGCTCGATCAGACTCCTCTTAAGGATCCATTGAACATCCTGCTTCTCGAAGAGAGCCAGGCCACATTGAGGGAAGCGGGGAACCTCGCCACAGTCTCCGGCGGCTGGGCAAAAAACGAGACGATGCTCGCCAAAATGGCGATCAAGTATAACGCGGAGCAACTTGCCGATACCGAGAACGCACGACAATTGTCCGGTGCCGAGAACACACGGCGAGCGGTACTGATCGCGATGCTCGCCCGGCTCAATGCAAACTTTGCTCAGTTAATGAGCCAAATCGACGTCAAAAAACAATAGGTCTCACCTTTTCGGCGCTTACGAAACTTGATGTATCCTTAGCGAGCAATTCACCTAAGGAGATACTTCATGAAGACGCTTGCTGTTTGCCTGTTAATTCTGTGCGGACTTATTTCCGGTGCGCCTGCGCAATCCACCGATGCCGAAAAACTTCACGCTCTGTTCGCACGCGACTGGGAATGGACGCTCGAGGCTTCGCCCACATTCGCCTCGTTCCTTGGCGACAAGCGCTACAACACGCGTTGGGAAGATCAAAGTCTCAAGGCGATCGAAGCGCGAAATCAGCACAGCATTGAGACACTTGCGGCGCTGAAGCAGATCGATCGCACAAAACTCTCGTCCGCGGACCGGGTGAACTTCGATCTTTTCATGGACAGTTATGAAACATCGATCCGGTACCACCAGACGCGTCTCTACCTGCTTCCGATAAGTCAGCGCGGCGGCATCCAGACGGCCGACGAGTTGGCCGATCAAATAAATTTTCAAACGGTAAAAGATTACGAAGAATGGATCGCGCGATTGAATGCGTTCCCGGCCTACATGGACCAAACCCTCACACTCATGCGCGAGGGTAAGGCGAACGGAATGCTTTGGTCGAAGCAAGTGCTGAACCGGGTCCCGGCACAGTTGGACAAGCAGATCGTCGACGATGCGGAGAAAAGTCCGTTCTACTCACCGTTCAGAAAGTTGGCGAGTGATGTGCCCGAGGCCGAGGCAACGAGACTTCGCGCGGCGGCGAGCACCGCGATCCGGAATAACGTCGTTCCGTCATTCAGGAAATTGAAAACGTACTTCGAGGGCGACTACCTGCCCGCGAGTTATCCGCAGGCGGGTATCTGGCAGATGAAGGGCGGGGACAAGATCTACGAATTTCTCGCCCGCTACCACACAACTACGAATCTGACGCCGCAGCAGATACACGAAAAGGGTCTGTCGGAGGTAGCGCGAATCAGGGCAGAGATGGAAAAGGTCAAGGCTCAGGTCGGGTTCACCGGCACGCTCCACGAATTTTTTGCATACCTGCGCTCGGATCCAAAGTTTTTCTACAAGACACCCGACGAGCTTTTGAACGCGTATCGCGCGATCGCGAAGCGCATCGACCCGGAGCTGACGAAAGTCTTCAGAACGTTTCCCCGAACTCCGTACGGCGTCACCCCGATCCCCGACAAGATCGCGCCCGACACGACGACCGCATACTACAATCAGCCCGCCGCTGACGGATCGCGGCCGGGTTACTTCTACGTCAATCTCTATAAACCCGAAAGCCGGCCGAAATGGGAGATGATGGCGCTGTCGATCCACGAAGCGGTCCCCGGCCATCATTTTCAACTTGCCCTGCAGCAGGAGATGGGCGAGATGCCGAACTTTCGGAAGTACGGCGGGTATACCGCTTTCATTGAAGGCTGGGGACTCTACTCCGAATCGCTCGGCGAAGAGATGGGCCTTTATTCGGATCCGTACGACAAATTCGGACAGCTCACGTACGAGATGTGGCGCGCGGTTCGCCTCGTCGTCGATACCGGGATGCACTACTACAAATGGGACCGGCAAAAAGCGATCGACTACTTTAAGGACAACGCGGCCAAAACCGATCAGGACATCGTGAACGAGATCGACCGGTACATATCCGATCCCGCGCAAGCGCTGGCTTACAAGATTGGAGAACTGAAGATCAAAGAGCTAAGAGCGCGGTCCCGTGCGGAGCTGGGCAGCAAATTCGACTTGAAAGCCTTCCACGATGTCGTGTTGTTGACGGGTGCGGTGCCGCTCAGCGTGCTCGAGAAGAATGTTGACGAAGCCATCGCGAAAGAGAAGGCCGGGAAATGATCCCGAAGATCGTTCGTGGGCCAAGCAGCGAATGGAGCTTTGGGTACGACCAACATGCTCCCATTACAAATTTAAGGAATTACAAAATTACTAGGCAAAGAAACTGTCGCGGCTCGTTAGGGCAGAAGGTGTCTTTTTTCAGTTAATTTTGTCATGCCGAGGTCGTTGACTTCTACTTGGTCGGGACGACGAAAAGAAATCGCTGTTCGGAAAGGGGCATTAGTTTTTCCTGGAAGCGCAGCCCGAGTCTCGCCATTTCGTCGCGAAGGACCGGGCCGCCAAAGAAGAGCAGATCGCGCTCGCCGGACCATTTCAAGAGCTTCGGAAGCCTTTCCGCAAACTTGTCGAGCGCCCGGCACGTCACGTGGGAGACATGCGGCCGAGTCACTTCGGAAAATTGTTTGTTGATCACCTTGACGCGTTCTTCCAGTCCGAGCGCCGCGACCGCCGCCCTTAAAAAATCTGTTTTCTTTTCTTTCGATTCGATCAGCACCGCCTTCAAATCGGCTCTCGCAATAACGCATGGTATGGACGGCAGGCCGGCCCCCGGGCCAATGTCGGCGAACCGTGCCTCGGGAGGAAGAAACTCCAGCAGCGCCAGAGATTCAAGGATGTGGCGCGTCGCGAACTCGTCCGGCGTGGACGGCCCGACCAGGTGCAGTATGGGATTGTGCTCCTGGATCAGATCGTAATAATCCGCGAGGCTCTGGACGGCCTCGTCCGTCAGCCCAACATGGAACGTGTGCTGATTCGATCTGATCGCTGCTATGAATTCCGATCGCATGGATGAAGTTTCGCCTGTCGGCCGCGTCGATGGCAAACAGAAAGAAACTGATATGGAAACTACAAGTTCCCCGAAACGTTCTTCTTGTTCTCAATTGCCTCCGGCTCAGCCAAAGGCGTGGCACCAACACATCTGGCTTTAGCGGAAATATAAAAAAGCAGCTTCAATCAAAAAAGCTTCAGCTGAAGCGCTGCGGACTTATGCGGTTTTCCTTTTTAAGCTAAAGCCTTTCTTGCGGGTATCTTCATCTTCGTCTTTAAACCGAGGCAATTGATAAGAGAATAAGGCCGGCAGGCAATCAATAAGAGTGACGGATGAAACCGGGAAGCGATTGATATGGGATGAGTCGGAGCAATTCGGGCCGATGACATTTAAAACCAGGCAGCTATTCGAAGCTGCAAGCCAATTTAATTTGCCGACACCGCGCCGTCGTCATACATCGCCGGAATGCGGGCATAGACCTTCGTCCCTTTTCCGTTTGCGGTTTCAATTTTGAGCTCTCCCTGCATGATCGCCGCCCTCTCACCCATCCCGGCGAGGCCGAGTCCTTTTTCCTTATTTGTCTCTTCATCCAGGTCGAACCCGACGCCGTCGTCTTCGACGATCAGGGTCACCGAGTGATCCTCGTCCGCCAGGGTAACGTGCACCTTGCGAGCGTCGGCATACTTCGCGATATTGTTGAGAGCTTCCTGGGCGATCCGATACAAATTGATCTCCGCCGGCGCTGCCAATCGCTTGTCGGGATTCCTCGCCATATTGAATTCGGCCGGGATGGCGAAATGCCGCGACCATTCCTGGATGAAGTTGTTCAACGCTATCTCGAGCCCCAGCTCGTCTATCGCCGCCGGGCGAAGCTCCCACGCGAGGAAATCCACTTCGGAGTCTATGTCCTTCGCGAGCTGTTGAAGGTATGCGACCTGATCGTGCAAAGCCTGATTATCCGCCACCTCGCCTTTGATAAGTTCGACCCGTAGCCGCAAGGCGGTCAACTTCTGACCGAGATGGTCGTGCAGGTCGCGCGAGATTCTTTTTCGCTCGTCTTCCTGCGTGATCATGACCCTCCGGACCAATGCGGTATGCAGAATTTGGTCGCGCTCGCGCCGGTCGGCTTCGACCGTCAGGACCTTGAAAGCCTCGTCCACCTCGGCACTTCTCTCCATCGTCGTCTTCGTCAAATTCTGGGACTCCGCGAGCGCGGCTTCGAGCGACACGCGTTCCGTCAGGTCGCGGATTATCTTCACATAGCCGGTCAGAACACCGTCCTCGAATATCGGATGCAGCAACCCGCTCGCGTAAAACAAAGAGCCGTCCTTTTTGCAATGCCAGCGTTCGTCTTCCGACACACCCGTGGATTCCGCGATCGCCATTTCTTTCTCCGAGATCCGATCGACGCGATCTTCCGGCGTGTAGATCATCTCCACTGACTTGCCCAAGGCTTCGTCGCGTCTCCAACCCAGGATGTGTTCTGCACCGACGTTCCACTCCTCGATGATCCCATCTACGTTTTTGAACAGGATGGCAAAGTTTGTGACCTTATCCATCAAATGCCGGAACCGCCGTGCGTCCATTTCTTTAATTGTTACTCGGCCAAGATCTTCTATGTTTTTAGAATACGGCGGCGGTCCGGATTAAAGAGTATGCATCGTTACAGAGATCGGTTGCCGCGGCGCAGGAGGAAAATTCGGAAATGAAGAAAGCGATATAGAAAACTCCGAGACTGAGCGTATGCACAACGAAAGCACAACGTTTTGTCTCGGAGTTTATTAGGCCAAGGTGCTGAATCTTTGAAAGACCCCGCAAATGATTGGTGCGGACGAGAAGAATCGAACTTCCACTGCCTTGCGGCAACAGGCTTCTGAGACCTGCGCGTCTACCAGTTCCGCCACGTCCGCGTTGGGCGAACATTGAGAATACTAATTAGACCCGCGAAATTCAAGAATGCCGCCGGCGTTTGGTATAGTCAGGCTATGTCCACGGACCTGCTCGCCAACCTCGAATCGATCCGAACGCGGATCAGCGAAGCGGCCGCACGCGCGGGACGGGATCCGGGCGAAATAAAACTTGTCGCCGTCAGCAAGACTCATCCTGCGGCGGTAGTGGAAGAGGCGATTGATGCCGGCGTTTCCGTTTTTGGCGAGAACAAAGTTCAGGAAGCGGACGACAAGATCACGCAGATCGGACGCGATCGTGCGGAGTGGCATTTGATCGGGCATTTGCAGTCGAACAAGGCACGGCGGGCCGTGCAGCTATTCGACGTGATCCATTCCATCGATTCGGTCGAGCTTGCCACCCGGCTCGAGCGCATCTGCGTGGAAGAAAATCGTGCCGCGCTGTCGGTATTCGTTCAGGTAGATCTCGCGCGGGAAGAAACCAAATCGGGAATACCGGAAAGTGATCTGCCGGAACTTGTTTCGTATTTGGGCGCGTGCGATCGATTAAGATTCGACGGCTTGATGATCCTGCCGCCGTATTTTGAAAGTGCGGAAGACGCGCGTCCTTACTTTAAACGTCTTGGCGCGATCCGCGACGACCTCGTGGCGCGAGGCGCTTTCGCAAATGAAGTCGGTGAGCTTTCGATGGGGATGAGTCACGACTTCGAAACCGCGATCGCGGAAGGCGCGACGGTCGTTCGGGTCGGGACCGCAATCTTCGGGGAGAGAACCAAGTCGGATGCGGGAAATGAAAAATGAGGAATGAGGAATGAGACTAAGCATCTATCCCGGAGCTCAGAACCCGAAAACGATTTGCTCGC
>DATLCA010000042.1:0-12091 GCA_035526605.1 Pyrinomonadaceae bacterium | reverse complement strand
GCCCGAAGCATACGGGCCGTTCTCGACCGTCGCACGGAACTTGATCGTCACGCTCTTGCCCGCGGGAAGGGTAAAGCCGGTCCCCGCGCCGTTGACCGTTACTGTTTCGCCGCTTTGCGGAGCCGCGCTCTCGGCCTTTCCGATCCGTTCCTCCTGGGCGTGAACCGTCGGCGAGATCACCTCGAATAGCCGGGTCACTACTTCCATAGTAGACGACGGTCCGGACTCTGTTTCTTGTAAATCGGCTGCAATCTCAGCTCCCATCGCCGGGGCCAACGGCTCCTCGGTCTTCTCGATTTCAAAGCCGGAGATTGGCGCCAATTGCGCATCCCGAATAGCGCGCTCCGCCCTTACTGCCCGTTCCATTGCCGCCATATTCACGAACGACGCCGGGTATGAGCTAAACAAAGGCATTGATAAGCTCAAATCTCTTGCCCCATTTGAGTCCTCCAAACGGTACTCTCCGTTTTGCGCTACAGGGTTGGGTTGTGCGCAGGATGCTCCGGCGTTCACAAAACCTGTTGCTCCCGGATCGACGCCAATGTCGTTGGTCGCCGTAGCGGTCGGAACGTTGACCAGTGTGTTTCGGGCGGCGAGGTAGTTGACGACGGCCGTATTATCGTTAGCGGCGCCAGCGTACCCCGGCAACCTGATCTCGGAATCGAATCTCTGTCTGACGCGTATGTCGCCGGCCGGCATGGTGCCGGCCAATGGATGCACGAACGTGTTGCGTAGGCCTGCTACTCCGCCCCCGGCATCAAGACACAAGAACGAGTTTGCACTGCCGGGCGACGGCGGAGCCGGAGTTGCTACCGCGACTTGCGCAAGAATCCCCGTGGCCGCGTTTCCGGTGCCGTCAAGATTTATATTGATGGTATTGCCGGTCACCGTCATATTGGACTTCGCAACGCCGTCCTGCCCGCCCTGGATCAAGATCGCCCGTTGCGTTCCCGAATAGTTGATCGTGTTGTTGCTGACCACCGCATTAATAAGCCCGCCGCCGGCATTATTGATGACCATCGCGTCTGCGGTCAGGCCGTTCGCGATGTTGATCGTGTTATTTAGAATACGAACGTCGAACGTGTACCCGGTATCGAATGCAGAACCCAGGAGACCGATCCCCACAAAGTCAGCCGCCGTAGTACTGGTGAAGGTGCTGTTACTGATGTTCAGATCAACGTTACTGTTGTCGCCGGCACTTACCGAGATCTGGTCGTTGTTGTTGCTCGAAGTGAAATTGGAAACGTTCAGCGCCACCGTCGCGCTGTCGAAAACATCGGCAACAAGGCCGCCGCTGAAATTGTTTGTCGAAGTGACGCCGGATCCCGACGAGTTATTGAAATTGATTGTCGCGTTCGTGGTGCCGCGGATTCCGAAAAGATAGCCGCTGCCTTCGTGCAGAGCGCTTCCACTGGCGCTTCCACCCGAAATCGTCAACGTCAGATTCCCACTTTGCGTCTGAAGATTAATGTTGTCATCACCGTCCGCGTGGGCGAGAACGGTGTTCGTGATCACACTCGTGCCCGACATGTTGTAGAAGTGAATGTTGTCTTCGTCCGCTTCGTTGCCGGCGTTTGTGATCGTGCTGTTGATCAGCGAAAACGCCGACACGGAGTTTCCGTTGATGCCCTGTTCCGCTCCGCCGGTGATGTCGACATTCGTGAGTGTCGCGGTTGCGACCGTGACCAGATTGATAGCCGCATTTGTGGCAAGATTGTCTCCCGTCGACAAGCCACCGTTCGTTGCGTCGAGATCCGTCGTGCCGGCATTCGTGAACGCCATGTTATTTAAAATGATGTTCGCCGCCGTTATAAAACTGGCACCGCGGTCGGTCGTGTTTTGGATCGTCCCGCCGGAAGCATCTGTTGTACCGGTGCCGAAAACGCGAAAGCCGCCCGGGCTGCCCGTGGAAGACGTGTTTGATACAAGAATTCCGCTTGCCCCGCCGTTTGCATTCACTGAGACGAGTTGAATGTTGATCGGCGTGAGACTCGCCGCGCTCGTGCCGGCAATGTTGACGGCCGCTGCCCCTGCGGAATTGATATTGCCGGTGGCGATCGTGATCGCGCCGGTCGTGGTGGTCGAAACAATTCCTTGTGCTGCGCCGGTCGTAAAGATATTGACGGTGCCGAGGCTTTTGGCTCCCGACCCGCCGGCGATTGTCACCGGCTGCGCCGTCATCCGTGTGCCGCTCGTCCCGAGATTGAGGGTTGTAAATGTGACGCTGCCGTTCGCATTGTTGATGTTGATGCCGGTATTGCCAACGCCGCCTGCTATCGATCCCGCGGTCACGGTTGTGATGCTAATGGCTCCGCCGGTCGTGCCGTCTATGTTCACGGCGCGCTGGGCGGTGGTGTTGTCCGTTATCGTCCCAAGAAAGCTGACGGTGGGGTTTCCGGTAGATACGTTGAATGCGGTACCTGTCGGGCTCACGATCGTGGAAGCCGCGCTGAAATTGAAAGTTCCCGACGAGCCGTTAAGAACATCGATACCGGCGTCGCCGCCGTTCATGGTATTGGTTCCGCTAAAAGTGTAAGTGCCGTCGGCGTTATCGAATTGAAATCCCGTCCCCGCCGTCGCCGAAAGGGTGCCGGTGCTGAATGTGACAGTTCCGTTGTGCCCGCCGGATACAGAAACGAGTGCGCCGGTTCCTGCGCTCTTCGTGACGTTGCCGGTGTAGGTGAAGCCCACACTACCGCCGGAGACATTCACCACGGACGAGGCCGCGGCGCTGCCGGACAATCCTGTGCCGGGCGACGCGATCGTGATCGAACCCGTTACGCCGACGAGGTTAAGATTCGCGGCCGGCGAGCTTGTCGATTCGAGCGTGCCGAAGCTGACGGTCGAGCCGAATGCACCCGACGTTGAGATGTTCATAGCTCCGCCGGTGCCCGTGAGATTGACCGTGTTGATGATCGGCGCGCCGACAGCTCCGCCGTTCATCTTGAAGAAGCCGGGTGTGTTGCCGACATTAAGTCCGCGCACCGTGTTATCCGTTGAAAGGTCGACGCCGTTCCCGGCAGTGGTCACGATACTCGGCGCTGCAGCTACTGCACCGGCAAATGTCGCATACGCGGAACTGCTGCCGGCGTCGGCGGTGAAGACCGTGCTGAATTGCACAGCGTTGCCGATGACTTTTTGCTGTGCACGGAGGTTGATGCCATCGGCCTCGGTATAAGTACCTGTGCCGGTACGCAGCGCGACAAGGTCGCCGCTTTTCGGGTCCGGCATCACACCTGTTCCCGCATTGGCGGTATTGAAAGCTGCGATCGACGTAAACGGATTACTAAACGTTCCGCGATTCAGGCCACCTGCGTTGTTGCTGATGAACCAGACCATGTTGCTGATCGTGATCGTGACAGTCGTGGCCGCCGACTCCTGCCCGTTTTTACTGGCGTTATAAGTGAACGTGTCGGCCCCGACAAAGCCGGGTGGCGGCTCGTAAGTGAGCGTGCCGTCCGCAGCCACGATCACGGAACCCGTCACGCCGCCCCTTCCAACGGCTGTCGTGTTCGTTGCAACACCGACATTCGCCCCCGTCCCCTGAACCTTCGTGACCGTCACGCCCGTGTTGTTCCCAATCAGCGGATCGATGTCGTTCGCCAATACACTCGTCGCAGGGGCGAGCGGAATATTCCCGCTACCGGTGTAGCTGTCATTTGCAACGACGGGCGACGCAACCAGCGAACCGGGCACCAGCGTAAGGATATTCGACAGCGTGTCGCTCATAACGACGTTGGTGCCGTCGTTGCCCGCCCCCGGTGCAGCAGTGTTATTTATCGTCACCGTGTACTCCAGCGTGTCTCCGGGATCTGCGTTCCCGTCATCGTTGGGACCACCCTGCACATCGTCGACAGCGTTGGCGACCGTGATCGTCGGCGCAAGTGCCGGCGAGGTTTCCGCTTCGGTTGTCGGAATGAAGTTGAGGACGACGATTGCGCAAAGGCACAATGCGGAAAGCGCGACAGCAAGGCGCTTGCGAGTAGCGACGATGTTCATGATTAAAATCCTGATTGATGTGAATGAATAGTAAGGGCGTGCCCACAATTGAGCAGAGTGGGAGGAATTGTAACTGGTGCGCACTCAACGGTCAATAGAAATAAGCAGTCGCAATTCGATTGCTCAACGATTTAGCAACTTGAGACGACCCGCTCGCTCGCGTTAGCATGTTCCGGAAATGGATGACAAACGGCACATGCTGCGGCATTTTTTGGCGGCCCTCGCGTATCGAACTCAAAAGGCTGTTCGCGGAGCGCCGGACAGTTTCGCCGATTTCGAAGCCGGCAACGACGTTCGCACACCGAAGGAGCTCGTCCGACACATTACGAGCGTGCTGGGATACGCCAGGACGTTTTTTATCGGTGGGGAATATCGGCCCGAACCGCTTCCGACTTTTCGAGATGAGATCCAGCGGTTCCATGCAATGCTCGCGGATCTGGGCGAACACCTGACCGACGGCACACCACTCCGTGCGCTTACGGAAGAGCAGTTGCTCCAAGGGCAATTCTCCGACGCGATGACGCATGTCGGGCAGCTTGCGATGCTTCGCCGCCTCCATGGGGATCCTGTTCGTTCCGAGAATTTTATTCACGCCGCGATATCGCCGGAGAATCTTTCAATCGACCAGCCGGACCCGGTCGCGCCGGATGAAGACTAGTCCCGGTCCGCCGGTTGCGACGTTCGAATCTCGAATCTGAAATTCGAAATTTCCTCGTCAAGCGAAAGGGGCGAGAAACATCGGGCTAAGGTACAATCATCGACAATGAACAGTGCAGGAAAGATCAACAGAATAGTCCCGCAGTATGCGATTCCCGGCGGCGAAATCTCGATCGAGTGCGAGGGTTTCCGCCCGGCGCCCGGTGGAACGCATTCTGCTTTCCTGGACGGGGAACGTTGCCGTATAACCGCGGCCTCGTCGCGACGGGTCTTGGCGACGCTGCCCGCCGCCGAGGTCAACGGCAAATCTTCGATACATCTGGAAAGCGGAGGTGTCGAGACCGAGCCGGCGCGGCTCACGGTCGGGCGCCTGCTTGCGGACGAGATGCATATCGTCGCGAATCCGGCGATCGATCCGAAAGACGAATCGCTGATATTTACACGGTCGGGTTCCCGGGGACAAGAGCTAAGTCCATCGATGTTTCGCCTCGAGACCGACGGGTATCTGGACGAGATGCCGGTCCAGATCATGAATCCGACCGGGATCGCGTTCGCGCCGGATGGTGATCTCTACGTTACTAATCGCGCCGAAGGACGCGTCTGCGCGATCGAGCGCGGCGAGGAAGCGGTCGTGTACGCGACAGGATTGGGAATCGCGACCGGAATCGCGTTCGACGCCGACGGGGTCATGTATGTCGGCGATCGATCCGGAACGATCCATCGCATCCCCGAACCTGCTCTGCCGGTGAAGTTCGCGACGCTCGAGCCGTCGGTCGCGGCGTACCACATGGCGTTTGGTCCGGACGGCCGACTTTACGTCACCGCCCCCGGGCTGGCAAGTCATGACGCCGTTCATGCGGTCGACACGAAGGGACGGGTGACGACTTACTTCCGCGGGCTCGGGCGGCCTCAGGGTTTGGCGTTCGATACGGAAGGGAATCTTTACGTCGCCGCGTGCCATGGCGGCCGACACGGTGTCGTGAGAATTTCCGAAGGCGGGGAATCGGCGGAGATCCTGGTCGCGGGAAATAACATTGTCGGCCTTTGCTTCACGCGAAACGGGGAGATGGTCGTCGCGACGAACGACTCGATCTATTCGATCAATGTCGGGATTTATGGGACGTTGGTTTGAGGCCCTTTAGAACCAGGCTACCTTCCTTTGTAAGCCCGCGAACTTTTCCCAAAGTTCGGCTCACATCTTGCAGCCTCTCGACTCTTATGCGGAGACTGTTCCTAATCGTTACACTTCTCAGTTCATTTGCCTGCACGAGGACTGATCTCGGTGAGCAGGTGGGCAGCCCTGTGCTGCCCGCCACGCCGACTCCGACCGTGACTCCGCTGCCGACGGCCACTCCGACTCCCATCCCGGAAAAGGCCGACGCGCAGCTGCAGTCGGTCCTCGAGGAAATCGCCAAGGACGCGAAAGGAAAGGTCGGTGTCGGAGCGGTGCTGGTTGAGACGGGCGAGACGGCGTATCTGGATCGCTCGGGTCGTTACCCGAGCCAATCGGTCTACAAACTGCCGATCGCGATGGCCGCGCTGAAGTTGGTGGACGAGGGGAAGTTTCGGGTTGAGCAGGACATCAACATCACGCCGGAAGATTATGTCCGCCAGGGTTTTCATAGCCCGATCCGCAACACCAACCCGCAGGGAACGGTGCTCCCTTTCGGGGAGATACTTCGGTTCTCGATCTCCGAGAGCGACGGGACTGCGAGTGATGTGCTCCTCGACCTCGCCGGCGGGCCGGAGGCGGTCATGTCCTACTTGAAGGGAATTGGGATCGATGATTTCATCGTCGCCGACAGTGAGAAATCGATCAGCAAAGATTGGGAAACGCAGTATCGCAACTGGGCGACGCCGGAGGCTTCCATCAAACTGCTTCGCACCGTCCACGAGCGTACGGACGGCCTCAGCGAACAGACAAATAATCTGCTGATGGGCGTCATGCTCGACAGCGAGACCGGCGGGCATCGCATCAAGCGCGGGCTGCCGGAGGGCGCCTCACTCGCACACAAGACGGGGACCGGCGGACGGGAAAACGGGGTCACGGGTGCGACGAACGATATCGGGATAATCTCGCTTCCCGACGGCCGCCACATCCTGCTCGCGGTTTATGTTTCGGACTCGCCGGAAAACGGATTCGTGCGTCAGAAGGTGATCGCGGATATCGCACGGGCGGTGATCGAGAAATGGGCGCCGGAAAGTTATCCCGTTTTGCAATTCAACAATTCCAACGCGAACGGCGGACCGCGTAACTCGAATGCAAATGTCGAAACCGGCAGGCCCCGCTCGCGCTAATGATCTGCAAACCGATTTAGCGTGTCCACCAGCAGACTCGTTCACGAGAACTCTTTTGCAAAAAAATTAAAAAACACTTATACAGTTACGCGAGGAAAATGACTATGAAAACTGTAAGTCTTCTTGCGATATTGTTCGCCGTGTTTGTGATCGCGGTTGCTCCGGTTGCGGGTCAGGAGAAACCGAAGAACCCGCTTGTGGGAAATTGGCTTTGCGAGGATGAAGGAACCAAAGTCGAGATCCGCGCCAACGGCACGCTCACCATCGACGGAACCGAGTACGCGTACAAGATCAAGAATTCCGTCATCAACGTCGTCGGGGAAGATGGCGCCATGGCGATCCCGTTTCAGCTCGACGGCGACACGCTGACCGTCGACGTCAGCGGGCACGAGATGGTTTATACGCGGGTGAAGGCGGGTGCGAAATCCGCACCAACGGGAAGCGCGAGCTCGGGCGCCTCGGCGGCCGGGGTGATGCAGGCACTGGTTGGGAAATGGTGCTATATGTCCAACCTGACGGGAAGCAACTCGTACATGTCGAGTCGATGTTTCGTGCTGTACGCGAATGGAACTTACGAATATTCCGCCGAAAGCTCTTCGGGCGGCGCATACGGTTCGACGGCGGGGCAGTCGCGCGATTCGGGCCGCTGGAGTGCGACCGCGACGACACTGACGGCTTTCTCAAACTCACAAGGGAAGATGGTCTACCCGATCGAGCTTCGCAACCACCCGAAAACCGGTGACGCGATGATAGTTGTCGACGGCGACGCCTACGTGACGGCCACCCAACGACGGCCGTGGTGACCTGTCACTTGCTAACGTCGGCGGCCGAAAATCATAAAGAGAGCCTCCGGAATAAAAACGATACTCCCGATGATTAGCACCCACCACTCGGTAATCGAGCCGCTTCGGTAAAGCCAAAACAGTATCGCAGCGACGGTCAGTGTATAGAGCCCGCTTAGGAATTGAAACCACGCAGGCCGAGGAGAAACGCGGGGAGCATTGGCCGGGCCAAAACGGATAAGGGCTCCGGCGAGGAGCCCACCTAGTCCGCTCAAAAGCCAGACGACGAAAAGAAAGTAAACAAAGTAGGTCATGCGTCTGAACTAGTGTTGCATCTTCATTGCACCGTCGGCGGCCTGCCGCGGTGACATCCGCATCGGGAGCTTGCCGTCTGCGAACTTTGTGAGATCGAGAAACGCCTGATCGTCACGAAGTGAATCGAAAACCGCATCGACCCTCGCCTCCATCATCTCTTTCTCGCGGACTGCGTGGAATCGCTCGTACGAATAGAAATGACGTTTCAGGTACGCGAGCGCTTTGTCTCGCTGACCGGCCTGCGCGAATATCGCGGCGATGTTGTACGACGCGGGCAGCAGATTCTCGTTCTTGACCGCGATCTTTAGCGCCTCGTCTTTTTTGCCGGCGGCCGCCATGAACACCGCCGCGAAGACGTGGTTGTACGGGTCGTTCGGATCGAGGTCGAAAGCTTTCTGCGTATACTCGGTGCCCTTCGCGAGTTCGTTTTCCGAATTCCAATAGACGGCGATGTTCCGGTAAGCGAGTGCGAGCGGGTAAACTTCGACCGACTCTTCCATCAAGCCGAGTCCTTTCTTGAACTCGCCTTCGTGGATCGTTATTTTCCCGAGCCCATGCAGCGCGACCGCGCGTGAAAGCGGATCTGCCGGCATGTCGAGGATCTCGTGAAATTCCGTCTTCGCTTTTTCCCAATCGCCGATGTGATGGCGGTGAAGCTCGCCCAGGTACCGAAGCGGCGTCGGGTCGGCAGGATCCATCTTGCGAGCCTGCGCGTAAAGCTTATCGGCCAGCAGATACTGAGCCTTGTTCTCGGCGATCAGGCCGCGCTTCATGATCGCCGTCATTGCAGCCGTGACCTGCGGATCGAAATTGGGAGCGTCGAGAATCGCGCCGAGATTTTCTTCGCCGAGTTTCTTCAGCTCCGCCTGCGCGACCTTCGCCTTTTTCGGGAACATGCATTTCTGCGCAGTTACGTTTTTGTACAGCTTGATCGCGGAGTCCTTATCACCGGCCGCGGCTTTCGCTTTTGCATCCTTCAGATCATTGTCGAGCGAGGTGCCGCGCGTCTTGACTTCGGTGCTAACCAATTTCTCGACGTCGGCGACTTTAAGCTTGCCGGCTACATTTTCTACTTTGTTTACGGCAGTTCCGTCGGGATTAGCGAGGACGGCGATGGGGAGTTTCGATCCCCCGATCAACTGCTCGGCATGTGGCGTGCGATTGTCGGCCAGCTCCATCGCGACGCACTGTGCCGCGTAGAGCGAAAGCTCCCGCGATTCCTTAAGGCTGGATTTCTGGAGCTCTTCTTTCGAAGCAGGGAACCAGTAGAGGATCAGTCCTTCGGTGACGGGCTTGTCCGTTTCTTTCATCACCTTCCAGGGCACGTGATACACAACCGGGTTCGACGTCGATCCGCCGCCGCTCCCGCCGCTACCCGACGTGCCGCCTCCGCCGCCACCGCCCCCGCCTCCGCAGGTCGCCCAGACGGGCGAGCACACAAATGCCGTTATCAGGAGAAACGCGATACTGCGACCGATCACTGACCTCATATTTCAGACTCCTTATTGTTAGCTCAAAAACCGTGCGATGCGTGACGGGGCGGCGACAGTTGCCGCGGCCGGTAAATCATTCAGGCCGGAAGCGGAATGCATTACCGTTTCTGCCGGGTGACTGTTCAGATTAATCCAACCTTGGTTAGCCAAATGCGAAGCCGTGCATTCAGATATTTTTGCATTTGGCTTCCGCGGCTTCTCCGTGCATTCCGTGGTTGATGCATGAAAGAACGAACCACGGAATACATGAACAAAGCAGAAAAAGAAATGAACGATCTTGCAAAGCGAACCGGCGACCGGCCGACTCTCCTCGCTACTTCGTCGCGGCTTTCAGCTCCGCGATACGTTTCTCGAGCGCCGACGTATCGACCTTTTCGGCTTTACCGGCTTCGACCGCTTTCTCAGCCGCGGTGATGCCTTCGTCGCGGCGGCCGAGATTCAGAAGCGTATTCGCGCGCCGCTGAAGATTTTGGTAGCTCGACTTGACCTTTATCTGCTCGTCGATCGCCCGCAAGGCTTGCTCATACCATTTCGCGGCGTCATCCGTGGCCTTGTTCGCGCGTGCGTAGTTCGCGGCCTGAAACGGAGTCTGCCAGTCGTCGGACTTCGCACCGGCGACGACGGTCCTTGCCTTGTTGAGAACGACGGTTGGCAAATCCTTCACTTCAATCGTGAAAGGCACGCTGACCTTCTCCCAATTGATCCGCGCGACGAGCGAATTTTCTTTTGCGGGATCGAGACTGAAGTCGAGCCATTCGATCAAACGATCCGACACTTCCGGTTTGGTCTTTACGCGGAGGACGTCCTTCTTCGAGTCATAGTCGAAGCTGCCGCCCTGCTCGGCGACGCTGTTGAAGATGATCGTCCATTCGTCTTTGTTGGGGATGGTGTGAAGACTGTACGTGCCGGCGGGCAGAAGCTGGCCGTTGACCAGGACGTCGTCCGTGACGGTGAACTGTGTCGCGTTGTTCGCACCGGTGCGCCAGATGTGACCGTACGGGACGATCGGCGCATTCGCCGGGCGTGTTTCTGAATCATCCAGCGTCGCTTCGCCGGTAACTGCGACCGGCCAGTCGCCCCAGATCTTACGTCCTCGGACACCCGGGCGGCTGTAGACGATCGTCACATCGGTGACGCCGACCGTCTGCGTCACGGACGCTTTCTGGCTGGGTTGTGGGAAGCGAAGCTGCGCGAAAGAGGCGGAAGCGGAGACTAGAAAAAGGATTAGGACGAAGGGAAAAAGAAATGTTTTACGCATGGTTATTTCCTTTTATGTCTTGGGATTTGTGTTCCGTAGGAGCGACGTCATATGTCGCTCCTACGGAGGTTCAATCAATTTTGTTTCGGTTTGCGACAAACATTACGCTCCTAGCGGAGCTTCGCAGCTAGGCCACGGTCATGACTCAGGCCTGTTTACTCATCGTCCTCATGCGCTCTCACACGCCCGGCGGCGACGGCTTCATCGATCACTTTTTGCGAGAGGTTGTGCGGGAGCGGGTCATAGTGCGAGAACTGCATATGGTACGAGCCGCGGGCCTGCGTGACGGAGTTGAGCTTGGACTGATAGTCCAGCATCTCCGCCAGCGGCACCTTCGCTTTGATCACTTGCTGCTTGCCGCGAACTTCCATGCCGCCGACGCGGCCGCGGCGACTGTTGAGATCGCCCTTGATGTCGCCGGAAACTTCCTGCGGCGTGAAGACCTCTACGTCCATTATCGGTTCGAGCAGCGTCGGGTGCGCTTTTTCCATTGCGGCGCGATAGGCTTTGCGGCCGGCCGCGCGGAACGAGTGCTCGTCCGAATCGACAGCGTGGAAACTTCCGTCGATCAGCGTAACTTTGAAATCGACGAGTGGGTAACCCGCGACCGCTCCGCCCTGGGCCGCTTCGATAATTCCTTTCTCGATGGCCGGGCGGAAGTTTTGCGGGACGGATCCGCCAAAGATCTTATCGACCCAAACAAAGCCTTCGCCTCTGTCCAGCGGCTCGAAGATCACCTTGCAATCTCCGAACTGTCCGCGGCCGCCCGACTGCTTTTTGTGGCGCCCCTGAACTTCGCACTGTGCCGTGATGGTTTCCTTGTACGGGACCTTCGGCGGGTGAAGAGCGACCTCGACGTGATACCGTTTCGCCAATTTCGCAACCACCGTTTCGATGTGTAGCTGGCCGGACCCGGATAAAATGAATTCCTTCGTCTGCGGGTCGCGATCGAAATGAAGGCTCGGGTCTTCCTCCAGAATTCTGTGCAGGGCTCCAGATATCTTGTCTTCGTCGGCGCGGGATTTCGGCTCGATCGCGAACGCGATCGCGGCTTCGGGGTACTCCACCTTCGGGTAGACGATCGGCTTCGCCTTATCGCACAACGTGTCGCCCGTCTGCGTGTCTTTCAATTTCACGACCGCGATGATGTCGCCGGTTTGCGCTTCGTTGACCTTGTCCAGAACTTTCCCGGAAATCACGTGGAGTGCACCAAGTCTCTCCTGCGTATCCCGGCTCGAGTTGCACACCGTGGCTTCGCTTCCGATCTTCCCGCTAACGACCTTCATGAC
>DATLCA010000041.1:0-12479 GCA_035526605.1 Pyrinomonadaceae bacterium | reverse complement strand
CTTCGGGCGGTGCATCTGGTCAGGCGACCGACGTCCGCATTATGGCCGAAGAAATCTTGCGCATGCGCGAAATGACATCGCGTATCATTGCGGAGCACAGCGGCCAGACGTTCGACCAGGTCGAAAAAGACGTCGAACGCGACCGCATCCTCTCGCCGCAGCAGGCAAAGGAATATGGATTGATCGACGAAGTGATCGAGCATCGGGAGAAATAATTTTCGATTTGCAATTTTCGATTTGCGATTGCAGAATTGTTTAGCTTTACAGCGGCTCCGATCGAAAATCGCAAATTGAAATTCGCAAATTTCCTATGGCCCAATTCCGCAGACCTGAAGAACTTCTTTGTTGCTCGTTTTGCGGCAAGTCGCAGAACGACGTCAAGAAACTGATCGCCGGCCCTGGCGTCTACGTTTGCAACGAGTGCATTGATATCTGCAACGAGATCATCAATGACGACGAGCAGACCGAAACGACCACGACGCGGACGAACCTGCCGAAGCCGCAGGATATCAAAGTTTTTCTCGACGAATACGTCATCGGGCAGGACGAATCGAAGAAGCGTCTTTCGGTCGCGGTTTATCAACACTACAAACGTCTCGAATTGGCCAAGCGCCGTTCCGACATCGAGCTCCAAAAATCCAACATCCTTCTGATCGGACCGACCGGAACAGGGAAGACCTTGCTTGCGCAAACTCTCGCACGCGTTCTTTCGGTTCCGTTCTGCATCGTCGACGCGACGAGCCTGACCGAGGCCGGCTATGTCGGTGAGGATGTCGAAAACATTTTGCTTCGATTGTTGCAGGCGGCAGGCAATGATGTCGAAAAAGCGCAGCAGGGAATCATCTACATCGACGAGATCGATAAGATCTGCCGAAAGGACGATAACCCGTCGATCACCCGCGACGTTTCCGGCGAAGGCGTCCAGCAGGCGCTTCTGAAAATTCTCGAAGGCACGACCGCGAACATTCCTTCAGGCGGCGGTCGCAAACATCCGCAGCAGGAATTCACGCAGCTCGATACCACGAACATTCTGTTTATCTGCGGCGGTGCGTTTATCGGTCTCGAAAAGGTCGTCGAAAAGCGAATGCGCAATAAGTCGCTCGGATTCCAGGCCGACGTGAAATCGAAATCGCAGCGGCAGAAAGAATCCGTCGCACAGCTCGAGCCCGAGGATCTGATCCACTACGGCTTGATTCCGGAGTTTGTCGGACGTTTGCCGGTGATCGGCACGCTGAAAGAACTCGACGAAGCGGCGCTCATCCAGATTCTCACCGAGCCCAAGAACGCGCTCGTGAAGCAGTACCAGCGCAAGTTCGAGTTCGACAACATCAATCTCAAATTCACAGACGATGCCCTCAAGGCGATCGCGGCCCAGGCACATAAACGCAAAGTCGGCGCCCGCGGCTTGATGATGATCCTGGAAGAAATCCTTCTTGAGTCGATGTATGTTCTCCCGAGCGACAAGAAGGTTAAGGATCTCGTCATCACCGGCGATCACGTCAATCGAAAATCGCCGGTATTCGATCTGGTGGGTCCGAGGATTGAGGAAGCGGCGTAGCCCGGACCGGCGCTCACGGAAACTCCACTCAAACATATCGCGTTCCACATAACGCCCGGTGCGAGCCGGGCGTTTGTTTTGTTGTGCTCGATGCAAATCGGGAAGTAGGTCGGGCAAACGAGAAAGCACCCCGTGTGCTTGGCTAAAATCACACGAGGTGCTTTTTCGTTTCGTAACTGCAGGACGAGAAGAATTTTAACCGCGAGGAAATCCGACAACCGTATTCCATCTTACCGAAAATAAAGAAAGACGCTTTGTCCGTCTCCCACACCGTACAAAGCGTCTTTCAGCGGATTACCGTGGAGGTAATCCGCGAAGTATCATATTCAAACAAGATACAAAGCGCAAGAGGAACCCTTACTTTTTTACCGGTCCTCGAATAATTCAGCCGAACTTCGGACATTGCCGCCCCCGGCTCAAGAAATTCCTGCGCCTAAATTCGAAGAGGTGCTTTCGGTCCAAGCCGGCGTCCGGCACCGGCGACGATCAGTATCATCCGACCAACTGCCTCCTTCCGGCACGACGTCGAGAAGGAAGGTGCCCCCTACGGAGGTACAGGTTTGGCAAGGTAAATTCTTACCGCCCCGCGCCATTAAAAAATAGAATCCGAGCCCAAATCAGCCTTTCTTTAGGCGAACCGTTTTTGTTGCTTTTCGCCGACAATTTTGCGTAAATAGATTTAGCCCAAACCCGAACTCAAACTCTAGAATCAACGTTTCCCCTGTTATGCAAGAATTTACAGATCAAATGCCGTCGGACATTAAGCGTTACCCGATGGTGCCTATCCGTGACGTCGTTATATTCCCTTCGACGAAGGTCGCGTTCAAGATCGGCAGGCCGTCGTCCGTTCGGGCGCTTGAAGAAGCGATGACCGGGGACCGCGACATTTTTCTCGCCACGCAGCACGACGCGACAATCGACGAGCCCAGCGCGAACCAGATCTTTTCGATCGGAACGCTCGGGCGCATTCTGCAGGCCCAGCGCCAGGACAACGGACAGATCAAAGTGGTTGTCGAGGGACGTGAACGCGGGGAGTCGATGCGGGTCGAACAGGACCCCGACGGAATGTTCTACGCTCATGTTCGGAAGATCGCTGCCAGCGACGAATCCGGCTACCGGACCGACGGGCTGCTGCAAAAGATCCACACTCTTGTCGAGCAATTTCTCAGAGTTTCGCCCGATGCTTATACCGACGCTCTGCACGCGTCGCTTCGCGGAATATCGGCGGCCCAGATCGCCGACGCGATGTCGTCCCACCTCCGGATTTCCGTCGAGGAAAAGCAGGATCTGCTTGAAACGATCTCCGTATCCGAACGTCTGCAAAAGTTGGTTGACGTGCTTGAGACCGAGATCGAAAAACGTCAGCTCGATCGGTCCATACATTCGCGCACCAAGAAGCAGATGGACAAGCACCAGCGCGAATATTATTTGAACGAGCAGATCAAGGCCATCCACAAAGAGCTCGGGCGCAAGGACGAGAAGGCCGAGCTCGAAGATATAAAGAAAAAGATCGAAGAAGCTGGCATGACCGAAGAGGCGAAGGACAAGGCTCTGCAGGAGTTTTCGCGTCTCGAAGCGATGCCGCCGATGTCCGCGGAGAGCACGGTCTCGCGGACGTACCTGGATTGGCTCATCAACGTCCCCTGGAAAGATCGTTCCGAGGAGATTAATGATCTTACCGTCGCGGAGGAAACGCTGAACGAAGATCATTTCGGCCTCGACAAGATCAAGGAGCGCATTCTGGAATTTCTAGCGGTGCGGCAGCTCGTGGACAATCCGAAAGGAACCATCCTTTGCTTCGTTGGTGCTCCCGGTGTGGGCAAGACTTCGCTCGGAAAATCTATCGCTCGCGCGACGGGAAGAAAATTTGTCCGTCTCGCACTCGGAGGCGTCCACGACGAGGCGGAGATCCGCGGACATCGACGTACATATATCGGTGCCCTCCCCGGTCAGATCGTCCAGTTGATGAAGCGGGCCGGGACGGTCAATCCTGTAATCCTGCTCGACGAGGTCGATAAACTTGGACGTGACTTCCGCGGCGATCCGTCGTCGGCTCTGCTCGAAGTTCTCGACCCGGAACAGAATCACACGTTCCGCGATCATTATCTGGACGTGGACTACGATCTTTCACACGTTTTCTTCATCGCCACGGCGAACGTGCTGCATACGATCCCGCCCGCACTTCAGGACCGGCTGGAGATATTAAATTTGTCCGGCTACACCGAGAGGGAGAAGCTCGAGATCGCGAAGCGTCACCTGATCGCGAAGCAGTGTGAGCACAACGGCATCGATCCTGAAAAAGTTAAGTTCACGGACGATGGAATCTTGGAAACGATTCGGCATTACACGCGCGAGGCCGGCGTGCGGAACCTCGAACGCGAGATCGGTTCCTGCCTTCGGAAGATTGCGCGCAAATACGTTCTTGCCGAAGAGAAGGACGAGTTCCGCGTCATCATCGACGCGGAGAAGGTCAAAGAGCTTCTCGGAACGATCCGCTTCCGCAAACAGGACATCGCGCGGAAGAGCGAGATCGGCCTCGTTAACGGTTTAGCATGGACGGAAGTCGGCGGTGACGTTCTTCAGGTGGAGGCGACGCTCGTGGACGGAAAGGGTGAGGTGACGTTAACGGGCAAGTTGGGCGAAGTTATGCAGGAATCTGCTCGTGCGGCCCTGACTTGCGTTCGCTCCCGGGCGGAGGAGCTTGGGATCGACCCGAAAGATTTCAGGGAAAAAGATCTTCACATACACGTTCCCGAAGGAGCGATCCCGAAAGACGGGCCGAGCGCCGGTATCACGATAGCCACAGCAATGGTCTCGGCATTGACCCGGAAGCGAGCGCGGCACGATGTCGCTATGACGGGCGAGATCACTCTCCGCGGAAAAGTCCTGCCTATCGGCGGCGTTAAAGAGAAGCTTCTTGCGGCGCACCGCTTTGGATTGAAAACTCTCATCCTTTCGAAGGAAAACGAAAAGGATCTCGCGGATATTCCGGAGGAGGTCCGCGAAGACCTCACGATCCATACGGTCGACACGATCGACGAAGTTCTGAAATTTGCCATCGAACCGGACAAAAGCGAGGACGGTATGGAAACTCCGCAACTCTGGAATCCGGAACCTCTCACATCCGATATAACGACATCGGTGGAGTAAGCCCCGAGCGAAACCCGGATGTGGGTCTGCGCTCCAGCTCTTGTAAATTTGCGGCGAAGGTCGTGCCATCGCCGCAGACTGAAGTCGGTAATGCAGCGATACCCTTGTCGCGCAATTGATACTCTCGTCCTTCAGGGAGGAAATAAACTCGATACCTAACTTTTCCCCAATGGAATCCCGCCAATTTTTTGCTCAATAGTGTCCATCCTTAGCCAAGCCGGGGTGCTGTCCGAGGGCGGTCTATACCGGCGCGTTTTTGCGCGGCTGATCGAATGCCTCTCGGGCAGTTGTTAATCAACCGCTAAGACTATTCCCAGGATTTCTCCGCTCTTTTCAGAAAACTGTGATAAGCTTTGCCGTCGAAGAGCCTGGATTCACTCAGCGGTTCTAAAATCACTCCAAATCACTTTCACGTAAACAGCATCTCGATCACTTATCGAAAGCGAGGATATATGACCACCAAGAAGGTTTCCGAACCCATATTCGGAAAAAAATGTACTGCATTTCTCATCGCCTTACTGCTACTTATCTCCACCGTCTCCCCGGCGTCTTCGCAGGTTCGGGTATCGGGAGCAAGCAGAAGCAGAACAGCATCGAAGAAAAAGTTAGCGAGCTCGAGTTCGCAAAAGAGTACCAGCCAAAAAGGAAAGGCTGCCGAGAGCGAGGAGATCGTTCCCCAGCGCCTAACAGTCGAGGCAGTCTCGGTGCGGACGACCGCGGATATCATGGGGGAGCAAGCCGCCCGGGGTAATTACAAATCTCCCCGCGAGATCCTACGCGAGAATGGTGTCGAACGTGAGATGGAAGGTCCGGACCGCGAGAATCTTCCGGATGGGCCATTCAAGACGTATCGTTCGAATCGATACCCTTTACCCGGAAGCCTGCGTGATTCCACACCCACACCGGAAATTGCGGCACAGACTCTCGCTCCTTCTTTCAATGCGGTAACCGGCCCAACCGAAACGGGAGCTTTCCCGCCGGATACCGAAGCCGAGGTTGGCCCAGCGAGTATAGTGGTCCATCTGAACGGGCGCCTTAGGACATTTAACAAGGGCTCGGGCGTGGCCGCACCGGCGGCGGACGGGGTGATGAATGTAGACACGGACGTGTTTTTCGCCTCAGTGATCAGTGCTCCGGCCGCGGGAGAAGTCGCGTTTTCAACCGACCCGAACGTTCGATACGATCGCATCTCGAATCGCTGGTTTCTGAACATTATTGACGTGGTCCTAAACTCGGCGACAGGAGCAACGACGAGAGCGAACCGGGTCCTCCTCGCTGTTTCCGATGCGGCAAGCAACGGCAACATTACCCCCACAACGGTTTGGACCTTCTACCAATTTCAGGGGGATGCAACTCTTTTTACCGATTACCAGTCGTTTGGGATTGATGCCAACGCGCTGTACATCGGCGGGAACATGTTCACGCTTGCGGGAGCATTCAATAGCACAAAGGGATTTGTCCTCCCGAAAGCTCCGCTGCTGACGGGAAGCCCCGCCACCGTGTGGGCGTTTCCGGGCCTTGTAGCAACGTCGACCGGTGCCGGTCCCTTCGCGCCACGCGGCGTGGACAACCCGGACCCGGCCAACACAGGTCCGACCGCGCTCGGTTACTTTATCGGGGTCGACAACGCGACCTTCAATACGTTAATGATGCGTCGCGTTACCAACCCGGGAAGCCTCGGACCGGCACCCACCATCTCTGCAAATATATCGATAGCGACGCCGCTGACAACTCGCTTTCCCGTATTGGTTCCGCACCTCGGAAACACCGGCGGCACCAACGGCCGCCTCGATGGACTCGACGATCGGCTCTATTCGGCAATGATCCGGAACGGTCGGCTGTGGACCGCGCATAGCGTCGGCGTGAACAATACCGGCATCGCCGGGGCGACCAACAACCGCAATGCCGCACGCTGGTACGAGATTCAAAATTTAACTACAACTCCGGCCGTTCTCCAGTCCGGAACTCTTTTCGACAACAACGCGACGAATGACGCCAACCAGCGCAACTACTGGATCCCGACGATCGCGGTAAGCGGCCAGGGGCACGCCGTGCTCGGCAGCTCGATCGCCGGCACGAATGAGCGCATCAACGCCTTCGCGACCGGACGTCTTTCTGGGGACACTCTAGGAACCATGCGCGAGGGGCCAGGCGGCACCGCTTTTCCGGGCTATACCGCCTCGGCTACCGCCTATAATCCGCCGGGCGATCCGGGCGGCCCGAGTCGACGCTGGGGCGATTACTCGGCGACAACGGTTGATCCTCTCGACGATATGACGATGTGGACATTCCAGGAATACAACAACGGCACGAACACCTACGGTGTCCGCGGTGTCCGGTTGATCGCGCCCCCTCCTCCTGCCGCGCTGACCGCACTCCCGGCCTATGCTCACATCAACCAGCCTTCGTCGAATGTTGTGGTAACAGGAGTGTCGGTCAACGGCTCAGGATTTTTTGATCCCGGCCCAAATCTCGCGGCGCCGGCACGACCGTTCAACCACCTGACAGCGGTCATGTCTGCGGGCGGCGGGACGGTGAATAGCATCACCTTCGACAGCCCGACACAGGTGACCGTGAACCTGAATACGGTCGGAGCGACACTCGGGGCGAAAACGCTAACGATCACAAACCCGGACGGTCAAACAACCTCGGTAGAAGTGAGTGTCTTTGCGCCGACCGCGGCACCTGCGGGTCTCGGTGGACGCATCGTCAACGCGTCGGGCCACGGCATCGGCGGAATCAAAGTGGAAATAACCAATGCGGAGGGAACCGTCGTGCTTCAGTCGCTGACCAATGCTTTCGGATATTACAGATTCGAATCCGTAACGACCGGCGACACGTACATCATCACGCCGACCCACAAACGCTACGCGTTCTCGCCCGCGACCCGGGTGTATAACCATCTGGACGAGGCCCTCGATCTGAACTTCGGTATCGACCCGAAGTAAGACATTCCTCATCGATCGCTGACTCGAAGAGCCTGAGCGCCGCCCGGTGTTCGGGCTCTTTCATTTCCATAACAAAGTTGCCGCTCTATAATTGTCAGATATGAAAGTAACTTCGGCCGAGTTCGTGAAAAGCGCTTTTGATCGTACTCATTGGTTAACGGATGGACGGCCGGAGGTCGCATTTCTTGGGCGTTCCAATGTCGGAAAGTCCTCGCTGCTAAATTCGCTTCTGCAGCGGAAGGCGCTCGCCCGCACCTCAAATACTCCGGGGCGGACACAGAGCATCAATTACTTCCTGGTCAACGACCAATTTTACTTCGTTGATCTGCCCGGCTACGGCTTCGCAAAGGTTTCAAAATCGATGAGGGCGGACTGGGGCAAGATGGCGGAAGAATACCTCTCGGGCCGGAACGAGCTTGTGTTGTGCATCCAGCTCGTCGACTCCCGTCACAAGCCGTCCCAGCTCGATCTGCAGCTGCATGAGTGGCTCGCGTTCAATGAGAAGAATTACGTCGTCGTCGCCACCAAATCTGACAAACTGTCTGCTAGTGAACTTACGAAACAGGTGCGATTGATCGAAGCTGAAATGGGCGGCAGTAAGGTCATTCCATACTCGTCGCAAACCGGAAAAGGGAGGGACTCAGTGTGGTCCGCGATCGCCGCAACACTGTCTTAAAAAGCGGACAAAATTTTCCGAAATTTTATTTGCTTTATTCGTTTTATTGTAGTAATAATCTAGATATCCCGAAAAACTCGAGGGTTCTTGAGGCTTCTCAAGACGCAATTTATACTACAGCTTATCCATACGAGTAATCTCCACCTTTAATCTCAAAGCATTTTGAAGGCCTTACTATTTGTACAACTTTAACCGCTAGGCGTGAATCAACGCTTCTGAATTCCAAATCAAACGGAAAAATACAATGGCAACCACAAAAACAACACCACGCGGAAGGGCACGCTCGGCCAGGGCCGACGGCGACAGTCCCGAAAGCGAGGAGATGGTGAACGGGCAGGATCCCGGACTAGAAACCGAACAAGCAAAGGGTGATGGGAAACCGGCGAATACCGGGAATACCGGCTCCGATCTTCTGAACATTTCCGACCTCAAGGATATGTCGATCAGCGAACTGACACATATCGCCAAGGAAATGGGCATCGAAGGCGCAAGCGGTCTGCGAAAACAGGAACTGATCTTCAAGGTCCTCGCGGCGCAGACGGAAAAAAGCGGTCTGATCTTTTCGGAAGGTGTGCTTGAAACCTTGCCTGACGGCTTCGGGTTTCTTCGTGCACCGGAATACAACTATCTTCCGGGCCCCGACGACATTTACGTTAGCCCGTCACAGATCCGAAAGTTCGACCTGCGCACCGGCGACACCGTGTCCGGGCAAATTCGGCCGCCTAAAGAAGGCGAACGCTACTTCGCGCTCATCAAGGTCGAGGCGATCAACTTCGAGGCTCCGGAACAATCTCGCGAAAAAGTTTTCTTCGATAACCTGACTCCTCTTTATCCGGACGAACAGCTTCGTATGGAGGTCGGTACCGACAACATCGCCGCACGTGTGATGGATCTGGTAACACCGATCGGTAAAGGACAGCGAGCCGTCATCGTGGCACCGCCTCGTACCGGTAAGACGATGCTTCTCCAGACGATCGCAAATTCCGTCACCGAGAATCATCCGGAGACGACGCTCATAGTTCTCCTTATCGACGAACGTCCGGAAGAAGTTACGGACATGCAGCGAACTGTGAAGGGCGAAGTCATCAGCTCGACATTCGATGAGCCGCCGACACGTCACGTTCAAGTCGCGGACATGGTCATTGAAAAAGCGAAACGCCTCGTCGAGCACAAGCGCGACGTCGTGATCCTGCTCGACTCGATCACGAGGCTTGCGCGAGCGCATAACGCGGTTGTGCCGCCTTCCGGAAAGATCCTGTCCGGTGGTATCGATTCAAATGCTCTGCAGAGACCGAAACGTTTCTTCGGCGCAGCGCGCAACATAGAAGAAGGCGGATCGCTGACCATCATCGCGACGGCCTTGATCGACACCGGCTCGCGTATGGACGATGTCATCTTCGAAGAGTTTAAGGGAACAGGTAACTCGGAAATTTATCTCGACCGCAGACTTTCGGACAAACGCCTGTACCCGGCGATCGACCTTCAGCGTTCGGGAACTCGTAAGGAAGAATTGCTCATCGGCAAGGAAGACCTGAACCGTATCTGGGTAATGCGCCGAGTTCTGAATCCTCTGTCGCCTGTTGAGCAGATGGAAGTCGTTCTGGAGCGTCTCAGCAAGACGAAGACGAATGCCGAGTTCCTGGCTTCGATGCAGACTTAACGTACGGCAAACTTCGGTTTGCCGCTCATTCGCAAACTCCGGTAAGCTGATGGACAGCGAACCGGAGTTTCTTATTTCCAAAGCAACAAACTGAAGTTCGTTGTCCGAATATGCGCGTTGCGGTGATTTCATCTGAGGCCGTCCCGTACTCCAAGACCGGTGGTCTTGGGGACGTTGCGGGCGCATTACCAAAGGCATTAAAAGCGGTCGGCGTCGATTCAGTTCTCATCACGCCGTGCTATCTACAAACGAAGGCCGAGTATCTCTGGAATACCGCGATCGAGGATCTGAATGTTGACTGGCGAGGCGGCACCTACCCTGCCAAAGCTTTCTACAGTGAAGCCAACGGCTCGCCCGCGTTCCTCATAGACGCCCCGTCGTATTTTCATCGCGACTCAATCTATGGCTACACGGAAGATTACGAACGTTTTGCGTTTTTCAATCATGCGGCCCTCGCTCTGCTGAAACGTATCGGGCCGCCACCCGACATAATCCATCTGAACGATTGGCACTGCGGATTTGCCGCCGTAGAAATCACGGCCGCACGTCGGTGGGATGCCTACTGGCAGAATTCCCGCACCGTTTTCTCGATCCACAACATGGCGTATCAGGGCGGATTCGGTACGGGCGAGTTATGGAATCTTGGATTCGGATCCGATCTGGCCCGAAGCGCATTCTCATTTAACGGATACGCGTCTGCAATGAAGGCCGGTCTCGAAACCTCTGATACGCTTTCGACTGTTTCGCGTCGCTATGCGCAAGAGATCCAGACTGCCGAGAACGGTTACGGCCTCGAGTGGCTCACTCGGCAGCGTGCAAACAGATTGATAGGAATTACGAACGGTGTAGATTATGAGGTCTGGGATCCGGCGACCGATAAAGAGATCCCCAGGAACTTCAATATCAACGATCTCTCCGGCAAACGCGAATGCAAGAGAGAGTTGCTCGAGACATTCTCGCTTCCGGTTAACCTAGATCGCCCGATCCTCGCAAACATTACCCGCCTTACCGCTCAGAAGGGAATCGACCTGATGATGCAGGTTGCGGGAGAAGTTCTCGAAACCGGTGCGTACATAATCTCTCTTGGATCCGGTGAAAAGCGTTACGAAGATTTCTGGCAATCGTTGCGCAATTACGCGCCGCAGCAGGTTGGTATTTATCGCGGATACAGCGAACCGCTCGCGCATAAGATCGAAGCTGGTGCGGACATGTTCCTGATGCCTTCGAAGTTTGAGCCTTGCGGGTTGAACCAGATGTACTCGTTGCGATACGGCACGGTACCAATCGTTCGAGCCGTCGGCGGGCTGGATGATACGGTGCAGAACTTCGACGCGGTCAACGGAAGTGGCAATGGTTTCAAATTCGGGCCCTATAGCGCCGACATGTTCCTGGAAAGGATCTATGAAGCGTTGTTCGACTACGCGGACCCGGAAACCTGGCGAAGAATCCAGCGCAACGGCATGGCAATCGATAATTCCTGGGAGAATGCGGCGCGGAAATACGTCGAGCTATACGAATGGACACGGAACAACTGAGAACGGAGTTCGAGCTTTCCGAAGGTGTAACTTTACGCGCCTGGGAAGAATCCGATCTGCTCGATGCGTATGACATCGTGATTCAGGAAAGGGCACACCTGCAGACGTTCATGCGGTGGATGACGAACGAGTACTCTATGGAAGACTCGCGGAAATTTCTCACTAACGCGATCGCGAACCGAAAGGAAAAGAAAAATCTTGGGCTCGGCATCTTCCGCGGCGATAAGTTGATCGGATCGATCGGATTCGTTTACTTCGACTGGGAAGCACGCAAGACCGAGATCGGATATTGGATCGCGAAGGTTGAAGAAGGGAAAGGCATCGTCACGGCGGCGACTCGCCGTTTGATCGAGTATACGTTCGACGAGCTCGGGTTCAACCGCGTCGAGATCCGGTGCTCGACCGAAAACGCTCGCAGCGCTGCGGTTCCGATTAGGCTTGGCTTCCGCAAAGAAGCGCTTCTGCGCCAGGCGGAGGTCATCCACGACAGGCTGCACGACTTCTTCGTTTTCGCACTTCTCGCCGAAGACCCGCGCCTCTGGTAGAATAAGCCGTAATCCTCAAGGCATTATCCGGCCATCTAGTCTGGGCTGACGATTACACTCCAATCAACCAATATGATAATCGTGATTATCGGCGCCCAGTGGGGTGACGAAGGTAAGGGAAAAGTTGTCGATCTGCTCGCGGACCGGTTCGACGTCGTCGCACGCTACCAGGGCGGGCACAATGCCGGGCACAGTGTTTACGTCGGCGAAAAAGCATTTGTGTTGCGGCTGCTTCCGTCGGGAATCATCCATGAGGAATCGACGTGCGTTCTCGGCAACGGGATGGTCATCGATCCTAAAGCGTTCTTCGAAGAGATCGATCAGATGACCTCGCAGGGAATTTCGATAACGCCGGAGCGTCTGAAAGTTTCGTCCCGCGCGCATTTGATAATGCCCTACCACAAGGC